>JANNDL010000010.1:0-52506 GCA_031387665.1 Chamaesiphon sp. OTE_75_metabat_95 | reverse complement strand
TCAGCAACCATCTGCTTCATCATCGCCTTCATCGCAGCACCACCAGTAGACATCGACGGCATCCGCGAACCAGTAGCAGGTTCATTGATGTTCGGAAACAACATCATCTCCGGCGCAGTAATCCCATCCTCCAACGCAATCGGACTACACTTCTACCCAATCTGGGAAGCAGCTTCCCTAGACGAATGGTTATACAACGGCGGACCATACCAACTAGTAGTATTTCACTTCCTCATCGGCATCTTCTGCTACATGGGACGTGAATGGGAACTATCATACCGCCTCGGAATGCGCCCTTGGATCTGCGTAGCATACTCAGCACCAGTAGCAGCAGCAACAGCAGTATTCCTGATTTACCCAATCGGACAAGGTTCATTCTCAGATGGTATGCCTTTAGGCATCTCTGGAACATTCAACTTCATGATTGTTTTCCAAGCAGAGCACAACATCTTAATGCACCCATTCCACATGCTCGGCGTAGCAGGAGTATTCGGCGGTTCATTATTCTCAGCAATGCACGGTTCACTCGTAACCTCCAGCCTAGTTCGTGAAACAACCGAAGTAGAATCCTTAAACTACGGTTACAAATTCGGACAAGAAGAAGAAACATACAACATCGTTGCAGCCCACGGCTACTTCGGTCGTCTCATCTTCCAATACGCATCATTCAACAACAGCCGCTCCTTACACTTCCTACTCGGAGCATGGCCTGTAATCGGCATCTGGTTCACATCATTAGGCGTAAGCACAATGGCGTTCAACCTCAACGGATTCAACTTCAACCAATCAGTTGTAGATGCGCAAGGACATGGTATCAACACCTGGGCTGACATCATCAACCGTGCGAACCTCGGTATGGAAGTAATGCACGAAAGAAATGCACATAACTTCCCGCTCGACTTAGCTGCTGGTGAATCGACTCCTGTTGCACTCACTGCTCCTGCTATCAACGGTTAATTCTGACTTGATTTCGAGAGATATAGAACCCCTGACTGTCAAAGGTCAGGGGTTTTTGGTAGAGACAGAAACCCGACTTTTAGGAAAAGCGGCGTTTTTATTCTCCTGGGGGAGAGGCTGTGCCTACGGCAGGCTTTGCCAACGCCAACGGGGGGAACCCCCGTTGGCATAGCCTCTCCGTCAGGAGATATAAAAAAACGACAAGACAGTCGGGTTTCTTGCAGTAATGGTTGGATCTTAATGGGCAAAATATTTGCAAGATTGTCTATATTTTGTTACAATAGTTAACATAAAGAATAGTGGCAATTACACAAGTTCGATCGAGATTGACCATCGAACAGCAAAATTTTGAAGACGCACGAATACATACAGCGTCTCTAGGAGCGAACCGACAATGAATACCGATGAGTTGCTAAGGCAATATGACAACGGAGAGCGAGACTTTGTTCTAGCTAATTTATCGGATGCTTGCCTGACTGAACGCTGTCTAGCGGCAATTAATCTCAGCCAGTCACATTTGGCTAATGCCAACTTATCAGGATCAAATCTACGACGGGCGAACTTGTCGGCGGCTGTCTTGACGAAAGCGACGTTGTGGCGATCGAATCTCCACAGTGCTAGTCTCATGTCAGCCAATCTCAATGAGGCGAACTTGATTCGTGCCACGCTCGTAAGCATTGACGCGCATGGTGCATCTCTGCGAAAGACAGACTTACGATTGGCTAATTTACAGGGTGCCAATTTGAGTCAAGCAAATCTCAGCGGTGCAGACTTGCGCTATGCGGATTTGACTGGAATTAATTTAAAGGGTGCAAACTTAAGTCGGGCTAATTTCACTGGGGCAAATTTATCGCAAGCAGATCTGCGTGGCGTGATGTTGCACCACGCGATCTTTGAGAATACGGATCTGAGTGATGTTTCCTTTGTTGATGTGGATTTGAGTCAAGTCGATCTGCGGTATGCAATTTTGAAATAGATTTGTAGGCTGAGTTGAAGAATATTAGCGCGGGAAGATCCGATCTAACTCTAATAGTATTCCCTCAATTCCAGGTAATTGGATCGATCGATCTGCCACATAAATCTGCTGATTGAGGTAGCCATATTCTCCATTTGGTTTTTCATAAGGCTGACTGTAAGATTCAAGTTGCCGATCGACTAAATTCACGATCCAATAGTTGCTAATATTATGCTCGGCATACAGACTGAGTTTAGTTGTTCGATCGTAGCCCAAAGTTGAATCTGATATCTCGATCGCAACAACAATGTCTGTGGGATGAGGATGACGATCGAGATAATCAACTTCTCGACCACGAGCGATGATAATATCTGGCTCAGGTTCGCTGTCAGTCAGAGTAATCGGATCTTGACATCTCAGTGCAGCAATACTACTGAGCAGAATAGAAAGTTCTCGATATAAAACGCTACAGCTAACAGAATGCGCCGTTCCTTTGGGACTCATTTCAACTAGTTGACCCTTAATTAATTCAATCCGATCGGATGTTGTAAATACGCCTAGATCGATTAAGCGGTGATATTCATCGATCGAGAATAGTTTGGTTTTTACAGTCATCATCTTAACTGCCAAATGATTTAACTATATGATATCAAACTTACTTGTATCCGATCGATCACTAGAGAAATACCCCAACTTCCTTGCGAAATTGGGGCTATTTATTCACTAAACCACTAAACCACTAACAACTAAACCACTAATTCACAAACTGCGTCAGCGTAGCAAGTAACTCCTGCTCCTTAAACGGTTTGGCGAAGTAGCCGCTGGCACCAAGGTTCATGGCGATTTTGCGATGCTTGTCGCCGCTGCGGGAGGTGAGCATCAGGACAGGGATGTGTTTGTATGGAGCTAGACCTTTGACAGTGGCGAGGAAGCCGTAGCCGTCCATGCGGGGCATTTCGACATCGCAGACCACTGCTTGGACTTGGATGCCTGATTGGAGCTTTTCGACAGCTTCCTGACCATCTTTGGCTTGCTCGACGAGGTAGCCAGCTTTTTCAAGGGTGAGGGCGACAAAGCGACGGACGTTGATCGAGTCATCGACGATCAGGATTCGGGACTTTTGGACGATGGTAGGCGTTGTTTTCGAGTCGTCGTCGAGGAAATTGAGGGTGGAAGTAGCTGCTTTTGCAGTAGCAACATCACCGTCAACCCAGCGGATAAATTCGATCGCATCCAAGAGCGGCACAATCCGACCATCACCGAGGATCGTACAGCCAGTAAAGCCTGGGGGCATTTTGAGGCTGCCGAGGGGTTGGCGAATGGTGACTTCTTGTTCGCCCCAGAATTTATCAATTTGGAGGGCGACGACATCTTGTCCTTGGTCGATCATTAGGACTGTGGGACAGTCGATGGTGGGGACGCTGGCGGTAGCTAGTTGGGTGGTAAATTCAGGCAGGTGCAAGTATTGATTTGGTTGAATCAACCTTACGGTGAAGTCGTCCCACTGGAGCATTTTTTGACCAGCGGTGCTGATGATATTTTCCGGTCTGAGCAGGATGATTTCTTCGACAATGTTGCTAGAAATCGCCAGCCAGAGTCCATTGACTTCGACCAGGAGAACGCGGACAACGGAGAGAGTGAACGGAACGGTGATTGTAAATGTACTGCCTTGACCGAGTTTGGTATCGACGGAAATATCACCACGGAGGGCGCGAATATTGGTTCGTACTACGTCCATCCCGACACCGCGTCCAGACAGATCGGTGACTTTGGCGGCAGTACTGAAGCCTGGTTCAAAGATTAGATCGATTAGTTCACTGTCTTTGAATTTGGCGATTTCTTTATCGTCCATGCCCATCTTTTTGACTTTGGCACGGATTTTGTCGAGATCGATACCGCCACCGTCATCTTTGATGGAAATAACAGTTTGGTTGCCCCGATAGGTAGCACTGATTTCGATTTTACCTGTGGCGGATTTGCCGTTGGCGAGTCGCACATCAGTTGGTTCGATCCCGTGATCGAAGCCGTTGCGGACGAGGTGCATCAATGGATCGTTGAGAGCTTCGAGGATGCTCCGCTCGATTAGGGTATTACCACCTTTGAGCTGGAGATCGATCGGTTTGGAATGTTCGATCGACAGGTTCCTAATGGCTCTAGGAAAGCGATTGAACAGCTCGGAGATCGGACGCATCCGCACTTGGGTTAAGCCCGTTTGGAGCTGCTTGGCGGTGCGGTTGAGGTCGCGATTGGTGCGCTCGGCATCGTTGAGCTGGAGATCCAAATCTGTGGTTAGCTCTTCGATTTGGACGGTTGTGTCCATCACTTCCTGAGACAGAACGTGAAGTTCACTGTATCGATCGAATTCTAGCAGATCTAGTTCACTGGTAAACTCGCTGGATAAGCTAGAATTAGCCTGGAAGCTCTGAGCGGTGGGATCTTGCTTATCAACGGCTGATGCTGCATAGGCTTCGCTGAGATTGAAGTTGGATTGCTCTAGCTGCCTGACTTTGAGCTGGAGATTGATCACCAGTTGGCGGAGTCCCTGGAGGTGGAGATTGAGACCATTGCGATCGATCGTCAGTTCGCCAAATAAGTCCCCAATTTCTTCTAACTGCTTGGTGGCAACGCGAATTGTTTGCTCGACCACTTGGACGGTAGGATTGGAGCTAGCCGCGCCCTGATTGTCGGAATTGTGATGGTGTGACTCGTCAATTACCTCTGGGGCTGCATCGAGGGCACTGAGGAGATCTGCGGCTTCCTGAGCCAGATAATCGACCTTTGGTTTAGACGGAATATTGAAAACTGCCGAGGAGACATCTTTTTGAGCAACATCAGGGAGGAATCCAGATAGTTCGGAGAACAGTTCGGGGATATCACTATCAAAGGACAGATCGCCGCTGAGATCGAGCATTTCAAAGGCATCGACGATTTCTGGTGATTCCTCATCAATCGCCACAGAATCTTGGCTAATCGACTCTACGCCGTGTTCTTTAGTGTCTAATTCTTCTAGCTCTATTGCTTCTAGTTCGTCGCTGGCGGTAATCGTGGAGAAAGCTGGTGGAACTGAGCTAGTAAATTCAGCAAAAGGATCGGCAAGGGTGTTGAAATTATCAGCACCTGAATGTGCGCCAAACTGGACTGAATCAGCCAATTGTTCACCACCTAAATCGGCAATGGTGAGGGGTGGATCGACAGAGAAGTCCTGAAGATCTACTAGCTCACGGTTCTGATTGGGGTCGATTTCATCGAGATTGATATTACTCCATTCAGGAATTGTTTCGGCTTCACTAATAGCAACTACTGCGGCTTCATTGACATTGAAATCATCACCCCAGCCAGGGAGTGTCTCAGCTTCATTGAAATTAAATCCTGGCGTGTCAGCTTGGTAGCTTTCAGGGATCTCTTGTGATTCCTTGATACTAATAATTCCCGAACCTGGGAGTTCGATTTCTTCAGGGAGATTGCCAAGTTGACCGATCATTACCAGTGCTTGAGTGCGTCGCCATCCGGCAATTGCTAAAGCGGCAATTTCCCTAACTCGATGGGGTTGGGCAGTCAAATGCTGCTGGACTGACTGGCACAAGGTCGCCAGGGCAGGCAATTCTAGCATTTCAGCTAGACCGCCCAATTCCTCGCCCGTAACGATTAATTCATCAAAGAGACTAGTAGAACTGTCGCCATCGCCAGCTTCTTCGAGCTGGGTGAGCGATCGTTCGACTTCAGTTTCAAACATGAAGCCAAGAATATCCTCACCGGATTCTGAAGCCAACATATTAGCTTCATCTTCGGGATTGAACTCGCCCAATCTGTCGCGGAGTTGAGCAAACAGAGGATTGACCCATTCTTCCAGCCATGCCGTATCAGCATCTTTGCCCTGACGATTGAGAGCGACAATCTGCCGCAACTTATCAACCGTTGCCAGCATTAGTTGCTCGATCTGAGCATCAGGCGCAGCCGCCTTGCCGTACTGGATAATCTTGAAATAATCCTCCAGATGGTGCCCAAGACCCGCAAGTGTCTTGTAACCCATCATCGCCGCACCACCCTTAATCGAGTGGGCTGCCCGCAGGAGTCCATCTAGCTGCTTGTCAGCCACTGCACCAGTACCCAGTCCCAGCAGCCCCGATTCGAGGGTATCCAAATAATCCGTCGCTTCGTCCAAAAATTGGAGTTTGACTTGTTGTTCTTGATCTGAGGTAATCATCTAGGGTTAGGGTTTGGGAAGGCTTTCTGGAGGGGGTAGTGGTTTAGTGAATAGTGGTTTAGTGGTTTAGTGAATAAGCAATAGGAGGACGCTTGCGTCCCAACTCCAAGCTAGACCACTAAACCACTAAACCACTAAACCACTAATTCCGGTCATCAACTTTAAACTTACCTACCGAAGCCTGTAGTGCTTGGGCAATAGTTACCGTTGCTTGGAGTGATGTGGATACTTGCTTGGAGGAGTCGGAGGTCTGCTCGGAAATCAGGGCGACTGCTGCCATGTCTACCTTCACTGCTTGGGAGGTTTCTACTTGGTCGATGGTGGCGGTGGAGATCGATTTGAGGAACGCATCCATTTGATTGGAGAGTTCGATAATCTGTTTCAAACTGGTTTTGGTTTGTTCGACAGATTGGGTACCTTCGACTACCTGAGTGGTACTCAGCTCCATTGCTTGAGCTACCGCACTGGTTTCTCGTTGAATGTTTTCGACGATTTTTTCGATTTCTTTGGTTGCTGCGGCTGATTGGGCGGCTAGTTCCCCGACTTCTTCGGCTACGACTGCGAACCCACGTCCTTCTTCACCAGCACGAGCTGCCTCGATACTTGCGTTGATTGCGAGTAAGTTGGTTTGGAGGGCGATTTGGTCGATCAGTCCAGTTACTTTGGAAATCTGTTGGGAGGATTCACCCAGACGTTTTACCTTCTTGGCTGTTTCAGCGATCGTTTCCCGCAGTTGCAGGATACTTTGCACTGTCCGCTCCATTGCTTGACCCCCAACTTCGGCAGTGGATGCTGCTGATGTCGCGACATTCGCGGCTAGACGGGCATCTGTTGCCACTGATTCGATCGAGATCGTTACTTTTTCCAGCTTGCTCAGAGTCTGTTGAATCTTGTCAGCTTGCTTGGTTGCTGCATCAGTGAGCAGTCGGACATCTGATTCGTTTTCACCGACTGAGCCGTTTACTTTACCAGCGGCAGTTTTTACGGTGGTAACGATGTCCCGGAGACTTTCAATAATCGAGTTGAAGAAGTCACCGACGATCGCAATTTCACCGTCACTGATTTCCGATCGAACTGTCAAGTCACCATCGGACGCGCCTTCAATTTCAGTCAATAACCGGAACAGTTCTTTCTGACGGTTTTCGTTCTCTTGCTTGGCTGTATCTGCCCGCTTACTAGATGCTTCAGCTTCATACTGACTCCGCTCAGTTGCGGCGAAACCACCCAGGCAACTAGCGATTGGTGTGGCAAATTCAGTGAAGTAATTGACTTCTGCTTCCTGCCACTGATGAATTTTTTTGCAGTGATGAGCAACCATTAGTCCCAGCAAGTTGTTACCTTGCAGAATTGGCACAACCAAGTTGGACTTAACTTGCAGCTTGCTAAATAGTTGCTGACGCTCCACTGGATAGTCACCAGCCGTCACGTCATCAGTCGCAATAGCAACACCCGTGCGATAACCATCAATGACCTCTCGATCCATCACCGCATTTTCCAACCGCTCCCCAAAAGCACTCACTACGCCTGGTAAAGCTGCTTCCCCCACGATATGACCATCGTAGCCAGGAAAAAACCGATAAATAGCAACTCGATCGGCTCCGAGTTTTGTTCGCGCTTCTTCGAGGATGTAAGCTAAAGGTGTCGCCATTTCTTGGGTGGTTTGAGCACGAGAAATACTCGATAGTAACTGCTCCCGTACCGCTTTGTCTCTCTGTTTGGCAGCATCAAGCTGTCCCCGCTCGGAGATCGTGAAACCACTGAGTGAAATCCCGATTTGTTCAGCAAACTTGGTCATGTAGATGCTTTCCCATTCTTGCCAAGCATGAGCTTGTTTACAGTGGTGAGCAACTAGTAATCCTAGTAAGTTACCGTTTTGGACGATCGGTACAATCAGATTTGACTTGATATTGAGGCGAGTTAATAGAGCTTTGTGGTCGGGATGATAGTTGCTTTCAATCACACTATCATTGGCAATAATTCGCCCTTTGGCATAGGCAGTCAGCAGTTCTTCAGGGATACAGGGATCGTTGACCTGCTCCGCCATTGCACTGCTACCACCAGAACCAAATGATTCTCCCGCAATATAACCGCGATTGTCTGCCATAAAACGGTAAACTACTAATCGATCGGCTTTAATAATTTCCCGCGCTTCAATTAGAATTTGGGATAGTGGTGTTTCTAGATCTTCAGTTGTCCGCGCTCGTGAGATTTCGGCGTATAGTTCTGTCCGCTTGGTTTGCTCGGACTGTTCGTTCAAGAGTCCTTGAATTTGACCAGCCATCAAGTTGATGTTGTCACCCAATTTACCCATTTCATCTTCACTACTGACTTCAATCCGGCGATTGAAGTCCCCTTGCCCAATTCGTTCTACCGCTCTAGCTGCTGCATCAATTGGTCGGGTGGCTCGATCGGCTAAAATAGTCGCTAGTGCTACTGTCGCTAACGCTGTCAAACCAGCTCCGGCTAAAATAGTCAGCAGCAGTCCACTCAAGGTATCATAAGCTGCTTTTTCCTCGATCGAGGCTACCGCTACCCACGGCAGTTGGTTCATCCCTTCAAGTTTGGCAAATGGTGCCGCAGTCAGTAGATCGACTTGATTTGAACCTTGGTGGGTAACTAATCCCCCCTGTTGCACTGCTGCATTGATATCTGCCCCTGGAGCCTTGTCTTCATATTCACCGTTGGAACTGATGAATACCTTATTGGTACCTCGATCGAGAATATGATAAGCCTGTGTGTTCGAGCCAAAACTTTTTAGGGCTGCTTCTAGTCGTTCGATTGGTGCTCTGGTGCGGACTACACCGACAATTTGACCACTGACGGTATCTTTAACTGGTGCTGCAAAATGGATCACCATCTTGCCACTACTTTTAGAGATTTCTGGGTCGGAAATTACCGTTTTGCCAGTTTTGAGCACATCCTGAAAGTATTTGCGATCGAGGTGATTGGATGCTGCTTTACCTTTATTCTGAGCAAGGGGATTACCTTTGAGGTCGAAGACCATGATACTGTCATAGATCTGATAGCTAGCGACGTATTGATCCAAAAGTTGGTTCTTGGACTCTACAGGTACTGTTGCCGATAGTTTAGGGTTAGCAAAAATTGGTTGTGATGCCAGTACTTCCACATCTCCATTTCGCTCAAAAATAAACCGATTAAATTTATCGGCAATCTCTGTAGCCCGATCCTGCTGAATCTTAGCTGTTGATTCTTTGAGGGCGTTATTAATCTGGGAGTAGCTCAGTCCCCCAATTGCCACTAGTGGTGCCAGTCCGAGCAAGGTAGCTAACAGTGTGCCCTTAGTTTTGAGGCTCAGTCTACTCCACTTGGAAGTGGATCTAGGTGCGTTAACTGCTAATTCAGCGACGTTAGGAGTGGTAAATTGAGTTGATTGGTTAAACTGATTCATAAAGTAGATGCTGTATTTTTTATAATTGTTTTAGGAGCGGGGAGTTCGGAGTTAAATCCCCTCCTTGGAGGGGTGCCCGTAGGGCGGGGTGGGTAAATCTCCGCAGTAATTTAACCAGCCAACACATTGGCATTGACGATCGCTTCAGGATCCAGTACCAATACCAGCTCCTGATTTCGCAAGATCCAGCCGTTGAGATAAGGCGTAAAAGCGGGATTGAAACTGCCAATTGGTGAAGAGATTTCATCCTTTGCAAACCTAGTGACCCCCAGGATCGATCGAACTGCGACAGCCAGCGGTGTTTGCCCGACCTTCAGCAGTGCGATATCATAACTCTGAGCGTGCCGATCGATCGGTTCCAGTCCCAGAATCTCTGGCAAATCCACCAGCCACAACAGGCTACTGCGACGGTTGAATAAACCCATGACGGGAGACGGCAGATTGGGGACTACTGAGACTCTGCTTGCAGGCAATACGATCGCTTCTTGAGTTTGCAACATCGGTACCACAGCGGTGGTTTGTCGATCGAGCTGAACTCGCAAAAACATCTCACCAGTGGTTTTGGTTGGTCTTTTGGTTGGGGTTAGGGTACTCATGATTTAGTGGTTTAGTGGTTTAGTGGTTTAGCAATTAAAACAACAACTAATAACTAATTAGCAATAGCGAAGAACTAACAACTAGCAACTAAACCACTAATTAAATGGCTAGAAACTAACAACTAATAACTAAACCACTAATTAGAAACTGATTTAACCGCATTGATAATGTCATCTTGAGAATATGGTTTGGTGACATAGACATCTACGCCCTGTTTTTTGCCCCATAATTTATCGAGATCTTGATCGCGAGAAGTGCAGGCAATTACTGGGATTTTTGATGTATCAGGATTCTTTTTTAGTGTCCGACAAAATTCAAAACCGTTCATTCCTTCCATCACGACATCGGTGATTACGACATCAGGCTTTTCTTTATCTACTAAACTTAAACCATCTTTGGCATTATCAGCCGAGACGACTAAATATCCATTATCTTTGAGATAAAGTGTCATCAGCTTCATCTCTGACGGCGTATCTTCAACCACTAAAATCTTAACCATTTTGTTTTATCTATCCTAAATTATTAGCAAAGCGCAAAGGTTTAACCCTTCATCTGAAAATCCTAATTAATAATTATCAATTATCAATTAATTATTATCTGTCATCAAATGACTGGATACCATTTCGATCAAACCTGATTGGGTAAACGGTTTAGTCATATAGTCCGTCGAGCCAGCCATCTTTGCTTTAGCCCGATCGATGATGCCTGTATTCCCAGTTACCATCACGATTGGGGTCTTTTTAAAAGCTGGATGTTTCCGCAACATCGAACACAACTTATAACCATCGATCGTTGGCATTCCCACATCTAATAAAATAATGTCAGGATTGATCCGAATGATTTTCATCAAGGCTGTACCCGAATCAACGATCGGAAATACCTTGAAACTATCCCCATCCAAAAAGCGATTGATTTCGCGTAAAATCGTTGGACTATCATCCACACAAGCAATCTTGTAAGTAGCTTGTTCGATCAGATCTCCCGTTGTCCCTGAATTATTATTATCAGGATTGACTGCTGCGAGAGTATCGGTGACTGATTGGGTTTTCTCGTCAAATCGATCTTTGTCCATTCCCGCTGCATACAGCTTGTGTAATCGATCGAATGGTGGCTGTGCTGGACGCAATCCCACAATTTGATTACTAATCAATCGATACAGATTATTGGCAACTGTCAACTCATCTTGTTTGAGTAGCAACGACAACTGCCTAAAACTAAACCCAATCAAAATCTTGCTCAACTTTGCCTTGACATCTGCTGTGAGCAATGGATGCTCGACATTCATCAGATAAGGGCGTTGATAAGGCGATTGAATTGCTGGTTGCAATGCTTGCCAAGCTTGCAATTCTGTCTGACATTCTTTCGTCACAAACAAGAAATTGCCGCTCCACCAAATGGGGAAAGCTGTTTCTCGCGCTATCAATTCGCTAGTACCTGTAGTAACTAACAGATAAGACTGAAGTACCTCTTTGGTAATACTCTTGACTAATGTACCCGCCGTCTGTTCAGAAATATGTCCCTGAGCGATCAACCAGCGGATTGCCTGGTAATCCAAACTTGGATAAGTAGCCTCTAAATTTGCCTCTTTCAACTGCTCCCGCAAATCGGTGTAAACCTGATTGGCTAAGACAATTGGACTAATCCGCCGCAGATGTTGTTCGAGCCGCTCGATCGGTTCAAGGGAATGATTGGCATAAAATAGCTTACCCTCGTAAAAGTAAAGTAGCCACACCACATCATTGGACGTAATGCGTAAACAACCTTTTGCTTGGGAAGTCGCTAATTGCTCTAACAACTTGATGGGATTTAACGTTCTTTCGGTATCAGCAACGCTGCTAGAACCTTGATTCATGGCTCGAACTCATGGCTAGTGGACAAAGGTGGGGGTGGGACTTAAAAATTGATAGTTCATAATTAATCTATGTCCTGTACTTATATTTCCCCGTCGGGATGGAAAGATCGACATTGGGGGAAAGAGAATTTTGGTGTGGGGATATGGGGGCGCGGGAGTGAGAGATTACGCGGATAATTAGTCTGTATGTATTGGTGCAAGGGATGAGTCGATCTACCAATACTTACATATGCTTGTAACAATTGTTCTTTGATTCCTAGCAAAATGGCTGAGGTCGATCGAGATTAGAGCAGTTATATTTAGGACATAGACGTTGACTTGTGCTAGTTAAATCAGCAATCAACGTTCAAAAGTATTCTTGTTAGTAGTGTTGCTCTCATTTGCACTCATTACGAAGGGAAATCGGGGTTTAAACTGAAATGGCGGTAGTTAGAGTGCTAACTATCGCCATTTTTATTGGTAGATTAGGGTTCGATTCTCCCAGGGAAAGGCTCCGCCAACGAGATGCCAATTGCATTGTGGACTCGTGCGGCAGTGGCTGAGGCTCGATCGACTAGTTGCCCGCCAAGGTATAGACTGGTGGAGCTACCGCCGTCGAGATTGAGTGCGTCTACGGTGCCCATTTGCTGCATCAGTTGCGCCATTTCGGTCAGGGTTGGGCCTTTGCCGCCTGCGCGATTGTGGACGGCGACGAGGATCATATTACCAGTAGGGGTGTTGGCGATCGCACTGCGGACGGCGGATTCTTTACCAAAGGCTGCGCCGAAGTTTTCACTTTTGGCATCGAGGACGATCTTTCCCGATTGGACTAACCACGGCCCAGCACCCATAATCTGGGCATAGCTATCAATTTCCGTTGGCGTAATCTGCTGCTTGAGGGTGATGGCTGTCCCGATGGGAATGCTCCCAGATAGCTCTGGCTGACCGCGCAGGGCTAGTAAATAACCATTTGTAGGAATGGGAATGTTAACGCTGCCAACCGCATTACCTGGGGTGATTTGGGTGACTTTATCCTGGATCACAGTCACGATTAGTTCATCGGTTTGAATTGGGGTGTAGGTTTTGCCCCAGTCTGCGGTGTAGCGACCAATTCCGGTTTGGACGTAGGCACTATTGAGGGCGAGAATTGGCAATTGCTCATTTTTGGGTGTGTTGATAGTTTCTTGGAGTTGGGGGCGGGCAATCTGCATTTTGCCTTTGTCGTTCCAGCCGATCGCACCGCGATTTAGAATAGGACTAGATAACCATTTTCCATCGCGTTTAATTGCGCCCAATGGCATCCGATTATTGCGGTTAAAATAGCCACCATTAATTGCAGCGGCAATGGGGGTAAGCGGGGCAAATTTGACCAAGTGATTACTACCGACTAGATTTGGTTCTTGGGGCAGGATTGGTCGAAGTTTAATCCCCTTTTGACGCGGATCGATTTCGAGATAACTAACAGGGAAATTATTGGCTCCCAATCTCACCCACTTTTGTCGCCATTTCAATCCTGGTGCCCAATTTATGTCTCGATCGGGTATCATTGCCAAGTTGGGATTAATACTAACTTCTAGATTAGTTGGTGATAATAATTTTGCCCTAGCTCGTTGTCCTTTAATGATCGGAAATTGGATAATTGTTTGATTATTATTACTTGTGACTTTATATTCTAATTTCTGTGCAGTTGGATCGTCGTCTGGATCGATATTAGCTGGATCGACGATCGGGGGAATGTTAAGTTGCGCGAGTAAACTAGGATCGGCATTCGCTTCGATCGTTAGGTAGCCTTCTGTTGGTGTCTGGCTCAGTTTCCAGGGCGTAGCTCTGTCTAGTGTGACAGCAATTTTGCCGTTTTTGGGAATGGTTTGACGCTGAACATTAGTTACTCTAGTTGCGGGAGTATTAAGCTGGAGTTTACCGCTAATTAATTGCCATTGCCAGCCGCTACTTTTGGCGAGTTCGGTGATGTCGAGATAGCGATATTGCTTGCTCAATTTAGCTTTGAGAGTAATTGACGATCGTTGGGTAGCATACCAATCAACTGGTTGGGTTTGATAGTTACTATTACTAAATAATTCTACGCCCATCTGTCGATCGAGTGCGGTATCACTGACACCCAATCTGAGCGTATTTCCTACTTGCCATTGTCCCCAGGGAATAGTTAGAGTTTTGCCGTTTAATAATATTTCGGTGCCTTGATTGACAAAACCTTGAGTGGTGGGAATAGTTGATTGAGTTGGTGAAGTTGGTTTGAGATCTGCATGGGCATTTTTGACGGAGTAGATGAATGGATAAAGGTTGGTTGTAATAAAGGCAGTAACAATTAGATAAAACTTGAGATAATGCATGGTCTAATTATTTGGTAAAATGCAGAGATTTTCAGTCAGTATACTCATATCTTGCATTAATAGTGCTTAGTTGTTAACCACCCGCGACTAAAGTGCGGGCTACTAGTAAAAGTCCACTTAAGTGGACTTACTCACATTAGCCCGCGATTGATCTGCGGGGCGATTAACAACTAAGCACTATTGAAGCAAGACATGAGCAGTTGTTCCACTAATCCCACAATCTTCTACCCTGACGAGTATGCAATTTGTCATGTGCATCGGTTAACAACTGTGGAATATTCAATTCCTGCGGACAACGTGGCAAGCAATCGCCACATTCATTACAACGATTTGCCTTCATGCCTGGAAACCAATGTCCAGCATTTTCAAACATTTGATAGCGGTATTGTCCATAATCAGTCATGTCGTAAGCAACCGCTAGATTTCGCAGTCTCAATACTTCGGGGATATTAATCTGGGCGGGACAGGGCAAACAGGCATGGCATTGACTACAAAGATCTGTGTCGAGACTAGTTTGTAGTTGTCGTTCTAATCGATCGATTATACCGATCTCAACGCTTGTCAATGAATGATTAGCATCGGCTACATCCATTGAGGGATAAAGCTCCTCAGGGTTTGCCGCACCGAGACTGAGAGTACTGATTCGATCGTCTGAAAGTAACCACCGATAATTAAAAGCTAGGGGTGTTAATGGCTTACACAATTCAACTAAATTTGACGGTGGAGTGTAAAGTTTCCCCCCCTTATCCGCAGGGGAAATGATAAATATCCCCATGTCATACTTGCTTGCGAGTTCGATCGCCGGAGCCAATCTTTGATAGAAGTAGTAATAATGCAGGTTGATAAATTCAAATAACTTTGTCTCAATTGCGGCGAGAATGAGATCCAAGCTGCCGTGAGTGGAGAAACCAACGTGTCTGACCTTACCAGACTCGATCGCATCGACAATCGCCGGGTAGCAGCCATCTGTCACCCAATTCAGATGCTCTGGGGTATTAATCCCATGAATCGCCAAACAGTCGATATAGTCAAGCTGTAAGCGTGCTAGGGATTCATCAATCCACTGCGCCATGACTGCTCGATCGGGTGTCGGTAACAGCTTAGTTGTAATATACAATTGCGATCGATCCACTGTCAGCCCCCGCTGAAGTGCCAATCCCAAATATGTCTCGCTCTGTCCATATCCTCGCGCTGTTTCGAGATGATTGATACCTGTGGCGACAGCTCGACAGATGGTTTGATAAGCCGTTTCAGGATCGCTCAAACAGCGCATCGTGCCTAGTGAAAATGCGGAGAGCAAGAGATTAGTTTTGCCAAAACGTCGGTAGTGCAATTAGGCTGGGGGTAAATGTTAAAATGATATTAATCTAGTTGGTGAAGATCTGCTATGACTATTTCGATCGATAGACTGACCTTTGCAGAATACATCAACTATACCGATGGTAGCGATCGTCGTTATGAATTAGTTAATGGAGAACTTATTCCCATGAGTCTGGGAACAGGACAACATGGCGCAATCATCAAATCAATCGAGCGTAGTCTAGAAACAGAAATTGCTAGCCAAAATTTAGATTGGGTTGTGTTACCTGGATTAGTTGGCATTCGTAGTCCACGCGGCGGCAAATGGGATACCTGCCGCATTCCCGATCTGGTGGTGATTCCAGCAGAACAGTGGCGCGCATTAGCAACTCGTGAAGCTGTAATTGAGTTTACAGAATCTCCACCAATACTAGTAGTAGAAGTCGTCAGCGAATCAACCACAGCCACCGACTATCGCGCTAAACGTTCTGAGTATAGCATTCTCGATATTGCCGAATATTGGATTGTCGATCCACTGCTGATGAAGATTACTGTCTTTACTTTAGATGAAGGTTGGTATGAGCCAGCGGAATTTCAAGGAGATGCTCAGATCCAATCGACTATATTTCCCACTTTGCAATTGAGCCTCGATCGAATTCTTGGTTAAATTGTAGGGTGCGTTACTGCGTTCGCGTAGCGTCTGCCTTAGCAGAAGCATAACGCACCAAATACAGAGCTAACGCACCAACACCAATTAAACACTTCTCAAAGCTTCGATCGGATCTAGTCTAGCAGCTTGTCTTGCCGGAACTACGCCAAAGAATAAACCGATTGCACCAGATACACTGACGGCTAAAACGATCGCAGATGGTGAGACAGTGGCGGTAGTCATGGGGGTAAAATTGCGTACCAATACAATGCCACCAATTCCGATTAAAGTACCGATAATCCCGCCCACGGTGGAGAGAATAATTGCTTCGATCGTGAATTGAACTAGGATATCATTTTGAGTTGCACCGATCGCTTTTCGCAAGCCGATTTCTTGGGTACGTTCGGTGACAGATACCAGCATAATGTTCATTACGCCGATGCCACCGACTAAGAGTGAAATACCTGCAATTGCACCTAACAGTAGCGTTAAGGCACTAGTGATTGTACCAACGATTTGGAGAGCATCTTTTTGGTTCCGCACCGTAAAATCATCTTCATTCACAATTTTATGACGGCGGCGGAGTAGGTTGGTGATTTGGAACTCAGCGGCATCCATACTTTCACTATTTTTTGCCGATACAGAAATCAAGGATAGTCGCAATCCAAATGGTGATGTTCTGCCAATTACGCGCTTACTCATTGTCGTAATTGGAACAAAGATC
Organism: Chamaesiphon sp. OTE_75_metabat_95; assembly: GCA_031387665.1. Classification (GTDB taxonomy): domain Bacteria; phylum Cyanobacteriota; class Cyanobacteriia; order Cyanobacteriales; family Chamaesiphonaceae; genus Chamaesiphon. The sequence goes on along the minus strand of JANNDL010000010.1, from coordinate 35,530 downwards.
GCATCATCTTGGTTGCTACCAAAGGAAGATCCTTTTGCTTCCATCAAGCCAACTACTTCAAAGCTAACGTTATTGATCCGAATTTGTTTACCCAATGGGTTATTGTTACTAAATAATCGTTGGGCAATATCAGTCCCGAGGATCGCAATCTGTTTGTCCTCTTTGACATCTTGAGCTGTCACAAACCGCCCTTTATCAACTGCAAAATTGCGGACGGATGGAAATTCTTTAGTTACACCTTGAATAATCGAAGTAGTAGTGATATTTTGATAATTTACCACAAACGAATTTTGCAGAACTGGGGCTACACCAGCAACAGCGGGTACTTGACGGGCGATCGCTCTAGCATCACTCAGGACTAGAGTTGGCGGTACACCACCTGTACGAATGTTCTGAGCTTTGGGCGATCCAGGCAGAATAAATAATGTATTTGGTCCCAGATTTTTGAACTGATCTTGGGCGAGGATTTGGGTGCCTTCACCGACTCCGATCATGCCAATTACGGAAGCGTTCCCAATTACAATTCCCAGCATTGTCAAACCACTTCGCATCTTGTTTGATACGAGGGTTTGGACTGCCATAGTTAGACTTTCAACTAGATTCATGATTAAAAATAGATCTGTAGGGGCGGGTTTATAAGATTGATTAAAACGAAGCTAAAATTTCATTTGAACCCGTCCTTTCTAGAATTAGGATGGGGTCTGAATAATCGATTGTAATTAAGACCGATCGATCATTAGATTGTGGTGCAGGGCGGGTTTGCACAAACGTTGTTGGTAAACGTGAAAATGTCTAGCATAAAGCGGCGTTTTTATTCTGGGGTTCCCCCAGAATAAAAAAACGACAAGACACCAGCCCCTACAGGTTGTTTATTGTTTATCTCCCATCATTTTTTCTTTAAATCCTGGGGGAATATCGATGAAGACTCGATCGCCAGACTTAAGCCCTTCCAGGACTTGAATCTTATCTTTGACGGTACCGCCAACTTTGATTTCTTTGAATTTTGGCTCGTTATTTTCGTCGGGAATATACACGCCAGTTTTGCCTTTTTTCGAGCCGATCGCTGTTGTCGGAACAGTGAGAGCATTACTAGTTTTTTTGCCACTAAAAACAGTATTGACATTCATCCCCGATCGCAATATGTTTTTGCCTGTATCCAGGGCAATTCGCACTTCAAATGAGGTGACGTTTTGCTCGACTACTGCTTCTGGGGCAACTAGTCTGACGGTGCCTTGAAAGGGTTTATCGCTAAAAGCATCGGCGGTTACTTCCACTTTTTGACCAACTTGAATTTTACCAATATCTACTTCTGGTACCTTCGCTTTGACTTCCATATCTTTGGCAAGGGCGACAATCGAAGTAGACGTTGCTGAGGTACTAGTTGAAGCAGAAGTAGTGGGGGTCACAAATGCACCGATGCTAGCATATCTTTGGGTAATGAGTCCCGCGAATGGAGCCACAACTGTCGAATCAACTAATTGCGATCGAGCTGACTGTAATTGAGCATTTGCAACAGCTACTGCGGCGGTTAATTGTGCAATCTCTTCAGGGCGAGAGCCATTTTTTGCCTGCTGGAAGGCTGCTTGTGCTTGTGCTACTTGAGCGGCTAAACTAGCAACATCTTCCGATCGACTACCGAGTTGGGATTGACGGAGAGATTGTTGAGCTTCGGTGACGGTGGCTTTGCTTTTGCTCACTTCGGCTTGAGTGCTGTTCCGAACTTGTTGAAGTTTTTGTTGAGCATCCAGCAAATTGGCTCTGGCTGTCTGATAGTCAGCGGTGGCTGTATCTAGTTTATCCTGAGCGATCGCCCCTGACTCTTTAAGCGATCGAAACCGATCTATTTGCGCTTGAGCAAGCTTAAGCTTTGCTGTAGCAGCGGAAATTTGGGCGTTAGCCTGTTCGATTTGCTGGGGCGCAATCGAACTCATCATTTGAAAATTAGCTTGGGCTTGGGCTAATTTTGCCTGCACCTGAGCAGTTTCTTCAGGGCGATTGCCATTCTTGGCTTTGTTCAAGTTGGCTTGGGCTTGGCTGAGTTTAGCTTGAGCTTGGGCGACTTCCTCGGCACGAGTTCCATTCTTGGCTTTACTCAAGTTTGCCTGTGCCTGCTGGACATTTGCCTGAGCTTGAGCAAATGCAGCTTGAACCTCGGCGTTTTCCATCTGGGCGATTTTTTGCCCTTGGATCACCCGATCTCCCTGCTCGACAAACATGCGGGCAACTCTGCCAGATGTTTTGGGGCTGAGGTTGGCAGTCTGAAACGGAATAATATTACCACTAGCCATGATTCGATCGGTCAGATCCTGAGCTTTAGCCGTCACGGTGTAGCGTTCGAGATCGATTTTGGGAGTTGACTTAAACTGTGTCACAGCAGCACTGCCGAGAGCGGCTACACCAATTGTCGCTGCTGCAATACCTACTACAACAGGGAGAGGATATTTAATATTTTTGAGTAGGGGTAGTTGCATAGGGACTCGTGGCTATTTAATTTACAAAGGATCGATCGGCGAATAGCATCTGTTACGTTTATTTACATTTATCTTAACTCTTCCTCTCAAAGGATTGCCAGTGTCAAAAGTCATATCGTTGGTGGTAGTCTACCGGAGGTAATCGGTAGTGAAACCTCTACCTGCTAACGTAATTTGCTTGACGGATGTGAGATGAGCCACAACCTTTGGGTACCCATGAAGGGCACCCCTACAAGTTATCTGTAGGGGTGCCCTGTCTTGTCGTTTTTTTATTCAGGGGGAACCCCTGAATAAAAACGCCGTTTCATGGGTACTCTTAGATCTACGCAACTAGTCCGTCGAAATTTTCGATAGTATCTGTCTTATGATGGAACCGGAAAACTAGAGCGATCGTCAATCTAGATTAAAATATTCGCTGCTTTCAAAATCTATCGACTTCCGCCCATCTACCTAAACCCTATATTTATTGTGCCCAGACAAATTTATTTATTACTACTTACTGCCTGTTTAGGCATTGTAAGTTTGCCAACAGCAACTTACAGCCAAGCCCTACTACCCTATAGTCCCAAGCAAGATCCTCAATCTCTGACTGACACCAGCAAAAGCCTGCTCCGACAAGCAGCAGGTTTAGTGCAATTTCAGCAATACGAACAGGCAATTCCTCGCGTAGCATTGGCAACTCAATTAGCACCCCAAAATCATGAAGCCTGGTTCTTTTTGGGTACCTTATATGTCCAAACTCAAAAATATCAAAAAGGGATCGACTCGCTCCTGCAAGCTAAAGCAATTAAGCCCCAAGATCCAGAGATACTCTTCATGCTCGGCTCGGCATACTTTCAAAAAGGTGATAATCCTCAAGCGATCGAAACTATTAATGCTGGACTAAAAATTAAACCAGATAATAATAGTGCCCTATTCGATTTGGGTAACGCCTACTATAAATCAAACAAGTATTCAGACGCAGTTGCTCAATATCAAAAAGCCGTTAAAAAAGATCCTAAATTCTGGCCAGCAATCAATAATATTGGTTTAGTTAGCTATGAAACTGGCGACATCAATGGTGCAGTCCAAAACTGGCAGCGGGCACTTTTGATCGATCCTAAAGCCGCCGAACCTACTCTAGCAATTGCTGTCGCTCTATTTGTCCAAGGTAAACAAGCCGAAGCCTTTACCACCGCCGAAAAAGCGATCGTTCTTGACAGTCGCTACGCCAATATCGCCTACCTCAAAGAAAATCTCTGGGGCGAAAAGCTACTCAACGACACCCGTAAATTGATTCTCACACCGAGAATTAGGGATTTTATTACTAAGGCTCCGAGTAAGGGGTAATTCAGTGAATAGTGGATAGTGAATAGTGAATAGTGCCGGAAAGTCATAGAGCATCTGTGTTCTGACAGCCACTCGTACCCCAATTTATTTGCGATCCACTATCCACTATCCACTATCCACAAACTCACTAGCTACTACTTACTAGATCCTAGTAACTGTGTATTATTATTTCAAACTCTAGCCCGATTGCGAACAGTTTGTGGCAGACTGAGGATTAACTAAAGCGATCGGAATAGACATTTGAACTCATGGTAAAACAGTTGGATCTGCTGGGTACAGAAAAAATCATTCCAATTTCCCTGCATTCGGAGATGCAGACATCTTACCTGGAATACGCCATGAGTGTGATCGTGGGGCGGGCGTTGCCGGATGTGCGGGATGGATTGAAGCCTGTGCATCGGCGGATTATTTACGCGATGCACGAGCTGGGATTGACACCAGATCGCCCCTATCGGAAATGTGCGCGGGTAGTTGGAGATGTGCTGGGCAAATATCACCCCCACGGCGACCAATCGGTCTATGATGCCCTAGTTAGACTCGTTCAGGACTTTTCAACCCGTTATCCACTACTGGGCGGACACGGCAATTTTGGCTCGGTTGACAACGATCCGCCAGCGGCGATGCGGTATACCGAAACGCGGTTAGCTCCAATTGCTCATGAGGCTCTCCTGAGTGAAATCAGTACGGCAACGGTTAACTTTACTGGAAATTTTGATAACTCCCAGCAGGAGCCGACAGTCTTGCCCGCTCAGGTGCCGATCCTGCTGATCAATGGCTGTAGCGGTATTGCGGTGGGAATGGCAACAAATATCCCCCCCCATCATATCGGTGAAATCCTCGATGGTGCGATCGCCCTAATCGATAAACCAGATTTGCCCGACGCTAAACTGTGGGAACTAATCCCTGGCCCTGATTTTCCCACAGGTGGGGAGATTATGGGCATTGAAGGGATTCATGATGCCTATCGCACGGGCAAAGGAATTATCACCGTGCGGGGAATTTCCCATGTAGAAGTCGCTGGCGATCGCGCTAAACTGACTAAATCCAAGAAACGTCGAGATTCCCTGATTGTCACCGAACTACCCTATCAGGTAAACAAAGCCGCCTGGATTGAAAAAATTGCCGACTTGGTTAATGGGGGCAAGATTGAAGGGATTGCTGACTTACGCGACGAGAGCGACAGAGAAGGAATGCGCGTCGTGATTGAGATCAAGCGCGATGCCGATTCTACCAATGTCCTCGAACAACTCTATCGCCAGACAGCCCTCCAGAGCAACTTCGGGGCAATTATGCTGGCAATTGTCGAGGGACAACCCCGCCAACTCAGCCTCAGACAGCTCCTAGAGGAGTTCCTCAAATTTCGCGAAATCACCCTGACTCGCCAGTACGGAAACGAACTAGAACAAGCCCAAAAGCGAGTTCACACCCTCTCTGGCTTACTCACAGCCCTAGACAACCTCGATGCGGTAATTAATATCCTCCGCAATGCTCCAGATGGAACCACCGCTAAAGCGATTTTTCAGACAGAACTAGACTTGAGTGAGATTCAGGCGGACGCAATTTTGGCGATGCCAATGCGACGCTTGACGGGGATGGAACGGAAGAATTTAGAAACAGAATTTCAGGAGCTAACTAGCCAAATCAATGTTCTAAATAACCTGCTCGAAGATCGGGGTGAATTGTTGAAATCGCTCAAAAAAGACTTGCGATCGCTCAAACGAAAATTTGCTGACGATCGCCGCACTAAGATCACCAAATTAGAGCCGCCTAAAGTTACTGCAAAGGTTGTCAAAACAGCCACAGGCGAAGAATTAGTCACCAAAGTTAAGGTAGAGCGTAACCGAATTATTCCAGTTGTGGCACCTCCAATTGTTGAAGCTGAACCAACTCAACCTACTACCCTAGAAATCACTCATCAAGGATACATTAGAAGACTGGGTAAAACAGGTGCAAAACTCAATTCTAACACGAATGATTTTGTCATCAAAACATATCAAACTAACACTGATGAAGAACTAACCCTGATCACAACTGAAGGCAGAGCCTTTCCGCTCAAAATCAAGGATATTCCGCCCACAATCGGCAATACTTCAGGTACAATTCTCGCCAGTCTAGTTCCCGCTTTACAAGACATAGATGAACCGATTATTTATACTCTGCTCACCCCCGCCGAAACCCCCGACGACCTCCGCGAGATCCTACTCCTCAGTAGCCAAGGCAAAATCAAGCGGATCCTGCTGCAAGAGCTGAGTGGACTTACCAATCGAGGCACTACCATCATCAAGCTCCGCGAAGACGATAAGCTGCACACTATTACCCCCCTCACCACCCAACGCGAAATCATCATCGCTACTTCCGGCGCACGAATCCTGCGGCTCGCCCTCGCCTCCGAGCAAATCCCGCTGATGGGAAGAGTTTCCCAGGGCATTCAAGCCCTGAAAGTTGGTGGTAGAGAACGAATCGTCGGCTGCATTGCTGCCAATCATACCGATGAAATCCTGCTAATTTCCTGCCAAGGCTATGCCAAACGCATCCCAATATCTAACATCCGCATTGTTCAAACTGGCAATATGGGCACCCATGCGATGCAATTCGCACTCAAGACGGATAGTCTGCTGCATTTGAGCCTACCGCCCGAAAGCTTAGATCTCGTCACTACCAGCCACCGTCATCAGTTGATTTCGATTGACAAAATCCAAACCTATGGTAAAGATGGTGTCGGCGACAGGCTGCTCACCCTCAATTCGGATGAAGAGATCATGTTTGTAAATTAACCAATCACAGCAAAATCTTGATTGTCTAACCCAAGTTGCTATACTTTGCACGGTGATAATTTGAGCTATTGTAGGGTGTGTTACCCTGCTATCGCAGACGCTACGCGAATGCGTAGCGTCTGCGATAGCATACGTTTTGCATACTCACAAATTGTTTGTGGCAAAAATGCAAGCTTTGCCCTAACAGCCTGTTGCTATATATGTAGCAACTTAGGTTATTTAGTTGTTAGTGGATTAGCTACTTCAGATCCGCTAACTTAATTCGTGGATCGACAAATTTGAGTAATAGATCTGCAAATAGATTACCCACAATCAACATAATCGCCCCAATCATCAGACTACCCATTACCAGATACAGATCCTTTGCAGTCACCCCAGCCAGAATCAGCTTACCCAATCCTGGCCAATTAAAGAAAAATTCAGCAATAAAAGCACCGCTGAGTAAACTCGCAAATTCAAACCCCAGTAGCGTCACTAGTGGGTTGATTGCATTTCGCAGTGCATGGACATAAATCACCCGATTCTCTGGTAAACCCTTGGCTCTAGCTGTCTGAATATAGTCTTGACGCAAGACATCTAATAATTCCCCGCGAGTAATCCGTTGCAGTCCCGCAAATCCGGTAATTGTCAGCGCGATCGTTGGCAAGATCATATGCCAGAGGATATCAAATAATTGACCGATTAATGACATCTCACCATGATTGATACTAGTTCTGCCACCTACAGGTAACAGCGGCGAACAGATTTGGGCGACTATTAGTAATGATAATGCCGTCACAAAACTGGGAAATCCTTGGGCTGTATAACTCAGTACGCGCAAGAATTTATCAATAAATTTATTTTGATTTACCGCGCCAATAATCCCCAAAGGAATGGCAATCAGCCACGTTAAAATAATCGAAGCGATCGCGAGTTCCAATGTAGCCCTAATTCTTTGCCCAATCAGAATCGATACAGGTTGAAAATAGAGCATACTCAAGCCTAGATTGCCCTGAATTGCCTGAGTCAGCCATTTAAAATATTGACCAACTAAAGTTTCAAAATCTTTCTTCTCGCTCAACCCAAACTGCAACATTAGCTCATCGATCCGCGCCTGGGTAATCTTGGGATTTTGTTTAAGTGTATCGAGGAAATTACCTGGCGATAATTGGATAATTGCAAAACACAGAATCGAAGCCAAGAAAAGAGTAAACAGTGCCTGGATCGATCGTTTGACGATATAGAGAAATGTCTCACTCGTGAAAATATCGCGGAGCTGAGAAGGGATGTCGCGCTTGTTTGATACGGATGGGGTCATGATGGAGTGTGGGAGTGTGGGAGTGTGGGAGTGTGGGAGTGTGGGAGTGTGAGAAACGAGGCGAATAGAACTCTTGATTGCTAAACCACTAAACCGCTAAACCACTAAACCACCATCCACCTAAAGCCTAAAACCTAAAGCCTAAAGCCTTCTTATAAAGCTGCTGAATCTTACTGACTAGGGGCGGTTTTGGAGTAGGTGCTGACTGAATATTTGCGAGTAATTTTGCTTCAGCAACGGCGACATCGCCATCGCTGTAGATTAATCCGCTAATTGCTTCGATTAGCCCGTCATCATCGTGAATTGATCGATCTCCGAGATATTCCTGAATCCACTGTTCGCATTCTGGTGCGGTAACTGCGATCGTACCAGTCAATAATGGTTCAACTTCAGTATCGTGATCCAGTTGATGAGATTGAGCTACTTTTGCGAGATATTGGCGTTCCTCTGGTTGAATGGCACCATCGAGCCAAGCGACACCGATCAAGATTTTCATCAGCAGTCGTGACTGAGCTTCAGTATTCATATGCTTTACCATGATGAGTAATTCTCTGCTCTAATTCTATGTCGATCGCTGCCACAACCGCCGCTCAATTTCCCGCAGATACCTTTGCCAATCTCGAACGGATCGATAAAATGTGGCAAAATTTGCGCCAGGGACAGATTTCATCACGAGAAATGGTGGTTTCAAGCGACGAGTATTTAAAAACCATCGATGTGGAGATTGTAATTGCAGGTGGTACTCTAGGCATTATCCTAGCGGCGGCTCTCCAACTGCGGGGGGTGAAAGTAGCGGTAATTGAGCGAGGAGAGCTGAAAGGGAGAGTGCAGGAGTGGAACATCTCTCGCGCAGAATTGGCAGTGTTGGTGGAGCTGGAACTGCTGTCTGAATCAGAATTAACTACCGCAATCGTCACTGAGTATAATCCCGCCAGAATTGCCTTCCCAAATCAGCCAGATATCTGGGTGCGGGATGTCTTGAATGTCGGCGTGGATCCGGTTTATTTGCTGGCGACGCTCAAGGCAAAGTTTTTGGAGCATGGGGGTAAGCTACTTGAATATACCTCATGCGATCGAGTGACGATTCATCCCAATGGCGTGGAGGTTAAGCTGGGAGAGTCTCAATTAACCGCTAAGTTGTTTATCGATGCAATGGGACATTTCTCACCCCTAGCGGCGCAGGCGCGGGGTAATGTCAAGCCAGAAGGCATTTGCTTGGTGGTGGGAACTTGCGCGTCGGGTTTCACCGAGAATAAAACAGGTGATATCTTTGCGTCGATTACGCCGATTGAGCATCAGTGTCAGTACTTTTGGGAAGCATTTCCCGCACGGGATGGGCGCACAACTTATCTGTTTACATACCTAGATGCTCATCCCGATAGATTTAGTCTCGAATTTTTATTTGAAGAATACCTGCGATTATTACCGACGTATCAAAATATCGAACTCGCCCAACTAAACTTCCACCGCTGTCTATTTGGCTGCTTTCCTTCCTACCGCGATAGCCCACTCAAAACACCGTGGGCGCGAGTATTAATGGTTGGTGATAGTAGTGGTAGTCAGTCACCAGTTAGCTTCGGTGGATTTGGTTCGCTGATCCGTCACCTATCGCGCCTGACTGATGGGATTGAAATGGCACTGCAAGCAGAGGCTCTGAGCAATCGCGATCTTCAATTGTTGCAACCATATCAGCCCAATATCGCCGTCACCTGGATGTTCCAACGAGCAATGAGTGTCGGTATCGGGAAAAAAGTCGATCCAGATCGAATTAATAACTTACTAGCAGCCGTCTTTCAGTCAATGAACCACCTCGGCGATGATGTTCTCCGCCCCTTCCTCCAAGATGTCGTGCAGTTCCCTGCTCTCTCCCGCACCCTGTTTCAGACATCAATTTCTAGCCCGCTTGCCGTAATTCCGATCGTCCCCCATGTTGGTATAATTACGCTAGTTGACTGGCTGATTAATTACATTAGTCTCAGTACATATACGGGGATTTACCCGATCGGTAAACTACTCACACCACTCATCGCCCAGCTCTCACCAGCAGAACAATACCGTTATCAGCAACTCTTACAAGCGTGGAAATACGGATCGGGAAAAGATCTGCACATTTAATTAAACATCCTTCCCTACCCTCTGTCTTGATTCGCTAAACCGTCGGGGAACCCGACGAGCGCGAATCGCCACCCTCTACAGCCTACCCCCTCTTCCATGACTGATTCCCTAGCGCGATTTTTAGCTGAAATCGATCGAGCAGATCGAGAAATTAATCTAGCAAAAGCAGCATTGTACGTTGCTCAGATTGAATATCCAGATCTCGATCTCGATCGATATTTGGGAATACTAGAACTAATGGCAACAGAAGTAGCTCAAAAACTGCCCAAAACCAGATACCCGCTCAAAGTTATTCAAACTATCAATCAATACCTATATACAGAACACAACTTCCGTGGCAACGAGCACGACTACTACAACCCCAAAAATAGCTTCCTCAATGATGTCCTCGATCTCCAGACTGGAATTCCACTCACATTGGCAATAGTCTATCTAGAAATAGCCAAACGAATCGACTTCCCAATGGTGGGAATCGGGATGCCAGGGCACTTTCTGATTCGTCCCGACTTTGAAGATAGCGAGATATTTGTCGATGCATTCGATCGAGGTGAAGTATTATTCGCTGAAGACTGTCGCCAAAAATTGATGAATATCTATCAACGAGATCTGCCAATTTTACCACCAGAAATTCTCCAACCAGTCACCAACCGACAAATCCTATTTCGGATGTTAAATAACCTGCAATCAATCTACCTCAATCAACCAGATTTCGAGAGAGCATTGGTGATTAAACATTGGATTGAAAGCATTCTTTAGTGTTTTAGCGGTTTAGCGGTTTAGTGGTTTAGCAATCAAGAGTTCTGTTCTCCCACACTCCCACACTCCCACACTCCCACACTCCCACGCTCCCACACTCCCACTCTCCCACGCCCCAATGCCCGATCTCAACTACGCACTAGTACATGAATGGCTAACCCCCAGAGCCACGGGAGGTTCAGAGCTAGTCGTCAAAGAAATTCTCGAATTTATCGATGCAGATCTGTACGCGCTGATTGACTTTGAATCTACCAATCCAGATAGCTATCTGTATCAGCGCAAAATTGGTACAACTTTCCTCCAAAACTTGCCTGGAGCCAAAAGTGGTGTCCAGAAATATTTGCCACTAATGCCAATCGCGATCGAGCAGCTAGATCTGAGACATTATGATGTAATCTTATCCTCTGCCCATGCCGTCGCCAAAGGGATTATTACCACTCCCCAACAATTGCACGTCTGCTACTCCCATACGCCAATGCGCTACGCCTGGGATCTGACTTTTGACTATTTAAACCAAAGCCGACTTGGGCATGGCTTGCCAGGGATATTTACCCGCTATCTGCTGCATCAATTGCGCCAGTGGGATGTGCTTTCTGCCAATCGAGTAGATCACTTTATCGCCAATTCCCATTTCACCGCCAGCAGGATTTGGCGATGTTATCGTCGCCATGCCGATGTCGTGTATCCGCCAGTAAATATTGACAGATTTACCTGCAATTCTAACAAAGAAGATTTTTATCTCACCGTCTGCCGTTTAGTTGGCTACAAACAAGTCGCCCCAATTGTTGAAGCATTTAATCAAAATGGTAAAAATCTCGTCGTGATTGGCACGGGAACAGAATTGAAAAAATTGCAACAAATTGCCAAATCTAACGTCAAAATATTAGGTTTCCAGCCAAATTCCGTTGTCCAAGATTATTTAGCTCGCGCCAAGGCATTTGTCTATGCAGCTTGTGAAGATTTTGGGATTGTACTAGTAGAAGCTCAAGCTTGTGGCACACCAGTGATCGCTTATGGCGTTGGTGGTGCTGCTGAAACTGTTCTGGACATTCGCTTTCACCCCGATTATGGTACAGGAATCCTGTTTCCCACTCAAACTACCGCAGCAATTGTAGCTGCCATCTCCACGTTTGAAACTTATGCAAAACAGTTTCAAGCCGAGCAGATTCGCGCCCATGCTGAAGGCTTTGCCAACCCAGTATTTCGATCGCGATATCTGAGTTTACTCGATCGTTACACCCAACAGTGGCAATCGGGACATCTACCAAAAAAGGATTAAGTCTAAATTGACTTGAAAGTGCGTGTAATTAATAGAACGGAGCAACAAAACGTGAGGAATATTAGGAATGGAGTGAAATGGAGGAATAAAGCGACCGAAATTAGTCAAACTGTTGCCAACAAATTGTCCAAATTCATATCTCTACAGTTGACGCTTAAATTCAGCGATCTGGTCAAGCGGACATTTGATATTGTCTTCTCCCTATCGGTGCTAATATTGTGTGCGCCAGTTTATATATTCATAGTTGGACTGATTGCCATTACTTCATCTGGGGCAGTCTTCTTTATCCAAAGACGTGTTGGCAAAAATCATCAACATTTTAGCTGCATTAAGTTTCGGACAATGATTCCAAATGCCGATCTACATCTACAAGCAATGATGGCACAATCGGAACAACTGCGGCAAGAATTTGCAGAAAATTTTAAGCTTAAAGACGATCCTCGAATCACCAAAATTGGCAAATTTTTACGGATTACTAATCTTGACGAATTTCCTCAGTTTTTTAATGTCCTCAAAGGAGAAATGAGTGTAGTTGGTCCCCGTCCACTTGTCCCTGAAGAACTCATCCGCTACGGTAAAGATATCGATCGAGTCTTGACGATTAGACCTGGGATTACCGGATTATGGCAGGTTTCTGGTCGGAATGATATTCCTTATGACGAGAGAATTAGGATCGATGTTCGCTACGTCAAAGAGCGTAACTTTTGGCTGGATCTCCAAATTGTGTTCAAAACAATTCTCCTAACGGTGATGACTAAAAATAACGGAGCATACTGAAATCAGTTGACAGTTGACAGTTGACAGTTGATAGTTATGAGGGCATGTACCAGCAAATGAGTGGTAGTTTGTCAGCAATTGAGACATATGATAACAGAAAGTCTCCAGCCTAACGATTTAACAGATTACTGCTAAGATGACTGAAACAAAACGTGCATTGATTACAGGTATCACCGGACAGGATGGCTCCTACCTAGCCGAACTGCTCTTGTCTAAAGGCTATGAAGTTCATGGGATTATTCGGCGGACATCGACTTTCAATACCGATCGGATCGAACATCTGTACCAAGATCCTCACACTCCAGGGGCGAAACTATTTCTCCACTATGGCGACTTAGCCGACGGCGTAACTCTCCGTCGTCTATTGGAACTCACCAAACCCCAAGAAATCTACAACCTTGGTGCCCAGTCTCACGTTCGGGTGAGTTTTGATGCTCCTGAATATACCGTCGATACAGTTGCAATGGGTGCGCTGCGGTTGCTCGAAGCAATTCGCGACTATGAGCAGCGGACAAAACTTCAAGTCCGCTATTATCAAGCTGGCTCGTCGGAAATGTACGGTTTGGTGCAGGAAGTCCCTCAATCAGAAACAACCCCCTTCTACCCCCGTAGTCCCTACGCCTGCGGTAAACTTTTCGCCCACTGGCAAACCATCAATTATCGCGAATCCTACAACATCTTCGGCTGCAACGGGATTTTATTCAACCATGAATCTCCGCGTCGGGGCGAAACATTTGTAACACGCAAAATTACCCGTGCGATCGCGCGAATTGTGGCGAAGCAACAGGATAAACTCTACTTGGGTAATCTCGAATCAAAACGCGATTGGGGCTATGCAAAAGACTATGTGGTAGCCATGTGGCTAATGCTGCAACAGGACGCGCCAGATGATTATGTCATCGCCACTGGTGAAACTCATGCAATCCATGAATTTTTGACAGTCGCTTTCGATTATGTCGATCTTAATTGGAAAGATTATGTCGAATTTGATGCGCGTTATTTGCGTCCAGCGGAAGTAGAATTATTGATTGGCGATCCTACTAAAGCCCAAACAAAATTGGGTTGGAAACCAACGGTTACATTCACAGAATTAGTTCATCTAATGGTTGATACCGATCTTCATGCATTGGGATTAAAATCACCTAATTATGCAGGAGAGGAAACGCTACCAGACATTGCGATCGTCCGTCAAGCATTAGCAACCATGCACGACTAAAGTTAGTTGATAATTGATAGTTGATAGTTGATAGCGTGAAAAATCCCCTCCTTGGAGGGGTGCCCATAGGGCGGGGTGGGTAGGTCTACGCAACACTCATAGAAATGTTGGGTTTCATTCTTCAACCCAACCTACAAATATATTCAAAATTAAATTAATAGAATAAATGACCAAACTAGACTTATCAACCAAGAAAATTCTCGTAACTGGCGGAGCCGGATTCCTCGGACAACAAGTCATCAGTCAACTCGTTTCCCTCGGTGCAAATTCTGCCAATATCACCATTCCTAGATCTGCCAGTTGTGACCTGCGCGTACTGGAAAACTGCCATACAGCAGTCAAAGATCAAGACGTAATTGTCCACATGGCTGCACATGTCGGCGGCATTGGTTTAAACCAAATTAAACCAGCCGAATTATTCTATGACAACTTGATGATGGGCACCCAACTGATCCATGCAGCTTATCAAGCTGGGGTGGGTAAATTTGTCTGTGTTGGGACAATTTGTGCCTATCCAAAATTCACACCAGTACCATTTAAAGAAGAAGACATCTGGAACGGCTATCCAGAAGAAACTAACGCACCTTATGGTATTGCTAAAAAAGCCCTGCTAGTACAGTTACAATCCTACCGCCAACAGTATGGATTCAATGGCATCTATCTATTACCTGTGAATTTATATGGCCCTGCTGATAACTTTAAACCTGAAAGTTCTCACGTAATTCCAGCTCTAATTCGTAAGGTACATGAAGCCCAAATTGCTGGAGATAAACAGATTCAAGTTTGGGGCGATGGTAGTCCTAGTCGAGAGTTTATCTATGTTGATGATGCCGCAAGAGGCATTGCGATCGCAACTACTGATTACGATCGAGCAGGTCCAGTAAACTTAGGTACCAACTATGAAATTACGATTAAGGATTTGATTACCTTGATCTGTAAACTCATGGATTACCAAGGTGAAATCATCTGGCAATCTGACAAGCCAAATGGTCAACCCCGCCGCTGTTTGGATACTCAAAAAGCCACTGAATACTTTGGATTTACGGCTCAGGTTCAGATTGAGCAAGGTCTGAAAAATACGATCGAGTGGTATCGCACTCATAGCTAGAGATCTGTATCACAGCCTAACTTCAATTGAATTCCGACAATAGAGCTACAACCAGTTATATGTCGTAGTCTCTCATGAAAACTAGCTCTTTCGTTGCCCTAATTTGCTCTCTAGCAATCAATGGGTTTAATACCTTCTATCAGCCTGCTGCGGCAGAAGGATTACCTAAATCCTGGCATGTGGCTGAGGCACTAGCGGGGGAAAGTCTGAGCGCGAGTAAGGGTGATAGCCTGGTTGTGGCTCAAGTGGGTGAAAAATATGGCTATAGAGAGGCTGATGGCAAGCTGATTATTGCGGCTGATTTTGATAATGCCTATGAGTTTTTTGATGGATTAGCTGCTGTTAAGTTGGATGGTAGGTGGGGCTTTATAGATCGATCTGGCAAGCGAGTAATCTCGATGCGATTTGAGAATGTCAGCAGTTTTGGAAGTGGATTAGCTGCTGTTAAACTTGATGACAAGTGGGGCTTTATCGACAATCAGGGGAAGTTGGCAATTGCGCCTAGTTTTGATGATGTCGAGACTTTTAGTGAGAGTTTGGCAAAGGTTAGAGTTGGTGACAAATGGGGTTTTATCAACAAACAAGGGATAATGGCTATTAAGCCAATTTTTGATGAAGTTGCTAGTTTTAACGACAGTACTGCCTGGGTACGAATTGGCAAGCAAGTTGGCTACATTGATGAAACAGGGAAATTTACGCAGTAAGCCACTATGACAAATCAGCCCAAAATCATTGTCCTGGATGACGATCCCACTGGATCTCAGACAGTCCATAGTTGTCTGCTCTTGACTCGGTGGGATGTGGAGACATTGAAACTGGGGTTGACTGATACCGCACCGATTTTCTTTGTTTTAACCAATACTCGCGCAATGGAGCCAGCCCAGGCTGCCGCAGTGACGCGGGAAGTTTGTCAGAATTTGAAAGTTGCCATTGCCGAAGTTGGGCTGACAGATTTCTTGGTGGTGAGTCGATCGGATTCTACCCTGCGAGGACACTACCCGATCGAAACTGATGTGATTGCGGCTGAGTTAGGTGGCTTTGATGCTCATTTCTTGATGCCAGCTTTTTTTGAAGGCGGGAGAATTACCCGCGATAGTATTCACTACCTGCTGGTAAATGGAGTCGAAACACCCGTCCACAAAACTGAATTTGCCCGCGATTCTGTCTTTGGCTACAGCCATAGTTATCTCCCCGATTACGTCGCCGAAAAGACTGGTGGTAAGATTCCTGCCGATCGCGTGGTACAATTTTTGCTTGCAGAAGTTCGGAGCGGTAGCCTCGACAAGCTCATGCAGTTGGAACGCAATCGCTGCTGTGTCGTAGATGGAGAGCAGCAATCAGACTTCGATCAGTTTGCCGCCGATATTCTCACCGCCGCCAGCCAAGGCAAAAAATTCCTGTTCCGCAGTGGTGCAAGCATTCTGACATCTCTAGCCAACTTGGGACCCCAACCCATCCCCGCCACTGAGATGTCCAAATACGTCCGCGATGGTAAACCTGGTGCGATCATTATCGGCTCCCACGTTCAGAAAACCACCGAACAGCTCGCCCAACTGCTCACAGCCAATGGCATCGTCGGTGTCGAAATTGATGTCTCTCACCTAATCAGTGGTGAGACAGATGCCAGAACAGCATTACTGACAGCGACAATTGCTAAAATTAACAGCATCCATGCAGATGGCAACACCCCAGCCATCTATACCAGTCGCCAAGAATTGAGCTTTGACAGTACCAAAGCACGACTAGAATTTGGAGAATCAGTCTCAGCTCTGCTAATGGACATTATTCGCGCTCTACCAGCCGATATCGGTTTTTTGATAAGCAAGGGTGGAATCACGTCCAATGACACCCTCAGTCGCGGTCTAGCGATGCCTACGGCAAGATTATTGGGACAAATCGTCCCTGGCTGCTCGGCAATCGTCACCCCACCCACACATCCGCAATTTCCCAATCTTCCAGTTGTGCTGTTTCCTGGCAATGTTGGGGATGCTGATGCTTTGGCGGTAGCTTATTTAAGGTTAGTTGATAGTTGATAGTTGATAGTTGATAGCTAAAGCCTAAAGCCTGACCCCTGACCCCCAACAAGCTATCATTACTAGTACTAACTAATTCGTAATTGTTATGACAGAAGGCGATCGCAACCCTGAATACAGACCTGGATTAGAAGGAGTTCCTGCTGCCAAATCGAGCATCAGTTATGTAGGGATCCAGATCAATGATCGAGGAGAGAAAGAAGGTGTTCTAGAATATCGGAGTATTCCGATTCAATTACTAGCTAAACAGGGCAATTTTCTCGAAACTGCATTTTTACTAATTTGGGGTAGATTACCAAATAGTCAAGAACTTGCGGAGTTTTCTGCTGATATTTATTCCCATCGCCGGATTAAATATCGGATCGAAGATATGATGAAATGTTTTCCCGAAACCGGACATCCGATGGATGCGTTGCAGGCTTCCGCAGCCGCTTTGGGCTTGTTTTATTCGCGTCATACCGTTCACGATTTGCACTATGTCCGTCAAGCCGTCATTAGATTGCTGGCCAAAATTCCGACGATGGTAGCGGCGTTTCAACTAATGCGAAAAGGTAACAATCCGGTGTTACCCCGTGACGATCTAGATTATGCCGCAAATTTTCTGTACATGTTGACAGAAAAAGAACCAGATCCGCTGATGGCAAAGATCATGGATGTCTGTCTGATTCTCCATGCTGAACACACGATGAATGCGTCTACCTTTTCAGCGAGAGTCACAGCCTCTACTCTGGCAGATCCTTATACCGTAATTGCTTCATCCGTCGGTACTCTCGCCGGACCCCTACATGGCGGTGCAAATGAAGAAGTGATCGTCATGCTCCAAGAAATCGGCTCAGTTGCCAATGTCCGCCCGTATGTTGAGAAGTGCCTAGCCGCAGATCCTAAGCACAAGTTTATGGGATTTGGACATCGTGTCTACAAAGGCGTGAAAGATCCCCGCGCGATTATCCTTCAGGATTTAGCCGAACAACTATTTGTGAAATTTGGTCACGATCCTTACTACGACGTGGCTCTAAAATTGGAAGAGGTACTCGAAGAGTCTCTAGGCGCAAGGGGAATTTATCCCAACGTTGATTATTATTCCGGCTTAGTCTACCGTAAAATGGGCATTCCATCAGACTTATTCACCCCCGTTTTTGCCATCGCGCGAGTCGCTGGCTGGTTAGCCCACTGGAACGAACAACTTCAAGACAATCGGATCTTCCGCCCTACTCAAATTTACACGGGTCTGCATCAGCAGCCGTATGTTTCGATCGAGAATCGTTAAGATCCGTAGGGGCGGGTGTCTTGTCGTTTTTTTATGCGGGGGAAACCCCCGCATAAAAACGCCGCTTCATTCTAAAAATCACCGATATTACTAAAAATATTAAAACAAAACCCGCCCTACCCCACAAGTAATTGACGATAGTTCCCAAGCCCACACATGAACAGCAACACCGTCCTCACCTCAACTTTCATCCTCTCCATCCTGATCTCAATCGGATTGTTTTTCTTCATTCGGGCTTCGACGAAACCGCGCATTGAGCAGATGAATCTAGAAACTAGTGAACCAGAAACAGTCCTAATTCCCAAGCTCCAGGCATATTTTAGCGATCGAGCCTACAAAATTACGGCTGTCGATCGAGATACTGATATCATTACCTTTGAGGGCTTCGTGAGTCCTAGCGTCTTTTTAGCTGTGTTGCTGACTAGCCTAGCCGCAATTGGGGCGATGTGCCTTGCACTAGTGCTGTCGATGCAATTTCCTGATGTCGGCAACGTCTTTCTGGTACTACTAATCGCGGCACCTGTGGCTGGCTGGTTTTACTGGCAAGGATCGGCACGAGTCGAACAAATTCGCCTCAAAGTAGAAACAGTAGGAGATGAATTACCCACCAAAATCAAGATTAGTGGTCATCGGGATGAATTGGCAATATTTCAATCCACACTGCAACTATCTACCGTAGAAGAGCAACTTCCAATCAAAGCCTAAGACCTAAAACCTAAAGCCTGTTAGTGACACATTAACTGATAAAATAAAAAAGCACTCAAAATACTACTGTATTTGGGTGCTTAGTTGTCAAAAGTTAAAACTTTGCCTAGTCAGTCAGTTTAATTAGTAAGTACTGCTACCAACAGTTACTAATTGCTGACTTTCTGTTTCTGGCTCTAGCGATCGTAGACTGGGAAAGAGAAAATGGTTTTCTTCGACGTATTGCGCGCCGAATAGTCCTTTTTCTGCCCAGAAATATCGATCTGTTGTATGCTCATTCCGCTTAACCAACAATAATGCTGGTGGCGTAATGCCCTCCGCCTTGATGTAATTTCGCGCAGCAGTCACAGGTTTATCTTCGCCACTTTCAATGCTGAACTGTGGCACCTGTTCCAAAATTCTCCGCCCTTCTTGCCGTCTCCGACTTTTCCGTTTACGTCTTCTAGCCAACCGCCTTACCTCCTCTCTGGTGCAGACAGATGTAATGTCTGTTACAAAAGCCGTCGCTATCTTACCCGCTCTATCCCAAAAACTCAACCCCCACGTAAATACCGCTCTAATCTGCTCAAAGCCAGCAATATGAAGAAAAACTAAAATTCAGATGTCTATTTAGCCCCCAAGAGCTTGACAAAATTTTAATATTCGCAACAAATCTTAATTTAGTGGTTTAGTGGTTTAGCGGTTTAGTGGTTTAGCTTTGAGTTCGGATCGGAAAGGACGCTTGCGTCCCTCAATTAACTAAACCACTAGCAACTAAACCACTAAACCACTAAACTCATGCCAAAATGGTTGAGTAAGCTCATGAAACTCTAATCAAAGATTTTGTCTACCGCTGCTAGTTCCGAATTCATGGCTTTGTGTCGCGCGCAGTTACGACTGTTGGCGGAAGGCTTGGGTGCGAACATTAGTGTTGTGTATATCACAGAGGAGCTAGCAACTGGTGGCGAGTCAAAGCTATTGCCAGTAGTGGTTTATCCTGAAACTGAGGTAGTCTGGGCTGAAATTTTAGAACAGATGCCGATTGGGACAACTGCTGTAAATACTCATCGCCTGTCGAGTTTATTTTCAGAGCGGACTCCCAGGCAACTAGCCAGTGAAGAGGATCGTCAAGTGAGCACCCTCGCTCCACCAACATTACCGGAACGGGGGGCAGACGATGCCCAGAACAAACGACATCAGATCATTCTACCACTGGTATCAGATGGCACGATCTTGGGGCTGCTAGTGACCACTCGTGAGGTCTTACCCTGGAATTCATCCGAGCAGACAGAAATTCAACATATCGCTCAGACGATCTCACTGGCTGGTATTCTCGATCGCAGACAGCAGTGGTTAACCCAGGAACTCAGACAACAGCAGAAACTGCAAATCCAGCAGCAAGATATCTTACACAATCTGTTGCATCAGCTCCGCAATCCGCTAACAGCAATTCGGACATTTGGAAAATTATTAATCAAACGGTTACAACCAGAAGATCCCCATCGAGGTTTTGCCAGTAGTATCGTCCGTGAAAGCGATCGATTACAAGAGCTATTAACTCATCTAGAAGGTGCGATCGATATTCCGATAATTACGGAAGCTGAGGTTGATTTAGACAGCTTACAACCGATTCTACCCAGTCAAGATGATCTGCAAATATCTAATGCTAACCTGTTACTTCCCGATGCCGCTTTTCGGATTGAATCGTGTCAGCTCACAGACGTTCTCGACCCTCTAATTATATCTGCGGAGGCGATCTCCCAGGACAGGAATCTAAGTTTTCATGCTCATATTCCCCACAACTTACCATTAGTGCAGGCACATCCAGCCGCATTACGAGAAGTCCTCAGCAATCTGATCGACAATGCCCTAAAGTATACTCCCGCAGGCGGAGAAGTAGACATTGATGTCGAACTTATAAATAAAGAAAATTCCCAGATCCAAATCTGCATTCGCGATACTGGACTGGGAATACCGCCACAAGATTTAGCCAAATTGTTTACTCGTCATTATCGCGGGATTCAATCAGAAGGTAGTATCGCCGGAACTGGTTTGGGACTGGCGATCGCCAAAGAACTAGTCACTCACATGCATGGTAAAATTGAGGTCACAAGTCCACCGCCAGGCGAAAGCTGCGGTACCGAATTTGTACTATTATTACAGTTAGTTAAAAGCGAGTAAATTGCTAAATTTTAACTAAGACTTGAGTACCAACGATCTTAGCTGGATAAATAGCTAAGTCTTTTGTCGCTGGACCTTTTAAGACTTTTCCATCTGCTGCGAACTGCGAATCATGGCAAGGGCAGTTGTATTTTTTCTCGCCAGGTATCCAGGTGACATCACAGCCTGCATGAGTACATTTAGGACTGACAGCGATTAGCTTTTTAGGATTAGCAGGATCCTTAGAAACTGCGACTTCCTTAGTTTGCAAATATCCAGCTTTTTCTAAGTCAGCGACAGCACCAGCTACTACAAATCCATCAGCAGTTTTCTTGATTGCTGGCTTCGCGCCTCCTTTGTCGCCTGAATCAGCGTTTGCGGTTGCTTGAGTAGTAGATGAGGGCGCACAAGCAGCTAAGATAACTGGGAAACAAGCAGTCAACCAACTCAGACTAAAGTAAGTAAGAAAAGAGCGACGTTTCATCATGATTTTAGGATCGGTTTTTTTTCGAGAACTGATCCTAATTCTATCTAATCAATCGCTAACTTTAAACTACGGCAAAACTGCTCGATCGAGGATAGCCCTTCTACGGGCGTTCCTTCAGCTAAACGTTTAACCATAGCACTGCCGACAATTACCCCGTCCGCGCCCCATTTTCGCACCTGTTGAGCGTGTTCTGGTGCGGAAATCCCGAAGCCAATTGCGATCGGTTTATCAGTTATACTGCGAAGATTGGTCAGAATGTCACCCACTCTGTCTTCTAGTCCCGATCGAACGCCTGTTACACCTGTTACGCTAACTAGATAGATAAATCCCTGCGATTTCTCTGCAATTGCCACAATCCGCTCCTGAGAGCTAGTAGGTGCCACCAGGAGGACAACTTCGATCCCAATCTCTGCCGCAGGTACCAACAGCTCTTCCGCTTCTTCCAGGGGCAGATCCGGTACTACTAAGCCTTTGACTCCAGCCGCTGCAATTTTGGTCAGGAACGGGCGAATACCTAAATTCAGGATTGGATTGTAATAAGTAAATAAAATAATCGGTGCCTTAATCTGCGGACTCACTGCCGCCACCATCTCAATTACATCATTTAATTTGACACCTTTTGCCAAGGCACGAGTCGCCGCCGCTTGAATGATTGGGCCATCAGCGAGGGGATCTGAGTAGGGCACACCTAACTCAATTAAGTCGGCACCTGCTTTATCAAGCGTTTTCAGAGCCGCCGCTGTAGTTGCTAAATCAGGATCGCCAGCGGTAATAAATGGAATTAGAGCACATTGCTGACGATCGCGTAAAGACTGGAAGCAGCTAGAGACGGAGGGCATAGGGGGTGTTGGGGTGTGGGAGTGTGGGAGCGTGGGAGCGTGGGAGTGTGGGAGGAACTCTCACAACTAATCACTATTTACTCAAATTTTGCACCAATACATATTGACTATTACTAGGCGTAGATCTAGGGTACCCACGAGGGGCACCCCTACAGGTAACTTGTAGGGGTGCCGCTGTCTTGTCTCACCTTTTTTGACGGGGAACCCGTCCAAAGTTGAGCCGCTGTCTTGTCGTTTTTTTATGCGGGGGGAACCCCCGCATAAAAACGCCGCTTAATGGGTACCCTAGATCTACGCTCAACGCCAATACTTTTATACTGGTGCAAGATGTAAATTTATTTCTTTATTTCTTTGTTTTTTCGTTCTTGTTCAGCTTCGGCTTGAAGCTTGGCTAATTCTTCGGGGGTGAGGCTATCAAATCGCTGCTGGAGCACAGCGTCTTCATATTCTTTGCGCTGCTTGTCATAGGTCATGTTTTTGTTCGCCACCCGAAAGACATAGGTGAATGACCAGCCTAGAATAATCACCACCAAGACTAGCTGACTCCAAATTCCAGCATCGATATCATCTAATCCTGCAAGCTGCAATCCTAAGTATCCAGCACCACCGATCGCAAAAACGATAACTCCGATAATAAATACATCAATTCTCCGCATTATCTGGATCTAAGCCTCAATTTCGCGGCGTTTGGGACGGAAATTCAGGAAGGGTGAGAGTAGGAGCATTCCAGGGAAAAAGAAGAACACTAGAAAATACATCAGTAGTCGTTCGATCGAACTAGCTACATACCATCGCTTCTGGAGATACAAATACAATCCACCAGGAATCACCAATAGGTAAGCCCCACTCAAAATCAAATACAGCAGTGCAACGATCATAGTTCACTAGTTTAAATTAATCTACTACAGCAATTATTAGTTCGATCGCTGTCTACGCTATCTCCATTCTACCAGCTATCAACTATCAACTATCAACTAACTCACGTCTTCTGGATCGTGCTTTTCCAGCCGATTTGGTAGCGGCTGTCGGGATGGCTGGAGACTTTGGAGCATCTCCGCAAGCTGGAGATTTTCTAGGGACAGATGTTTAGCTTCGCGGAGCTTGTGCCAAACGGAGCGAGACATGAGTAGGGTATGCTTGACCCTAACGGCACCAATTTGCTGAAAATACTCTTCCCGTTCGGGTTGATAGTCCGCAGAAACGAGCTGTAAGGGCTGTGAGGGCAGATCCTGACAAGATCTAGCTAGTTGAGCCATTAGCTCTGGATAGAGCCAAGTATA
Source organism: Chamaesiphon sp. OTE_75_metabat_95 (assembly GCA_031387665.1). Lineage (GTDB taxonomy): Bacteria > Cyanobacteriota > Cyanobacteriia > Cyanobacteriales > Chamaesiphonaceae > Chamaesiphon. The sequence continues at coordinate 11,658 of JANNDL010000010.1, read as the reverse complement.
GGCTGGATGAACGGTTAATTCAGCTCGATGGGGCTGCTGATTTTCGTCGCCCAGGACTTGACGATCGTGATTTAGTGACAGATGATAATAACCGATCGCCGCTTTACGCTGAGTTTCAAAGACATAGTTGCTGACAGAATGCTTCTGCTGCATCCATCCTTTGAGTTTGCTCACCACTGTTTGGGCGATATTAGTTTTGAAATCGTGAATCTGCTTGTCAAATACCTGACGCAATAGCGGCGGCATTGACACTGTATCCAGTTGATAGATCAATTGGGCATCAGTGTTTCTGACGGGAAGAAGATTTGGTAAATCGGGTTCGCGCAGGGCGAGTTCTTGCAGTAGTTCGGGGGCAATTTCCCAATAGGTGAGATGAGCTAGTGGTTGAAAGCCGTTTTGCCGATAGAGAGCTAGAGCTGAATTATCATTGATGTCTACTTCTAGTACCCAGGTGCTAGCTTGAACAATATGCTCAAAGCAGTAGCGGAGTAGCTGTGTGCCAGTATCATTCTTACCAGTGACTTGTGCTGGTGTTGCTGCTTTGTCGTCAATTGACACCCATTCTACATGCCAGGTGCTGCGAGTCCGATTAAAAGGTGAGACACTAATTACCCCTCGCAACTGTTGTTCGCTCTCAGCGACTAACAATGCTCGATCGGTAAAAGTTGGTGTTGGGATAATATTGAGAAATTGAAATGGTGCATACCAACGGGTCATTTGCCGCAGTAGTTGCTCGATTTGAATCTGTACTGCTGAGTCGGGGGTTGTGGATTGCTTGCACAAGCTTGCAATGGCTTCAATATCTCGATATTGCAGCGGACGAATGATCGTCTGAACTTTGGATTCATTGTTTGCAGCCATTATATGTCCCCGATCGACCGAAAGATCTACTTTACTATAACATTTTCAACAAACTTGAAATCAGAGGTAGATGTACAAACAATTACCATTATGGTCTAAGCTAATTCAGTTTTGCCCCTTTGCAGGGTGTGTGAGCAAGCAAAATTGGGAATACTGAATCCTATTTAAAAATGATGCTTTGCTTATTTTTTGTTCATTACCATGTCAATTGCTTTAATGGCAGCGTTTAAACCTTCTCCAGCTTTAGCTTTGTCAGGTGTTGCACTACCCATTGCAGTCTTGACCATTTCGATGCCACTAGAAATCATCGGATAGCTAGCACCAGCTTTGGCTTTGACCATTGGCTCTGCAACTTTCCATAGACCGCTGAATTTATCAAATTGAGTCTTGGCTTTTGCCATGTCTCCACCTTTAACAGCAGTATTTGCCATTACTAGAGCGGTTTTAACAGGAGTCAATTGAGCTTTCTCAGCTACAGACAGAGCCGCTCCACCAGCAGCAGGTGCCGTAGCGGATGGAGTCGTTGCAGCAGGAGTGGTAGCAGCAGGAGTGGTAGCAGCAGGCTCAGTGGTAGTAGTCGCAGCTTCTTTTTTACCACAACTGGTAATAGTCAAAGCAGCACCAACGGATAGAACAGTTAGTAAAGTAGCAGTTAATTTCATAGACGTTGTATGGTTGAGTGAATTTTATAGTTTGCACTACAGGTATATGATAGCGTGGAAATAGTCGATCGTGAATAGTAACTGGTAGACAGTCCAGCCATTTGTGGGAGAGTTCGGAGTTGGGAGTTCGGAGTGAAGAGCAGCAATTCCAAATTCAAACCTATTCTTTCACCTCGTAGGGGCAGGTTCATGCTAGAAAGCCTAGATCTGTACAAACAAGTGACAACAAAACCTGCCCAAACCCACCAGAAAAGAACGATTACTGGTGGAAAATCGGTAAAATATTTTGAATTTGGAATTGCTGAGTTGGGAGTTCGGAGTTCGGAGTGAAGAGTGAAGAGTGTGGGAAAATGAGGAGGTCGGGAAAATCGGAACTATGGACGCAAGCGTCCTCCCAACTCCCAACTCCCAACTCTCAACTCTTTTAAAATGCCCCTAACCCAAACCTGGAGCGACCGCTTTGAAGGTACTCTCCATCCGGCGATCGCTAAATTCAATGCTAGTATTGGTTTCGATCTCGAACTGATCGAATACGATTTGACTGGCTCATCTGCTCATGTTCAAATGCTGGCGAAGACGGGCATTATTAGCCCGACGGAGGGCGAACAACTTGTCGCTGGATTGGAGCAGATCCGCGCTGAATATCGAGCTGGCAATTTCAATCCTGGTATTGATGCTGAGGATATTCATTTTGCCGTCGAGCGGCGGCTGACGGAAATCGTCGGCGATGTTGGTAAAAAAGTACATACGGCTCGATCGAGAAACGATCAAGTTGGTACTGATACTAGACTATATCTGCGCGATCGAATTCACCAAATTCAAGCTCAACTGCGAGAATTTCAGCAAGTATTGCTTGCCATTGCCGAAGTCCATGTGGATACGCTTATCCCTGGCTATACCCACCTCCAACGCGCTCAACCGCTAAGTTTGGCTCATCACCTGCTGGCTTATTTTGAGATGTCTCAGCGGGACTGGGAGCGACTAGGAGATGTCTATAAGCGAGTGAATATATCGCCGTTAGGCTGTGGTGCGCTGGCTGGTACGACATTTCCGATCGATCGAGCCTATACCGCTCAGTTACTTGGGTTTGAGGCGATCTATGGGAATAGTTTAGATGGTGTGAGCGATCGAGATTTTGCGATCGAGTTCCTCGGTGCTGCTAGTCTGATTATGGTACACTTGAGCCGCTTGGCTGAGGAAGTAATTATCTGGGCATCGGAGGAGTTTCGATTTGTCAGCTTGACCGACAGGTGTGCCACTGGTTCGAGTATCATGCCCCAGAAGAAGAATCCCGACGTACCTGAATTAGTACGCGGCAAAACGGGCAGAGTATTTGGGCATCTTCAAGCAATGCTAGTCATGATGAAAGGCTTACCACTTGCCTACAACAAGGACTTACAAGAGGATAAAGAAGCTCTATTTGATGCGGTAAATACAGTCCAAGCTTGTCTGGAAGCGATGACAATCTTGATGTCGGAAGGAGTTGAATTTCGTCCGGATAGACTTGCCGAAGCTGTAGCCTCAGACTTTGCCAATGCAACCGATGTGGCTGATTATCTAGCGACGAAAGGTGTTCCGTTCCGCGAAGCCTATAATCTGGTGGGAAAAGTAGTCAAAACTTGCTTGAGCCAAAATAAGCTACTCAAGGATCTCAGTCTAGCCGAGTGGCAAGAACTTCATCCAGCCTTTGAAACAGATATCTACGCTGCGATCGATCCCAAACAAGTAGTCGCAGCCCGCAATAGCTATGGTGGGACTGGCTTTGACCAAGTTCGCCAAGCGATCGATTCCGCACAGCGGACGCTACGCGAACGAGCCAAAACTCGAATTGATACCTAATAGATAGGTTTGTTGAGGTAAAGGTGATGGTTATGAGAAAGTTATATTCTCTCACCCATTCACCCACCCAACTCTAGTTGAAAGATGAAGTCGGGAATGTGGCTTCCCCCTAAGGAAAATTCAACTATCAACTATCAACTATCAACTATCAACTAATCTAGGTTGCTGCTGCTGAAGTATCTTCGTTATCTTCCTCAGCCGAAGTACCACTAGATTGAGGACGGAATCTGGATTTGAACATGCGTCCACCAGTGGGGCGTTTTCTAAACTTCCGAGCGTAAGCCTGATTACGCTCCGCCTTTTCCTTCTTAAGGTTGCGGCGTTTTGCCATATTTGCCTCTGTAAAAATAAACGATAGGGAGTAATCACCAATCCGATTTGGACTAGATCGATTGTAGCTGTGCTAGAAATCCTTCGCTGTCTCAATAAAATATTAAATCTAACTATCGGAAGTTAATCCGATCGGACGTAGCTGTAGCAAACTCTATCATAGGCGATCGGGCACCAAAAATACTAGTGGGTGTGTCGATCGCGATCTAAACACGGGCATACTATTATTTAGCTCACCTACTGCCAACATCCACGCTCCCCACTCTCGTCTAGCTATGGTCGATCGCAGTTCCCACATCAAAATCTCTACTGGACAAGTCTTCTGGCGGGAATCCGGCGATAGTGAAAATCCAGTCGTCATCTTTTTGCATGGTAGTTGGGATGATAGTAAACAGTGGGAAAAGATTGTCGAGCCACTGAGCAAAAATTTTCATTGCTTCGCGATTGACTTATTAGGATTTGGTAATTCTACTGCAACCGAAACTCCCAGCTCAATCTCCATACAAGTCGATTGTCTGCATGAGTTTATAACTACTTTAAAGTTGCGTCCAGCTTACCTAGTCGGACACTCTCTAGGTGCCTGGATTGCAGTTAGCTACACCCTAAAATATCCAGAATTAGTTCAAGGTGTTGTGGCAATTTCACCCGAAGGATTTTCGCTGATGTATTGGCAGCAATATAGTCAATTTACCAAGTGGTTATTGATGCGCCCGTGGTTGTCCAAACTGTGGATGGGTGGACTCAAAGTTTTAGCATCTATCAGTGATGGTGCCTATCCAATGGTCCAGCATCAGCCTCAATGGGCAATGCTCGATCGATTTCCAACTACTTATAAATTATTTTTTGAACGATCGATTGAATCGATCGCACATGAATTAGTTGCCCAGAGATTATCACAATTTAGAAAATCGTTTCTGGTACTTCAAAATGAGGCAGACGATCGACTGACAATTCAGCAAAGTCAAGCCTATGCTAAAGCTGTCTGGAAATCTGAATATCACTGGATTAAAAATGGTGAATTTGTCTCAAGTCAGGAAACTAATCTTCAAATCGCATTAGATATCCAGGACTTTATCGATCGAGTTGAAACTAAGATTGCTCGAGAAGAAATAGATTTGTGGTAAAGTTATAACTAGATTAAAATTGCTGATAGTCCATAAAATAATAAATCGCGATCTAATTTCATTCTGTCTGATAAGTTTGTCTGTAGATAACTTATCAAAGTGGCTCCATCACCACCAGTGAATATAATCTGACTTTGTGGATATAACCGTTGCCAATCTTGGATAAAATCACTAATTCCAGAACTAACCGTATGCAAGACACCACTGGCGATCGATCCAGGAGTATTATCACTCCATCGTGGCGGTAATTTACTCGGTAATTCTATTGCGGGCAACGCGGCGGTACCATTAGCTAGAGAGCATAACTGCAACCTTAATCCTGGCAAAATTGCACCACCAATAAAACGCTTGTTTTCATCGATACCAGTGATGGTTAATGCTGTACCACCATCAATAACTAATACTGGATAACCGTAAATTTCACCCGCCCCAAAGATAGCTAATGCTCGATCTATTCCCAGTGTCGGATATAAATTAAACACGGGAATATCTGCGAGAGTAATTAGTTTAACTTGCGACAATCGCTGCCAAATTGCTGTTTGATTAGGAACGACAGAAACTAGATATATGGGGATATTATTAATATCTATTAGATCGGTTTTGATAATTGACTGGAGATGGATTGGGAATAGAGATGAGAATCGATCGATCGTGAGATATTCGGTATCCCAAGTGGATTGGAGCTTGGTATCTGAGAACCAAGCCCAATGATAACGTGAATTACCGATCGACAATCCAATTTGAATATTTTGATTCATTCTATAAATCCCCTCCTCGGAGGGGTGCCCGTAGGGCGGGGTGGGTAGATCTGCGCTTTTCAAGCATCAATCGATCAATTGTTTTAGCTGTAAGAGTAACGCACCGTTTCTAGGGAGGATTGTAGTTGGGATATGTTTTGTGAGCAGCGAATATCTACCCACCCCGCCTTTCAGGCCCCCCTCCGAGGAGGGGATTTTCATGCTAGCCGTTTAGTTTTTTCGCCAAGATTTGATTAGCTAACTTCGGCTCGGCGCGTCCACCAGTTTGCTTCATCATTTGACCGACAAAGAAACCCAATAGTTTGGTTTTTCCAGCCTTGTACTGTTCTAGCTCTTTGGGATTAGCAGCCAGAAGCTCATCAATGATTTTTTCTAGCTCCGCTGGATCGGAAATCGAAGTCAATCCTTTGCTATCGACTAATTTTTGCACAGAACCACCATGCTCGAATAGTTCGGGTAGAATTTCTTTGGCGATTTTGCCATTGATTGTCCCTTTGTCAATTAAGCCGATTAATTCAGCCAGAATAACTGGAGTCAATGCAATATCTTTGATGCCAATTTTTTGATTCTTCAAATAGGCGGTAATATCGCCCATCACCCAGTTGGCGGCTTGCTTGATGTCTGCACCAGCCGTAATTGCTGCTTCGAGATATTCAGCGACAGATCGATCGTCAGTCAAGACGCGGGTATCATATGGGGATAATCCTAGTTCTGATTGATAGCGATGACGTTTTTCGACGGGTAATTCGGGTAGTTCTGCTTTCCAAGCCGCTTTTTGACTATCTGCCAAAATCATCGGGGTGAGATCTGGTTCGGGGAAGTAGCGATAGTCACTAGCACCTTCCTTGCTCCGCATACTAATTGTGCGTTGGGTGCCTTCTTCCCACAGCCGCGTTTCTTGGAAGATTGGCTCACCATTGCCAATCGCCGCAATCTGCCGCTCGATCTCGTAATCAATCGCCCGTTGAATCGCACTAAACGAATTCATGTTTTTGATTTCGACTTTCACGCCAAAGGCTTCACGCCCCACAGGACGGACGGAAATATTCACATCACAGCGGAGGGAGCCTTCTTGCATATTGCCATCGCCTACGCCCAGGTAGCGGATGATCCGGCGAATTTCTTGGGCGTATTCAGCAGCTTCTACACCGCTGCGGAGATCTGGCTCGGAGACGATCTCACACAGGGGTACGCCAGTCCGATTGTAATCAACGAGGGAATAACTCGAACCAGCTAATCTATCACTACCGCCATGTACCAGCTTGCCTGCATCTTCTTCCATGTGCATCCGCGTAATCCCAATCCGCTTACGGGTTGGCACCCCAGCATCATCGAGGGTTTCGATTTCCACCCAGCCATGCTCGGCAATGGGCAGATCGTATTGGGTGATTTGATAGTTTTTGGGTAAGTCAGGATAGAAATATTGCTTGCGATCGAATTTACTATAGGCAGCAATCTGACAATTGAGTGCCAAGCCAGCTTTGACGGCATATTCTAGCACCTTCTCATTCAGAACTGGCAGGACTCCAGGCATTGCCGTACAGACGGGACAAATATTGTGGTTGGGTACAGAACCAAACTCGGTAGAACAGTTACAAAAAATCTTGGTGGCAGTATTGAGTTGACAGTGAGTCTCTAACCCAATTACGGCTTCATACTGGATTTTAGTCGGTGTAGCTACGGTCATGGGGCTATAAAAATTTGGTGGAGAGCGATCTATGTCTATTGTATCGGAGATGGGGAGATGGGGAGACTGGGGGAAATTGATCCTCTTTAGTATTTTGGAGAATTAGACCCTGTTCGATCGATAATATAGACTGGTAGAACTTCGATTGAGCTGCTCTTAAACTCACATCTTGCAGCAGCACAAAAACATTAGTAATTAGTGTAGGTCCAGGGCGGGCACATTTCGGCTACGCTCTGCTAAGGCAGACGCTACGCGAACAATGCAAGCAAGACCGCGCCCCTACAATTAAACTGTAGGGGTGCCCTTCATGGGTACCCTTAGATCTATGCTTTTACTAGTATGTATTGTCTTGTCTGGTACAAGATGTGAGTAAATATATATTTTTAGCCGTAATTATTAATTTTTCGATATGTCTGATTTTTTGTTGGAAGTCGGTACTGAAGATTTGCCCGCAGGGTTTGTCAGCGACGCAATTCGGCAGTGGGAGCAAATGATTCCGGCGAGCTTGACGGCTGAGGCTTTGACTAGCACGGTGAAAATATACGCTACACCCCGCCGTCTGTCTGCGATTATCACTAATTTACCAGATCGGCAGATCGATCGAGTCGAGGAAATCAAAGGCCCTCCCGCAGCGGCTGCTTACAAAGATGGTGTGCCAACTCCAGCGGCAATTGGGTTTGCCAAAAAGCAAGGGGTAGATGTAGCGAGTTTGGAACTGCGCCCAACCGATAAGGGTGAGTTTATCTTCATTACCAAAACGATCGCGGGGCGAGATACTAGAGAAATATTAACCGAGTTAATCCCCCAGTGGATTTTCAAATTAGAAGGTAAACGCCTGATGCGGTGGGCAAATGGAGAGTTGAAATTTCCGCGCCCGATTCGGTGGTTGGTGGCATTATGGAATGAAGATATTTTACCGATCAAGATGATTAACGATAAGGATATCGTTAAAAGCGATCGAATTTCATACACCCATCGCGTTCTCCATCCCGAACCAGTTTCCGTCGTTTCAGCCGCTGGGTATTTAAAAACCCTGGCTGATGGCTTTGTAAATGTCGATCAAAATCAGCGCAAAGCCGACATCCAGCAACAGATTCAAGCTGCGGCGACAAGAATGGGCGGAGTTGCTGAAGTTTATCCCGACTTACTCGCGGAAGTGATTCAACTAGTAGAATATCCCACCGCTGTAGTCGGTAAATTTGATGATGAATTTCTAAAATTACCAACCGAAGTAATCACCACGGTAATGGTGACACATCAGCGATATTTCCCGATCTTTACAGATGCTACCAAACAGAAATTATTGCCCAACTTTATCACTATTTCCAATGGCGATCCAGCTAAATCCGAGATTATCGCCGCTGGTAATGGGCGAGTTGTCCGGGCACGATTAGCCGATGGACAATATTTCTACAATGCTGACTTAGCCCAACCATTAGCCGACTATATTCCAAAATTAGAAACAGTCACCTTCCAAGCTGATTTAGGATCGGTAAAATTCAAAGTCGATCGGATCATCACGAATGCTAACTCGATCGCAGCTCAATTAAATCTTACTCCCGCACAGTGTCAAAATATCTCCCGCGCGGCACTATTATGTAAAGCCGATCTCGTCACCCAAATGGTGGGCGAATTTCCCGAACTCCAGGGCATCATGGGATCTAAATATGCGATCGCTAATGGTGAATCAACCGAAGTAGCCACCGCCATTGTCGAGCATTATTTACCCCGCAACGCCGAAGATAGCCTCCCCCAAACCTTAACCGGACAAATCGTCGGGATTGCTGACAGACTAGATACATTAGTCTGTATCTTTGGACTAGGCATGTTACCCACCGGATCATCCGATCCCTTCGCGCTTCGACGTGCAGCAAATGCGATCATTAACATCGCTTGGAATGCCAACTTAGGTATCAATCTCGAACAATTAATCGCTAAAATAGTCACTGAATTTCAGCAGATTCGCAATCAAATAAATCCCGCCGAACTCACTCAACAATTGCAAGACTTCTTCATCCAAAGACTACGAAATCTCCTCCAAGAGGACAAACACATTGACTACGATCTAGTTAACGCCGTATTAGGTGAAAACGATCGAGAATATACCCAACGCGCTCTAACAGATTTGCTCGATACCCGTGAACGCGCCCTATTCCTCCAACAGATTCGCGATAATGGCACCCTGGAGAATATCTATGCAACCGTGAATCGATCGAGTAAATTAGCCGCTCAAGGAAACTTAGACACCCAACAATTAGCACCCACCCAAGTAGTCCAAACTACGCTATTCCAAAAATCCTCAGAGCAAGCCGTCTACAATGGTTTAATCGCCCTAGAACCCCAAACAAAAGCTGCTCAAGCTTCGCGTAATTATCAACAACTTATCGACGCTCTGGCGGTACTTACTCCGGCGATCGGAAATTTGTTCGATGGGGAAAATAGTGTGATGGTGATGGATGATAATCCAGAGATTAAAACCAACCGATTGAATCTATTAGGTTTGGTTCGCAATCATGCAAGGGTGTTGGCTGATTTTGGATCGATCGTTAAGTAGCGGATAAATTGTAGTTTGGGTAGATCGATAGCGTTGGCGTAGCCTCTCTGTCAATCAAACCGATCACAATCAATCGATCAATATGCAAGAATTTATTAAGTCAAAATAATCTCTTCAATTTGATAAATAGCACTCTTAACTCACAATCATGAAAACTATATTTCCAATTATTTCTACAATCCTGCTCTCTCTGGGCATACTCCCAATCAGCTCAATAGCCTTTGTTTCTCAATCGCGAGAGTATTCGCAAGTGCTATCTCAATCTTACACTGCACAAGGTAATAGAGGTCTAGCTAAACTTGCTCTTGGAGATAAGCAAGGCGCAATTACAGATACTAGCAGAGCGGCTAAGTTATTTCGTCAGGCAGGGCAGATGGATTTATATCAAAAGGCAATGAGTTTTCTGAAAAAAATTCAGTAGAATCGTAGGGTGGGTATTGCTTATGCTACAAAAACACTACTTCAACTTGACCTATAATCTATCCACCCGATCGAGTGTTCTATCATCCAGATCGGCAAATGCTATTTTGATACAAGCACGAACAGCCTGCCAATCTCGCTCTGATAAATGACCAATTTGAATGATATTTGCGGATCTCGGCAACGTGACGATAAAGCTCCGAAATACAGATTCAACTCGCAATCCTCCCTCAGCCCAATCCTGAAGAATGTAATCCGTCGCACCTAATCCCTTTGTTTGAGATGTAATCAGTCCAACGATGATATCTGGGCGAATAGCATGATAAGTTTCTGAAGATAAAATGACTGCAGGACGACGTTTTACCCCCGTCACACCTGGAAAATCAACACTCACCAAATCGCCAGAATTTAATACCATTCGACATTCTCCTCTTCTGGAAACAGAGAATCTGCATACTGCAACGAAAAATTAGTAACATCAGACCGATCTTGTTCGGTCCATTCATCGCTGATATCAATCACTGAGACGTTTTGCTTTAATCCATCTAAAATCAATGTTGCCAATTGCAATCGATCTGTTGGTGATAAAGTCTGAATAACTGATGTATAAATCTCTTCGGCAATAGGTGACATAAATGATTCTCCCAGGCATCTTTTATTAGTTCAAGTAAGAAATTTCTTATGTGTATCACCACCAACAAGTATATCATCAACAAAAATCTGGCATCCTACTTTGAACCCAAAATCTATACTTCCAATGTGGACGCGAACCCGACGTTCTTCTCCGCTGGAGAAGAGCGTCGATTCTAAATCACGAGAGAATGTCATCCAGCCTTTATAACGATCGACTGTTTGTCCATCAATTATTAATTCTTCTCCACCTCGCAGAAAACAATCCCACCAATTTGCAACGATAAAGTGATGATCGTTCCATCTCAATTCCCATTTTTTTGTAAATCTTTTCATGTTTTTTAGATGGCTAGAACTATAGGATGGGTAATGCCCACACTACAAGACTAACGGCAGAAATTATGCTGCTGTTGACTTGGCAATTTTTGTAAGTAACCTCAACGCCTCGTTTACAGCCGCCGAATCTCGAAAGACTTTTGCCACATCTGGCTCCAGCACGATAATATTAGTGGATTGTTGATAAGCTTCATAATACTTACCGCGCACACCACCTGAAAAATCATATTCTGGTCTCATCTCATCATCGATGTTCGTTTTAGGTTTCTGACTCATAACTTTTTCGCTCCTGCCCTTGTAGCTAAACGGGCACTAATTAGGGCTTGCTGAAAAAGTCGATAAATGGCATTAAATTAGATCGATCATTTATCAATTCAATTTAATCTATCAGCAATTAGGATGCAATTATAATCAATTATAATTTTTATTAATCATCCGAACTCAAATATAACAAAAA
>JANNDL010000009.1:0-9787 GCA_031387665.1 Chamaesiphon sp. OTE_75_metabat_95 | reverse complement strand
TTCTTTCTAATAGCTTGAAGGACAGTGGGTTGATCTCTCTGAGGACAAACATTTGAACAATTTATGCGATGTGCAATCTGACAACTTAGATATATTATAATATTTAATGTGTGTAACTAATTTCGCTCAAGTACTTACTAGACGGCGGAAGTTTCCCCTTGCTTTTCCACCGCTCAATTCGGCTCCGCTCACTGAGCGAAGTCGAAGTGAACACCCACCCTATTTATGCCGCTCAGTACTAGTCTGAGATATATTGGTGCAAGATGTAAGTTAACCCTTGCCCAGTCTAATTTGAGACGTAGTTAGTCGATCGCAACTCCCTGAGGATGGATTGCCCAACTCCGATCCATCGCTTGCCAGTGGTAGTATCCCAATGGTTGTAATTTACTCGTAAATCGATCGATTGGAAACCCCCCCCGACTCTGACGATGGGCAATCTGCTCTAGAAACATCCGCCGAAAGGCATGACGAATCACGGAATCACCGCTTTCTAGCATTTGTTCGGTGACTGTACCAATTTTAATAATTTCTGGATCGACACCAGCACAGATTGTTTCGATCGCAAAGTCTGCAAACTCAGCTATATCTAGGGCAATGGGACGTTCTACTAGGGAATTCCAAGATTCCAAATGTAGCTCCCATTGATCCCGAAAAGCAGGAAATTCTTGGAGAATAATCTCCACAAAATTGGTACGATCGATCTGAATATAATTCATATGCTCTGATGAATAATCACTTGAGTGAGGCGATCTCACTACTTCAGTCAGCTACTCAAAATCTGATCGATTTAGCAGCAATTCCGGTGGAACAACAACCGTTAAGGGAAACTGTTACTAATACTTTAAACCAAATTCATCGCGCTGTAGCCGAACTTTTGGCTGCTTCTAACCCACCATCTCTGGATAAAATTCCGCCAGATCTATTAATTAAAGCAGAGCGATTAAATGTTCCCTTAGATGATATCGAAGTACGAGTAGCGATTACCACCCATCATCTCAGTCAATTTGTCGGCGTTCTCAATGAAATTGAAAATAGATTTGCAGAAATCCGCCGCGTGCGGGAATACTTACTAGTAAGGCTGCCAGATATCCCGATCGAACAGCTTGGCTCTAGGCTCCCAGTCTATACGGCATCTGACTTTGAATGGACAGAACCCAGGCTCTCGCCCTCGGAGCTAGCCACCATCAGATCGAAATATCAGATCGATCGATTATTGCAGCAGCCACCCCGTCACTCTGTTGACTTATTCAGACAAATTGCCTCAGCCGAATTAGCCTGGGAACAAGCTCAATCTGCCACGCAGTCAGAGCAACTAAATGATACTGAAGACCTCAGTGATTTACCGTTTTGAATTAGGTTTTCAGTTCGGCTCCGCTCACTGAGCGGAGCCGAAGTGAGGCTTTAGGCTCTTGCTGAAATATCACCCCAAACCCCGAACCCAATGAAATTTACAACCATTGCGACTACAGTAGTTCTGTTAGCTACTGGCTTTACAGCTACCGCTCATGCTGAAAATAGTAATGATTTGCGACAACTGCTATCAACTAAAGACTGCAACGCCTGCGACTTAAGAGGTGCTGGGTTGGTACTCAACGATCTCACAGGTGCTAATTTAGAACGAGCAAATCTAGTCGGTGCCAATTTGAGCCAAACAAATCTTACAGGTGCAAATCTACGCGGTGCAAACCTCACGGGTGCATCATTTAATGGTGCAAACCTCACGGGTGCAGACTTGCGCGGCGCAACTCTCACTGGTACTGATTTACGATCAAGCTATCTCACAGGTGCCAATCTCCAAGGATTAGACATTCGCAACGCCTACCTCCAAGGTGCTGTCGGGATTCCTCCCGCAGTTGGTACTGCTGAAGATTTTTATAAGTGGGGCTATGCTGAATGGCAGAAAAATGACTTTGCCAGTGCGATCGAAAATTACGATCGAGCAATTGCTCTCAAACCCAAATTCCCTGGTGCATATCTCGCCAGAGCGATGGCAAAATTTCGCGCTCAAGACGATCGAGGCGCAGTCAAAGATGCTATGTTAGCGGAACGATTATTCTTCTCTCAAGCCGATCGTGAAGGAACTCAAGTAGCCCAAGCATTGCAAGCAAAAATCAAGCTGGCAAACCAACCAACTAACATGAATGCCAATCCTGGTAATGGTAATATGGTTGACTTGCTCACTGGTTTGAGTTCGATGTTGCTCAAGTTTTTCTAACTTTTAATGTATGCGTCAAATCCTCAGCTTTATTCCTAGTGCTAAGACTTTATGGTTGCTAGCTGGCGGAGGATTGATTAACACGATAATTGCGATCTTGATACCTGCACCTCAGGGAATTTCGATCGCAATTACCCTCACATTTATCTGGTATCTACTGATTCTTATTCTTGCAAGTATCGACGCAGGGAGGAATCGGCAAGATCGCGTCCAGGTAAGTCGAGAACAATTAGGGAAACTCTCGATCGGGCGCGATAATCCAGTTACTATTACGATTCAGGCTGGGCAAAGTGGTAAGAAATCTCGCCAATTTAACTATCAGATTCGTGACGGTGCGCCCCAAGATTTACCTGGAACACCCGAATTAATCACTGGACGACTAGAATCGGGTAAAAGTCAAACTAGCACCTATACAGTCCATCCTTACCACCGTGGCGAGTACGAATGGCAGGGAATTCAAGTTAGACAATTAGGCGCATGGGGGTTGGCTTGGCAACAGTGGCGAGTAGACTCCGCCCAAACTGTCCCTGTTTATCCAGACTTAATTGGCTTAAAAGCACTCTCGATCAAACTCGCGCTCCAATCCAGCGGAGCCATGCGCCAAGCCCGCAAGCGCGGCATCGGCACCGAATTTAGTGAACTCCGCGAATATAACATCGGCGATGACCCCAGATCGATCGATTGGAAAGCCACCGCTCGGCGCAATCGTCCCCTGATTCGACTCCTAGAGCCAGAGCAAGAACAGACCGTAATTATATTACTCGATCGCGGTCGGCTGATGACCGCCAATATTCAGGGCTACCAACGTTTTGATTTTGGCTTAAATGCCACTCTCGCCCTCGCCCTCACGGCGACTCAACGGGGAGATCGAGTCGGTGTTGGTGTATTCGATCGATATTTGACTACCTGGATCCCACCCCAGCAGGGACAGAGCCACTTCTCCCGCATTCTGGACAGGGTGAGCCGGATTCAACCCGAACTGCTCGAACCCGATTATCTCGGAGCCGTCACCACCATTCTCAAGCAACAGAGCCGCCGCGCGTTAGTCGTGATTATTACAGACATCATCGACGATATCGCCTCTGCCGAGCTGCTCACCGCTCTCGGTAGACTTACCCCGCGCTATCTGCCCTTCTGCGTCACCCTCCGCGATCCTCAAGTCGATGTCCGCGCTCATGAGCTAGGCGCAGATATTCCAGGTGCGTATACTCAAGCCGTCGCCCTAGATCTGCTCCGTCAACGTGAACTCGCTTTTGCCAATCTCAAACGCAAAGGGGTATTAGTATTAGACGCTCCTGCTACCCAAATTAGTGACAGATTAGTCGATCGATACATTCAAATCAAGTCGAGGAATCAACTGTAGCCCGGAGCAAAAACAATCCAATGCGGTGAGCACAAAGCAAAACTAATGGTATGTTTATTGCGGAAAAATATTTTAGCAATAGCTTATTTTGTGCAACTAAGTTAAGTTATGCAAACTAGTATATGTATAGTTATGCTGAATGAAGATTGCTGTTTTAATTATTACCAGCCAGTCCAAATAGTTTTGCTAAACCACCCAAAACAGCAATTAAAAGACCAATAGAAACAGCACGGTTGGCAAATTCAATACTATCGATTCGCTTAACTGCATTAGTAGCTTGTTCATCTAAGCGAGTAACTGTGACATTGAGCTTATTAACATCATCACTCACGCTATCAACCTTATCACTAAGCTTATCAACTTTAGTATTAAGATCGCTGCCGAGCTTATCAACTTTAGTATTAAGATCGCTGCCGAGCTTATCAATTTTAGAGTCGAGCTTTTCTAATAGCTCTTTGAGATCGAATTCAACAGTGGTGGACATAATTAATCGATCTGGTTTTGACGCTACTATTATAAGCCATGTTTCAATCTGAGTACTCGCGACTGCGGTAAGATCAAAGTAGAATCCTTACCGAGAAACTCATGACCGATCGACCTCAGCCAGCCACACCGAATCATCAATCCACTGATAGCTCTGTCGTTGAGGCATATCTAGCCGCGCAAAAAGATCTTGCTACCGATGCCGGACAGGATGGGCGGGGACTGATTCCGGCGGCACCGGAGGGCTTTCGATCGGGATTTGTCGGGATTATTGGACGACCAAATGTGGGCAAATCGACCCTAATGAACCAGCTCATCGGTCAAAAAATCGCGATCGTCTCTCCAGTCCCCCAAACGACGCGGAACCGCTTACAGGGCATCCTGACCACCGATACGGCACAAATGATCTTCGTGGACACCCCAGGGATTCACAAGCCCCATCATAAACTGGGTGAGGTATTAGTCAAAAATGCTCAAAGTGCGATCGGGGCAGTAGATGTGGTGCTATTTGTCGTCGATGGGATGGAAATCGCGGGTGGTGGCGACAGGTTCATCGCCGAGCTGCTAATCAATGTCAAAACACCAATTATCCTCGGCATCAATAAAGTTGATGCCCGCACCGATCTGAAGCAGTCGCACATCGATGCGATCGATACCAGCTACCAGGAACTCGCCGCCGAGCACAATTGGCCAATTATTAATTTCTCGGCTGTCACTGAAACAGGCTTGCCCGAACTCCAAACTAGTCTGACGGAAAAACTCGAAATTGGCCCCTATTACTACCCGCCAGAACTCGTCACCGACCAGCCGGAACGGTTTATCATGGGCGAATTGATTCGCGAGCAGATTATCCTCCTCACCCGCGAAGAACTTCCTCACTCAGTGGCGGTGACAATCGATCGAGTCCATGAAGATGCGAATATCACCCGCGTTCTCGCCACCATCTACATCGAGCGCGATTCGCAAAAAGGTATTGTGATCGGCAGGGGTGGGCAAATGCTCAAACAAATTGGCAGCAATGCCAGAGAGCAGATGCAAAAGCTAATTGCTGGCAAGGTTTATCTGGAATTATTTGTCAAAGTCCAACCCAAATGGCGACAATCAGGTTTACGACTTGCTGAACTTGGTTATCGGGTGGATTAGATCTGCAAGGTTGTCTCCAACGAGATAATCGTGGTTTGAGGTCGATCCATTTTTAAAAACCAACAAAAAGCTCCGAATTACGATTCGGAGCTTTTTTGTGTTGTGTCGGCGTAGAAACTAGATGGTGGGCAGTGCCCACCCTACAGCTACAGCTAGGAACTAATAACTAGAAACTAACAACTAATTTAAGCTGCGTCCATCCAGTCGTAGATCCGATCGAGTTGTTCGATCGTCACTAGTCCGTATTGCCATAAGATCATCGGCAGGGGGCCAGGGTTGTGCTCTACTTGCTTGAGGGCAATTGCCATCGAGGAAGCAGAAATGGCTAAATCATCTTGTAAGAAGCGAATCAATTTTGTTAAATGGGTAGATGCGATCATTGCCGTACCTCCGGCTAAATGTTAAAAATGTGATTTTAAAAAAGAAAAAAGTCTGTACCGATCCGATCGTCGCTAGTAAAAAGCTAATGGCGGCAAGGTTAATTTAGATCTTCACCTGTTGCAATCTAAATTACAGAAAATTCTTATTTCAAATCTGTACTCTTTAAACGTTACAGATGTGAATAAGCACAATTGGTAAAAAAAGTGACTGTAAAGACCAGACCGACAGTATTTTTCGATCCAATTGGACTGTGAGGATTTTAGGGTGCCAATCTAGCTTGCCGATTCAGACCTAAGCAATCTTCATTACCAGATGAGGAAATTGAAAATTGGTATTAACAAACATTTAACCCTGTTAGCGGTGATTTTAAATCCGTGGAAACACGGGGATTTTGTTAAAGGTTGAATGAGAGTGTCAGTGTATTTTGGTATTTTTATTATTAAGTGTGGATTATAGCATTGGTATCTGAGTCGATCGATAGATTTCTAGTTATTTAAGCCGTTTGGCTGAGTACTTCACCACTTTCAATCGATCGCCAACTTTGAGTTGAAGTTCTGCGGCTCGACCACCCCTCAATTCAATCACGCTATCAATGTCAGTTTTTGGCTCTGGACCATAGCTAGGGCAAGGATCCTGCTTGCAGGGCGGAATTTGCGCGCCGATATATTTGACTACGCCATTTGACACAAAGATCATATCCAATGGAATCAACGTATTTTTCATCCAAAAGCCAACTGGACGTGGGGGTGAAAATACAAATAACATCCCCTGATTAGTCCCTAGCTCTGTGCGATTCATCAATCCCGTAGATTGCTCCTGAGGCGTGCGAGCAACCTCTAGCAAGATAGTTTGACCTTTGAAGCTAAATTGGCTAGTTATAGGCAGCTTTTGCACCTGTGGAGCAGGTTTAGGATCTGGGCTAGTCTGGACTGTTGGCGCAGTTTCTCCTTTGGAGACTCGATTCTCAACTGGTAGTTTGGATTGAACTAATGAAGAGCAGCTCAGTAGCAAGATCCCAACTATTCCGCAGGTGATGCCGAATTTTAGGTGGTTTTTCACGATGGGAGGGGATGGGAGGTATGGGGGGTGTGGGATGTGTGGGCGGAAAGAACATTGGTATTCGTTGAACTCCCAACTCTTCCCAAAATAGTAGGAGTTACGCCACTGAGTGCTAGCACCTGAGAATGTGAAGGACGCAGGTGTTGGCTGTTTTGTTTCTGTCGTAGATATGATTAATCTCGAAGCACATAACCGACTCCACGGACAGTTTGAATCAATCGCTTACCGCCCTCTTTTTCTAGTTTGAGTCGGAGATAACGGACATAGACTTCAATTACGTTGGATTCGCCGAGGAAGCCGTAGCCCCAGACATTTTCCAGTATTTGCTCGCGGGTAAGTTCGGCTTCGGGTTGCGACATAAAATAGCGGAGGAGTTCGTACTCTTTGACGGTTAGTTCGATCGATAGATCGTTTCGCAGGACGCGGTGAGTGACTAGATCCAAGGTAATATCGCTAAAGCGCAACTGTTCGCCAACCCCAACATCAGTATGCAGATATAATCCGATCGTGTGCAAAAAGTCGCTCGCATGATAGGGTTTGAGAAAGTAGTCATCCGCACCAGATTCCAGACAGACAATTCGATCTGCAACAGTGTCATGTGCCATCAGTAACAAAATTGGAGCCACAATTCCCAGCTCTCGCAGTTGGGGTACCAGCGTCAAAGCTGACTCTCCAGGCAATGCTCGATCGATCGCAATCAAGGCTGGATGCAATCTTTTGATTTGCTCTAGTCCCATTCTGGCATTATCGGCGATCGATACCTGATAGCCAGCTTTAGTTAGATCAAAATTCATTCTCTCGGCGAGAATCGCATCATTTTCGACTAGGACAATTGGGGTGTTTTCAGTCATGGGGTTAGTGGTTTAGTGATTTAGTGGTTTAGCGACTAGTTCTGGCTTAGGTATTAGTGGCAAACTTCCTGTTAAGCACTTAGTGGCTAAAACCAATTCGTTCTCTACAACCAATTCGCTAAACCACTAAACCGCCAAACCACTAAACTACTAATCAAGGTAATTCTACCGAAGTCGGCTTGGCAATATGTGGCAGTCCCCAACCGAGTTTCTCACGCAATACTTTAAAGTACTCAGGCGGTTGGAGCCGGATAAATTTGGCGGGATAGGGGGATCTGGCGATCCGGATCGTAAATTCGGGACGGATGAAACAGCCACCGTTGCCGTCTACTACCATCACCAGCCGATTGGGATTGGCTGATTCGATCGTTACGGGTTCGGTGTCGGAAAATACCAACGCGCGGGAGGCGAGGGAGTGGGGACAAATTGGCACCAGTTGGAGTGCGGCGACTCCAGGGGCGACAACGGGACCACCAGCACTGAGTGAGTAGGCGGTAGAACCAGTTGGGGTGGAGAGGATTACGCCATCGGCGGCGATGTCTACAGGTGCATGTCTACCAACGGTCACTTCAAAGTGACACATGCTAGTTAGGGGTTCACGGTGGATCACCATCTCATTGAGACATAGTGCTTCCCATAATAACTTATCGGCTTCCCAGACTTGGACTGTCAGCATGGCGCGATCTTCGACTTGATAATCGCCCGCAATCGCTCGATCGATCGCCTCTGGCAATTGATTGATATACGTCTCCGTTAGAAAGCCCATATGTCCAGTATTCACCGTCAGCAAGGGAATCCCACAGGGCGCAACTTGTCTAAACGCAGCCAAAACTGTCCCATCGCCACCCAGGACGATCGCAAAACTCATATCGGCATCAAAGCCAGGTGGACAGAGGGAATCGATCGGGGTATGTGTGATTGGTCGATCGGATTGACAATAGCCGAGGATACCACCTTTAGCAGCCGCAGTACAAACTTCCCAGCCTAGAGCTACTAGCTTTTCGTCGAGTTCTTGGGCAATCCTGCAAGCCAGCGGTTTACCTTCGTTATAGATGATGCCTACTTTTGGCACGGATACATTCCTAATTCAAATTTTTTTAGGATCCAGAAATTCTGACTTTAGAGATTGATGACCTGTGCAGATAATTATCGCATACTAGCGGCACAGAATAGGCTCAATGGTCAGGCTTTAAGGTTGTCTATCCAACCCTAAAACCTAATCCCCAAAGCCTAAAGCCTAAAATTAGTACATCATTTTTTTCTTCTTCTGCTTGGCAGCTTGAGCTTCTTTCTGCTTGTTCTTCTCATAATCCAATTCCTTGAGTTTCCGCAGAATTCGACTAAAGTACTCTTGTAAGTATGCTTCGAGAGTCCCAACCTCTTTTGGCTCAATCCCAAAGGTCTTGTAGACTTCAGCCATATCTGCGGTCAAAGGTTTGCCTGTTGCTAGTACTTCCGTAAAAGCTAACCTGTCAGAAGCATTCCAACTCCACTCAAAAAAGCGAAATGTTTGGCGGATTGCCCGAATTACGCCCAGTGGTAACGTGGTAACTTTCGCTTCTTTCTCTGACTGACGCTCGCACAGGCTAATAATTTCTTTCCCACTCCAAGCGCGGTTCCCAGCGATCGGAAAGCTGCGATTGATTGTTTCTGGTACAACAAGTGCGCGAATCGCAAACTTGGCGATATCTTGAGTATCCATGTAGGCAATCGGTGAGGACTCACCTGTCAACCAGACTGGTTGCCCTTCTAAGATCGGCACCGCAAACTGGCTCACCAAACCCTGCATAAATCCACAAGGACGCAGAATCGTGTAATTTAGTCCAGATTCTTTTAAAAATAGTTCTGTACATCGCTTGATTTCCATCAGCGGCACATCAGGATAGTTCTCTGCTCCCAAAATCGAGAAGAAGATAAACCGCTCGATTTTAGCATCCGCAGCCGCCTGGATCAGGTTAACTTTACCATTCCAATCAACTCGCTCAAAGCTGGATACATCGGCTGCTCGTGCGGTTGCAGCGTCAATTATTGCCGTTACACCTTCCAATGCAGGTACCAAAGTACTTGGACTACAGACATTTCCTATTACCAACTCGGCTCCCCACTCTTTTAGAAAAGCCGCTTTACGCGGATTTCTAACCAGACAGCGGACTTGATAGCCTTCGTCTAAGGCGCGTCGTGCTACCTGTCTGCCTAAGGTACCTGTGGCACCAACAATCAATAGTGTCATCTATAAAGAATAATTAAAAATTATTAAAGCTATTCCCTAGAATATTAGCAGAAAAGTCTCAT
>JANNDL010000002.1:0-3584 GCA_031387665.1 Chamaesiphon sp. OTE_75_metabat_95 | reverse complement strand
TCGATCCAGTTATCGCCGTATTCTTTTAAGTATCCTGGGGCAGAGATATTTGACCAATCCGAATCTAGAGTATTTTTATCGATCTCATCTATTTCAATATCATCAGGAACTGTTACACAGAAGTAAACATATTCAAGATACATCGTTGTAGCGTTCATGTGAACGGTAGTTTCCAATATTGCGGAAGACAAACTATCGGCGGGGTACACTAATCTCGTTCCTTTGGAATGCCATCTCCCACTGTACATAACGGAACCTTCGCCACTAAAAGCACCCTCAGCACGTTGTCTGGTAACAACACGCCATAATTTAAGATTCGACTGTCTCAACTGTACACCCCGTAGTCAATCCGTCCGAGCATATCCAGAACATGCTCGATCCCTTCTGCTGATTCCAACATATTTAGTGGAATTAAATCGCCTAAATATGGGTTGGGTGTACGCAACCAATTTTTAGCAACTGACTCATTATTAAATACTTCAATTGCTCGATCGACAATCTCAGCCATTTTTTCTAATAGATCTTCTGTTTGTTGTAAACCTTCATCTCGATCGATTAGGGAGCATCCCACTTTTTATTCAGGCGATCAGAGAATAACTTTAAAGCCTTACAAAATATAGGGGTTGACAGCTAGTACCTTCGATCCATTTAAAAAAGTGGGATGCTCCCGATCGATTATGTCTAATGGAACTCTATCATCTAACATTTTGTGGGGTTGATTTAACCACTGTTGGCTTGATTCAGCAAAAATTTTTGATGCAAGATGAATGATATTAGTGGCGTGAGATATTCGATCTCGATCTATCTGTGGAGATGCAGTCTTATTAAATCGTTCGGTTACTTCTAATAACTCTCTGACCATATCTTGGGTTTTCATGCGGATACAGTAAAGTTTCGATTGTTGAGTGGTTGCACAGGAATTCTTGATTCATTGGCGGTAGCGGAGCGTTTGCCCTAGCAATAGCCTCGGCTTTGCCGAATCATCGTAACATGGTTGTTTTGCTTTGGGTACCTCAGTTACAGGGTCAACTCTTTGCCAATAGCGGTTCGGGTCGTTGGCGTTGGAGTAAGCCTGCCTTAGCAGAAACTGGACTTACGATTTCCGAATTGGAAGGCTTCGCCAACGAACAATTACAACAACTTCAATCTTCACCAAATAATGGTTGATAGACGATAATCGATCGCAAAGCGCGCCGTAGGCAATCTAGTAAATTACAATGATATTAAAGTCTCACTAGTTTCATTTGCTAGATGTCGATCTAGAATATGTAGCGTGATTTCTACATTCAGTCGTTTGAGGAAACTAATTAGCTTACCTTCGCTAAATCTTTGAAACTCACCATTCATCAAATGAGATACTTCTGGTTGCGATATTTCTAGCAGCTCGCTAATTTCTCGCTGCTTTAAATTACGTCTTTTCAAGAGTTTTATAACTTGAATGCCAATTTTACCTCTAGCAAATAGTTCATCAGCATCATCTAATTTTAGATCGCTAAATACATTACCACTGCTATCGATCGATTTAGGTTGTAGATTCATTGTTTTTCTCTGTCTATAGCATCTTTGTAACGTTGTTTGATTAGGTCAACATCAGATTGTGGAGTTTTGATTCCCTGTTTCGATTTTTTCTGAAATGCGTGCAGGATGTAAATTCTTTCTCCGATCTTGACTGCATATACAGCACGATAAGTATCTGTATCATACCGTTTAACGATCTCATATACGCCACTCGCGACTCCTTTAAATGGTTTGGCACTCATTGGTGTTTCCCCCGCTTGGACTAATTGCAGGGCGTAGCCTACCGCTGTTCGTACTTCTGGCGGAAACTCTCGCAGGTTATCGAGAGAGTCGCCCATCCAGACCAAAGAGCGTAACAAGATTTCAGGATTACCCTCGCTTTGTTCCATTTTATATGATTTCTCCTATAATCTCAACCGATATAATAACATCGGTTGAGCCTCGTAGAGCGATTCTTCACGGAGAGGCTATTGCTAGGGCAAACGCTCCGCTACCGCCAACGAATCATCAGAACCCACCACCAATACTAAAATCATCAACACCCATTGAAACTAAAGCCGTTCGCGTAGCGTCTCTGAAAAGAGAATCGATCTCATATAGATCGAAAGCACCATCTACAGTTGCTAAAGTCATTCAATCCAAAATCATAATTAGCTGACTTTTGCTAAAGTGCGAACTGCTAAAATTTCGTCAGAGCGTAAGATTTCGATCGCAGAAATGGGCACCGCAATCTCTGTCAAAGATTCACCAATCGCATTAAAAATTTCTAATACGCAGCCTTCTTCGCCGTTATTTGGATGAGGGACAAAATCGACTAATGTTGCAATATCTCCGGCTCTGAGTCCATACTCTGGTAAGTCGCGAGTTAATGAGACTTCTTGATATAATTCCATTGTCATACAAAAATTCCCGAATCATCAAATCTCAGTACTAAAAGCGTTAAAATCATCAGCATAGATCGCGACAATCTTAATCCTCATCCTCTTCATCAAAATCTGAATCTTTAAATCCTAACCAGAACAGAATTATTTCTTCTACTTCACCCAATTGATCTGGGGTGAGATTCCCTAGTTTACGGATTAGTTTTGCATGAGGGATTGTAATGATGTTTTGGACATCAAAGGCTCCAGGTCGAAGAAATCTTACTGCGATATCGACTTCAAACCTCGAACCTCGCGAACTTGTCGTGTGTGGAATTAGTGTTGTTAATGCTCGATCTCGATCTAGTACTGGAATACTGACAACTAAACATGGTCTGACTTTTGCTACTGAACCCAAATCGACCAACCAAACGTCACCCCGACTAGGATTCATATGCAGCTTCTTCTTCGTCTAATTGTAGAAAAATTTCTTCAGCACATAGCACCAATTCCCCATCGGTCAATGGTGGGAAGTCTAAATAAGCTGTCCGCTTGAAAATCTCTGAGGCTAAGTCTAGTCGCTCTGAGTCTGTCAGTCGATCGAATGTAATCAAGAAATCTTGTACAACAGGAGTCATTGTCTCTCTCCCTTTCAATATATTCACAGCATAACACCACTTAATCTTGTTGAGGTAGTAAGTTGGCTCGATCGATAACCCAAAGCCCGATCGAACATCATCACGATCGAATCCCTCCACCACCAGCGATCGACAAAATCACCATAAAATCATCAGCATCGATAACCCAAAGCCCGATCGAACATCATCACGATCGAACCCCCCACCACCAGCGATCGACAAAAAACATAAAACCATCAACATCGATCGATAGTCCAAAGCTCGATCGAACCATCAGAGATCGAGAGAATAAACTAAAAGTGTTGCTCCGCATACGTTAGCTAGTTAGCAGTGCCCATCCTACTGGCGTGACCTGATTTAAGAAGGAAATTACTGGATTAAATTTCCGAGATCTATCTTTACAACTATATTCGTGGGTATCTTATAGTGTAGAAGTTCACGGGGGGTAACAAAAATAGAGAAAATCTGTTAACGTAAGGCAGATGGAAAAAACAGTGCCCGAACTAATAGCAGCAATTACCCCAGAAGAGTGGGAACAGGTGCCAGTAAGCGTCCTCAAGCTAATCGA
>JANNDL010000001.1:0-3686 GCA_031387665.1 Chamaesiphon sp. OTE_75_metabat_95 | reverse complement strand
CCAACTTAAACTACTAGATCTGCGTTATTTGGGGGCTTTAAGAGCAGGTACATTTTCTGCAATTAGTGCTGTTACAGACATGAGCTTAACTCAAGAGTGGAGTCGATATTTTTATAGCAAAGAAGATTTGTATTCTAGAATCGATGGAATCATTTACAGCAGTGCTTATGACGGAGGCGACACGTTAGTTTTATACGAAAGAGCAGAAGGATCTTTGGAGATAGAGCAAGATATTCCATTAAACCATCCTATTGTCTGGAGTAAAATTAGCTCAATCTATAATAACTGGGGCATTAGTGTTGAGGCTGTCGGCGATAAAAATGATTCTATAAATGATGAAAAAGAATTTAGTTTTTTAGATGAAGAAGTTGAGATGGCTGTTGAAAATGCACAGCAAAATTTAACTGAACGGGGAATTAGTTATGTATATGGCAGAGATAATATTCTCATCGAACACCATCCTGATAGTTCCGAAGAGATTATTCAATATTTGAATTTAGATTCAGAAGACTATCTTCAGCAGGAATTCGAGCTTACTGTTCAAGATTTTCGCCATCAGTAAAGATATATGACATCCAATCTCAGGCTATTAATATTCGCAGGTCCAAACGGATCGGGGAAAAGTACATTTACCACAGTAGGAGTTTTAAAAGGTTTTGAAATTCCTGTAGATCGTTATATTAATGCCGACAACATTACCCGCGAACTATCCGATCGAATGCCTAATGCTACTCAAACCGAACGAGAATGGGCAGCATTTTATGAAGCTCGAAATAGACGAGAAACCTATCGAGAACAACGAATTTCCTTTGCATTTGAAACAGTTTTTTCCCATCCCAGCACTTTTTTAGATATCGAGACCTGTCGTCAAGCAGGTTTTGAAATTATTGTTATTTTTGTCACAACTAAAAACTCGGCTATTAATGTCGAAAGAGTTGCTAGGCGAGTTTTGTCTGGCGGACACAACGTAGAACGAGAGAAAATTATCAGTCGTTATCAAAGATCGATGTTTTTATTGCCGAGAATTGTTGAACAAGCAGATCGAACATTTGTCTATGACAATAGCAATGAATCTCCTCTGAAATTTTCGTTTCAGAAAGGTTTTCAGTCCATTCCTCAGAAAATCTTACCACCTTTTCTCGATCGACAATTATTGCAGCCATTAACCCAAAGACAAATAGAGCGGCAAATGAAAATTAACGATCTATTCCTCAACGATCTTCTCTTACCCATACTGCGAGATAGTCAATATCGAGGAAATATTCTCTGGAGTGGAAGACATTACATTGTTCAATCCACTATCGACAGTACATTAATTCTACACGAGCTGTGTTTATTCAGTGGAGAACAAGCACAGTATCTGCAAGAACGAGCGGAAATCTCGATCAATATCCGGTATCAAGATGCTGCTGCTAGTGCTAGTGTAATTTAGCAAACGCCTCTCAACATTATTGAGAGGCGTTCTGGGTTATTTGTTCGATCTAACTCCCCCCAATTCGCGCAACATCGCGGGAATTCTCCTCAAAAGCAGCATCGAGCGCATCATCACCACTCAACCCCGAAGCCAGCGCATTCTGAATCGCTTGCAACACCCGTTTATAGTCACGCGGCATCACCTTCACGAACTTCGGCACCATCTCATTCCAATTAGCCAGCACGGAGATTGCTTTCTGACTCTTGGTATATTGGGCGTGCTTCTCGATCGAACCCTTCAACTTACTAATCTCTTCAGCATCGCTGAGAGTCTCCAATTCCACCATCTGAGTATTGCAGCGCGTCGGGAAATCACCCTGCTCGTCGAGGATATAGGCAACACCGCCACTCATCCCTGCTGCAAAATTGCGTCCGGTTTTACCGAGCACGATCACTTGTCCGCCTGTCATGTATTCACAACCGTGATCGCCGTTGGCGGAGCCTACCGGAGGTAATCGATTCCACCACCGCATTAACCCCAGAATTCCGCACACAGAAGCGTTCGCCAGCCATGCCGTTGATGTAGATTTCGCCACTGGTGGCTCCGTAGAGGGCGACGTTGCCGACGATGACATTTTCGGCGGCGATGAAGGTGGATTTGGGTGAGGGGTAGAGGATGATTTTACCGCCGCTGAGTCCTTTGCCGATGTAGTCGTTGGCATCGCCTTCGAGTTCGAGGGTGACTCCTTTGGGGATGAATGCACCGAAGCTTTGTCCGGCACTACCTTGGAATTTGAGGTGGACGGTATCTGCGGGGAGTCCGTGCCAGTGGTTTTTGGTGATTTCGTTACCGAGGATGGTACCGACGGCGCGGTTGACGTTGCAGATTGGTAAGGTGGCTTTGGTTGGTGCGCCATCAAGAATCGAGTCTTTGCACAGGTCTAATAAAGTAGTAATGTCGAGGGATTTGTCAAGTCCGTGATCTTGGGAAATTTGTTGATAGCGTCCGACTTCTACACCTGCTTCAGGCTGGTAGAGCAGGTTAGAGAGATCGATATTTTTGGCCTTCCAATGGGCGTTGGCGGAGCCTACGGTCGGTAATCGCTTGTTTGGATTCGAGGATATCGGTGCGTCCAACCATTTCGTTGAGGGTGCGGAAGCCGAGAGATGCCATGATTTCCCGTAAGTCTTGGGCGATAAAGCGCATAAAGTTGACGGTGTGGGCGGGATCTCCGGTGTAGGTGGCGCGGAGTTCGGGGTTTTGGGTGGCAATTCCGGCGGGACAGGTATTGAGATGGCAGACGCGCATCATAATACAGCCGAGGGTGACGAGGGGGGCGGTGGAGAATCCGAATTCTTCGGCACCGAGGAGGGCTGCTATGGCGATGTCTCGTCCGGTTTTGAGTTGTCCATCGGTTTCGACGACGATGCGACTGCGGAGGTTATTTAAGACGAGGGTTTGATGGGTTTCGGCGAGTCCGAGTTCCCACGGTAATCCGGCGTGGGCTTTGGCTACCCCTGCGGCGATCGTGCCGACTCCGACTTCGGATACTAGTTTGACGTTAATCCGCGCATCCCGATTGGCATTTTTGAGATCGTGGATCAGTTCGGCGAGATCTTCGTTGGCGAAGCCTCTCGCATGAGAATCGAGTAGATATCATGGTGCGGTGGGGGTGAAATCAGCCCTACGCCTGGGGTGGAGTGACGAACTTTGGCAATCCATGGGTAGACTTTTTTGCCTGGGAGTTGTCCGCCTTCGCCTGGTTTGGCTCCCTGTGCCATTTTGATTTGGATTTCTTTGGCTTGGGAGAGGTAGAGGCTGGTAACGCCGAATCGTCCTGATGCTACTTCTTATTTGTGATTAGAGTGATTTTATTCTTGGGTCGATGGAACAGGGAGCATCCCACTTTTTTAAATGGATCGAAGGTACTAGCTGTCAACCCCTATATTTTGTAAGGCTTTAAAGTTATTCTCTGATCGCCTGAATAAAAAGTGGGATGCTCCCGATGGAACAAGTCTCAGCGGGGGAAATGATGAGTCTTTGGAAATCAGGATGAATTGGGTTGATCAGATAATTATTCTCGACTGGCACTATTGCTGAAGGTATGCACAAAATAGCTGTTTCACCTTTTTCGATCCAGTTATCGCCGTATTCTTTTAAGTATCCTGGGGCAGAGATATTTGACCAATCCGAATCTAGAGTATTTTTATCGATCTCATCTATTTCAATATCATCAGGAACTGTTACACAGAAGTAAACATATTCAAGATAC
>JANNDL010000169.1:0-38814 GCA_031387665.1 Chamaesiphon sp. OTE_75_metabat_95 | reverse complement strand
ATCAACTATCAACTATCAACTATCAACTATCAACTATCAACTATCAACTATCAACTATCAACTATCAACTATCAACTATTCACAACTTCCCCTGCCACTCCGACATCGTAGCCTGAACGGTTTGATAATTAGTCGCGTCTTTGGGTACCATTCTGGCAGTATCGATCGCTAGTCGCCAATGTTGTTGGCTGGCGTAGCCTTGGGCGATTTGATAGATTTCTTGCGACCACTGCTCGATCGATTGTTGGATCTCAGTCGTGGCGGCTGGAGTCGTCGGTTCAATCTTGCGAGCGGCGAGGATCGCTTGATAACGGGAAGTTGCATCCCCTGGTTTGACAAATAGTTTGGCTTGTTGCAATCCCGGATCTGCGGTTGCCACCGTCCCCGACTCAGTAGTCGAGATCGTCCCAGTAGCGTCACTAGTAGCAGGTCTAGAACTCGACAGCTCGTTATTCGATCGGTTGGAGCTAAGTGCAATAATCCCCCCACCAGCGGCAAAGATCAGCGTTAATAAAAAGCCGACCTGTGCCCAATGAGATGCCTTTTTCTGGCGGCGTGCGGGGCGGCTTTTTTTGACGATTGCCCCAGTGCCCATCATTTCCGGTCTGACGATCGTGACATTGGAAGTAGCGGTGGGAGTTGGCGGTATGTAGGGTTGGTAATTATCCTCCCGACCAAATTTCGGCGGCACTGGTGGTGTATAGACCACTTCTGCTGGTACTGCTGACGAAATCGTCGATTGGGTCGTCGCTGAAAAGACCGGACGATAGCTAGAAACTCCCGTCGGCACGATCGCGATCGGTGTTTGCAGCGGTTTCCAGTGATGTTCGCTTAATTCTACCAGGCGGCTAGTCAGATAAGTCTCGATCGTCTCTAAATTGAGGTCTGGATGATAGTTGAGTGCTTCG
This sequence comes from Chamaesiphon sp. OTE_75_metabat_95, assembly GCA_031387665.1. Taxonomy (GTDB): domain Bacteria; phylum Cyanobacteriota; class Cyanobacteriia; order Cyanobacteriales; family Chamaesiphonaceae; genus Chamaesiphon. The sequence goes on along the minus strand of JANNDL010000169.1, from coordinate 37,906 downwards.
AGGAGTGCGGTGGTAAATAAACCATGCCCCAATCCCGCATCTTCATGAGAAACTTCATTACTTTGGCAAGATAAGAAGGTCGGAATCTGATATTCCTGAGCCAATCTAGCCGTATTTTCCCCAATGCCACCACCGAGCGATAAATGCTGGGCATGATTGGCATCGAGAAAGACCATCGCATTGACACCAATATCACGGAACTGTTGATAGAGTTGGCGAATGGAAATACAAGTATTGGCAAGATCTTGGGTGTTGCCATCGATCGGGATCAAATAATCTTCGTCCCCAAAACTCACACCACAACCGCTAAAAAAGAACCATAACAAATCGCCATGATGGAGCGTATCCCACGACCATTGTTTGATCCAGCGATTGATGTGTTCGCGAGTGGGATAAGTCGATTTGTTACCTGTTTCCCGCGAAGTGTCAGTCAACAGTAGGCATTGTTGGGGACTCCAACCCGCCGCATCTACAAAAAAATCTTCGATGGCCACCGCATCGGCCATACCATAGCTCAGGGATGGCAAGAACTGGTATTGATTGATCCCGATCGAAATACACGCCTGGTTTGCCATTTAAAGTTTGATGATTAATAGACTAAACTGTTGCGTACTCTAATTGAATATTCGATCCCAATTTGACATTGGAGGTACTTAGAGCCGCTAACTGTTTGACAGATGCGAACTAATAGCTACTGTATACATCAAATTTAGCCGATTTTTAATGGGTTTTCCATCGGCAAATTAGCGTTATGTTTATATTACCCCAAACAATACGCATCGCAAGCGAGCTAGTTCGAGATTCTCCTAGTTTACTGGCGCTGTCAATGATGCCACATCCAATAAAAAGATCGATGGTCGATCGGGTAGATCGAGCGACATGGCGCTGACGCAGTGGATATTACTATGTTGTTGATAAATATCTGGGAGGGGCTTAAAGGCCGAAAGCTGAATCGCTTGGATACTCGGTGGTGAATTGATCGGTAATCCGACTAGTGGCGGTTCGCCACTGATATCCATAGTTTCCGACTGCAGAATTAATAAATATCTAATCTCTGAATTACTCAGCACCGCAGGCGCGCCACTACCAATCTGTGTAGGTAACAATTCTGACTGTGATTTCCCAAAAATTCGGTGTCCGACATCAATGACTACCAATTCTCGACCTTGAAAAGTGGTCAAGCTGACACCCGTATTGTTGAGATCGCCATACAATCGTTGGCCGAGGCTTGCCCCTAACGCGTCAATGGTAGTCACCTTGCGGACGCTCGCGAGTGGCAGTGCAAAAGTCTGTGTACCCAACTTGAAAGTAATCAAGCGTTGGGTGGCCTCAGTTTGCTTTGCCGCTAGTCGCCGCGAACGCAGCGGAGAATAAATAGCCATAAGTATTTTGTCGATCGGTACTACTATCTATAGTTCCACTTTCACCCTCCAAAGTTGCTAATTCGATCGCCAATTTGCCGGAAATTTTGGGGCGATCTTGACCTGCGCTGACTAGATTCGGAATTGTTACAATGCGAGAAAGTGCAATTGCCATGTCCGATCGAGCTAGCATTGTTTTTCCCCATCAACTATTTCGCCAACATCCTGCGCTCATTGCGGGCGACATCGTTTATCTAGTCGAAGAGTGGCTCTTCTTTCATCAGTACAACTTTCACCAGCAGAAATTATTACTACATCGCGCTACGATGCAGATGTATGCCGACTATCTCACCCAGGAAGGCTATACAGTACGTTATATCCCCGCAACCAGTGCCGAATGCAATATTCAGCAATTGATCCCAACGATCGCCAGCGCGGGCGTGAGAACATTACACTATGCCGATGTTGTCGATGATTGGCTGCATCGACGGTTAACTGCGGGAGCCAAACAGCAGGGAATTGAGTTAAAAGCATATCCTTCCCCCAATTTTCTCGAAGATCCAGCGGAAATCACCAAGTTTTTTGACAGCCGCAAGAGCTACAAGCAGACAGATTTCTATATCAATAGACGCAAACACCACCAAATTTTAGTCGATCGATTCGACAAACCACTCGGCGGCAAGTGGACTTATGATGTCGATAATCGTCAAAAATTCCCCAAGAATCGATCGGCTCCAGCGATCGATCTCCCCGCTGCCAATGCCTACGTCACAGCAGCTCAAACTTATGTCAGTCAGAACTTTGGTGATAATTATGGATCGGTAGCGCAGCCATTCGCGGCGGGATTTTATCCGACAACTTATGCCGAAGCCGATGATTGGCTGACAGATTTTCTCACCGTGCGGTTTGCTGCGTTTGGGGCGTACGAAGATGCGATCGTCTTAAACGAGCAAATCCTCCATCATTCGGTACTTTCACCCCTACTCAATACCGGATTGCTGACGCCCCGAGAGGTAATTGATGCCGCACTCACACTAGTAGACAAGGTACCGCTCAATAGTCTCGAAGGTTTCATCCGCCAGCTAATGGGCTGGCGCGAGTTTATCCGCATCACTTACGATCGACAGGGGCGCAGTCAACGTACGCGCAACTATTGGGGCTTTACCCGCCAGATTCCCAAAAGTTTCTGGCAGGGCACTACTGGAATTTTGCCACTCGATGCCACGATCCACAAAGCACTCCACAGCGGCTATTGTCATCATATCGAACGGCTGATGGTCGTCGGCAATTTTATGCTGTTATGCGAATTCGATCCGAATGAAGTCTTTCGCTGGTTTATGGAAATGTTTGTCGATGCCTACGATTGGGTAATGGTGCCGAATGTGTATGCCATGAGTCAGTTTGCCGATGGGGGCGGAATGTGTACTAAACCCTATATCAGCGGTAGTAATTATCTGATGAAGATGAGTGACTACCCCAAAGGCGATTGGCAAGTGACTTGGGATGGTTTATTTTGGCGGTTTATGCACGTCCATCGCGATTTCTTTTTGAGTAATCCGCGTTTGGGGATGTTGGTGAAAACCTTCGATAAGATGGCTCCAGAAAAGCAACAGCAGCACCTATTAGCAGCGGAGCGATTCTTAGCAAGTTTAGATGTTGTCTCGTAAATACAACTAGATCTTCAAGATCCCCGACTTCTTTGAGAAGTCGGGGATCTGCGCCTCCTCCTAACCTCGATCGACTGGTTTAATCTTATATGTCAATGGCTCGATGCGATCGGGCTTTACGCCTAAAGCTTTCCAGTCAGGTGGATGACTGAATTCGACCGATACAGCTCCATCTTTGGCTTTAGCAGTCCAGTTTTCTCCAGAGCAAACTTGCGAAGGTAGGTTGAATTCTTGTGCTACCACTTCGACCTTTTCCCCTGCGGCTAATTTCGCTTTTACTTGTCTAACACTCGTCGTCAATTCCCAAGATAAATCTTTTCTCAACAATTTTGGATATTGATTTGTTAAATCCAAGGGAGTAGTTGGAGATAAATAATTATAATCTTCAAGCCCTGGAGTCAGCTTAATATTGCTTTTCCCATCCGTATGACAAAGATTTCGATCGCTCCAATATGCTAGACCTTTTTCAACTTCTCGATGCCAATCGAGCGCAGCTAACCTAATCCGAGGACGTGCTAACTGAGAATATCCTGGAACGAATCGCAAGGGATTCTTGGAGTCAATTAAGATCCGATCGAGTAAAGATGAAGATTGAAACATTCTAGTGTTACTCATTGATTCATTTTCGATCGCGCTAATCATCTGTCTGCGTCGATCGCGACTAAATAAATTCTCACCCCAACCAGTAGGTACTTTATCTAACCTTCTTGCCAACTTTAAGATTCTATCTTCTCCAATTCTACTAATTAACTGTCCCAGTAATGATGGTTGAGCTTGAAAAGACTGCTGTATTTTTTCAATAGCAGCTAGATTACTAGAAATATCAACCTTAGATAGTTGTTTGTAAAGAATATTAACTACAATTAAGTTATGGATAGTACCAAGAGGAATATAAGCCATCGATTTCGATTGCAGTGGACTATCTCCAGCTTTCGGATCGCTCTTTTCTATCCAACCCGAATCAGAACCCCAGTCGGGCATGGGGTTATTTACTAAGTGAGTTTCGATCGCCTCAATGTCTGCTTGATGAGTTTTGAGATAGCTAGCTATCTTGTCTGGAGGTGGCTCGATCGATCCTTCGATTTTTTTTAGTTCTTTTAGTAAATATTTAGCCAGCGTATCTTGAATTTCCTTCCATTCAGAGATCGCTTTTTTATCTGGCTTAACCTTTGCCTCACTACCATCACCAAATACTTCTACAGATAACCCCAATTTAGTCATCAAGGCTTGTAACTCGATCGCCGATTGATTTGGGGCAGTTTTAGGGTGTTGGCGGACATAACTCGCGATCGCTTGTTCTAACGGTTTTTCTTGCTCTGCGGCATACATATTTCCACCAATTAGATAGATGCTGATGGTCAATGCGATCGATCCAATTACCCCCACCCATAATTTTGTAAGTTCGTGACGTGGTCGAGATAGTTCTTTTTCTAGTGCCCGAACTAAGATGTGATCCTCGCCTGCTAGCTCGCGGACTCGATCGAGTATTTTAGAACTTTCATACAACGATATTGGAATTTGAACACTTTTACCATTTACTGCTTTAAAAGATAAATATCGTGCGCCTAGTAAATTATGTTGCTTTAACAGGGTAATCTCTTTCCAATCTATATACTCCCGACGATACCAGTAATCAACAGCAGAGATATTTTCTGAAGTCATTACAATGTCAGATTGTTTGAAAATAAACCATACTGCGACAAGCTGTGATGCTAACAAACCTAATAAGAAACTGATGAAGGTTAGAATAGCATTGCTGATTGATTCAATCGAGATAACCGCAAATATTCCAAAAACAAATGAACCTGAAATCGTAACTGCTATGGCACAGGAAAGATTGGGAAGAAGTAACTGTTTAAATCGATACTCAGCCAGATCCTGTGCAGGCTTTGCTGAAGAGATTAAATTTTTACGCCGCATCAGCCCATAGCCCACTAGATTATTTAGTAAGTATGCCCAAAATGTAGCGTGGGGATATCAGCATCTTGAGATAATTGTTGATGCGAGATCACAGAGTGCAGATCTAGGCGTTATGGCGTACTTTCAATTACACTAGACAGTATCGTATTTTGTCAAACTTATATTATGGCAGAAACTATTGAAATACCTGTTGAGCTAACTCACTTTCAATTTCCTGAAGGGGTGAAAGATCGGCTCAACTCACTGCTGGGTCGTCAAGATGCAGGCGAAATTCTCACTCAATCAGAACGCAACGAAGCAGAGGGTTTAGTTGAATTAATGGAGTTTCTATCCTTAATCCGTTTACGAGCGCAACATCCACCTCTGTAGACGATGACAAACATACCTATTGCTCTCCGCCGATTAGTCATTCAGAGATCGGGAGATCGCTGTGAGTATTGTGGGTTGTCCCAAGCGGGGCAAGTCGCAACTTTTCATATCGATCACATCACCCCAGAAGTTGCAGATGGCTCAACTACAGCAGATAATTTAGCACTTGCATGTGTGTCGTGTTCTTTACGCAAAGGTGCTCGACAGTTAATCAAGGATCCCGCCACAGGGGAAATGGTGTCAATATTCCACCCCCGTCAGCAGAGCTGGAAAGAGCACTTTGATTGGGATGATGTCGAAGTTATCGGTTTAACAGCGATAGGACGTGCCACAATTGATTCTCTCAGCTTAAATCGACCGATCATGTCAGCAATTAGAGCAGAAGAAAGATTTTTTGGTCGTCATCCACCGTTTTGAATGAAGGTTGAATTTTATTTACTAATACACGTAATCACAGATGGCAAAAGACAGTAACAAAATCGCCTACCGCGAATTCGGTGATGAAGAACCAGATATCGACGATACCGCAGAACTACCGCCCAATCAGCACAAACTTAAAATTGAAGTTTCCAGAAAGGGCAAAGGTGGTAAAACAGTTACCATCGTTAGTGGTTTTCAAGTATCACTAGACACCCTGATTAGCCTCACCAAAGTATTGAAAAATCAATGCGGTGCTGGTGGCGCAACTAAGGATAACTCGATCGAGATTCAAGGCGATCATCGGCAAAAAATATTAGAGATTGTGACTAAATTGGGCTACAAAGCTAAGTTGAGTGGGGGCTAAACAGCGTAGTAGTGTGGGGATCGATCGAATCATAAATCAGCCATTGTGTGGATTCGATCGCACATCAAATCAGCGTAGAGTAGCAAGTAATTTTAACTACACGTCGATCGCTTGTTACTGGCATGACTTACAGCTTACGCATTATTGATATTCCCAGTAGCGAACGTCCCCGTGAACGCTTACTCGCACATGGCGTTAAGCACCTGAAAAATGCTGAATTGATTGCAATTTTGTTGGGCACGGGACAAGGGCCTGGTAAGCTATCAGCGATCGGGTTGGGTGAATATATTCTCAATTATTTTGGTCAACATCAGCGGGATCCGTTGGAGCGGTTGCGCGATCTGCATCCTCAGGAATTGATGGACATTCAGGGAGTAGGCCCAGCCAAAGCAACAGCGATCTTAGCGGCAATCGAACTCGGTCAAAGAGCCTGTATACTACGTCCACCCGATCGAGCGATCATCGAAAGTCCCGAAGCCGCAGCCGCAGCTCTGAGCCAAGAATTGATGTGGTCGCCTCAAGAGCGGTTTGCGATTTTATTACTAGATGTCAAGAATAGATTACTCGGTACGCAATTAATTACGATCGGTACAGCTACAGAGACTCTAGCACCACCGAAGGAGATATTTACCGCGATTCTGAAGCAAGGTGCGACCAAAACAATCGTCGCCCACAATCACCCATCCGGCAGCACCGAGGCTAGTCAAGCCGATCTCGATCTGACGCGACAATTACTCGCAGGGGCAAAATTACTTCAAGTCCCGTTGTTGGATCATCTCATTCTAGGCGGTGGCAACTGGAGCAGCCTGCGTCAGACTACTCAGCTCTGGGATGAATGTCCGCAAGGCGATTGATGATTTTAACTAATCGATAAATTCACCAAAATTATGGGTAGGGGTAATTCATGAATTACCCCTACCCATAATTTTGGTGAATTAAAGCTGGACGACATCCCCTAACAATAGGATCGAGATAACCATCAGCAACATCCCCGCCGCGATATCTAGAGTCTCTGGTGTTAATATCTTCGCCAAATAACGCCCTAGTAATACCCCGACCAAACTAGTCGCAATCAACGCCGCACCTGAACCAATAAATACAACCCACGGCGATCCAGATTGGGCACTCAATAGCAGCGTAGCTAATTGAGTTTTATCACCCATTTCAGCAAAGAAAATAGTAATAAATGTCGAAAAGAACGTAGCCCACGCTCCGGATTTTTGATTGTTTGCTGTAGCTGTCGATTCTAGCGTTTCCGCGACTAAATTGCTGGATGGATTTTCTGGCTCAGAAGGACTAGTCACAGGGAATTTTACACTATCGCTAAGTTTTCATGTCTAGCTAATTTTCTCATATCGATCGGCAAAGGTCGAGATCTAGAGGAAAATTCCCAGTTCTTGGTCAAATCGAATCGCCTCCAAGCTCCGATCTCCATACACGCCCTCAATCTGTTCGCGGCAGCAAGCGATCGCAAAATCGTTCAAGTCTGCTGGCTCAATCCCAAACATCGCCACGAATGTATCTTCCTGCACGCGGCAGAAGGCAGGACGAGCATCATAAATGTTGCACGATCGAGTATCTTTGTCGAGATTGATACACCAGCCGTCTTCCCCCACCATGCTCAGATAGATGGCTAGCTGCTCCGGTGGCAAGTACTCTTCCAAATCTGGTCGATCGCTCGGATCCAAGTTGCAGCAAGCTCCACACTGCTTTACACACTGCCATGTAGACATATTTTGATTCGTCAGTTGTTACTCATTTAGTCTATTAGGTATTTGGTAAATTCACACATCTCCTCCTTTAATCAGGATTTGAGGATTTGAGGATGGACAGGATTTGGTTGTTGGTGCTCCCAGTCTCCCAGTCTCCCAGTCTCCCCGATCCCCGCTTTTCATGTACTTTTGTAAACTAAATTAATATAGCCCTACTTGACTCAGATAAAATTGGATTGCCGAATACTGTTGGCTATATAATAAATCTAAGTTTAATTTGAGAGGAAATATGGACTTTTTGAGCGGTATTGTTGACAGCGTACTTAGTATTAACTGGGAAGTAATCGCCCAACTGTCAATGGTGGCAATGATTATGATTGCTGGCCCAGTCGTAGTATTTCTACTCGCAGCTTTGCGCGGTAATCTCTAACAGAAGCAAGTGGCTAGCGATCGAAATGGTTGTAAGTCTCTAGCCGCTACACTTCTTTTCCTAATAATTCTATTTGTTGATCGATCAGACTTACTCCTTCCGCTACGTTCTTGATTTCTTGGAGCTGCGTGCGGAGTTCCGATGCACCTGAAAAGCCTTTGGCATACCAGGTCATGTGCTTTCTAGATTGGAGAATGCCACGTTCGCCTTTGTATAGGTACAGGTTTTGCAGATGTTCTTTGGCACATATTAGCCTGTCGATCGAACTTGGCACTGGCAATCTGTCGCCTGTTTTGAGGAAGTGGTCGATTTCACCTACTAGAAATGGATAGCCGAGGGTACCGCGAGAACACATTACCCCATCTGCGCCAGTTTGATCTAGACAGGAGATTGCCGACTCGACTGAAAAGATGTCCCCATTGGCAATCACGGGAATTGAGAGGACTGATTTTACCTGACGAATCCAGTCCCAGTTTGCCGTACCGCTGTACCCTTGGGCACGAGTCCGAGCATGGATCGTGATCATCTGCGCCCCAGCATCCTGCATTCGCAGTGCAAAATCTAGCACATTAATTTCATCATCAGACCAACCGATCCGCGTTTTGACAGTGACGGGGATGTTAACAGCATTTATAACGGCTTTAACCAGCAGGACAGCCGTATCAGGATCTCGCAGAAGCGATGAGCCACCGCCATTCTTGGTAATCTTATTCACCGGACAGCCCATGTTGATATCGATCGTCTGTGCGCCCTGTCCAACCGCAATTTGAGCCGCTTCACCCAGAAAATCAGGGCGACAATCAAAGAGCTGAATACTAATCGGTCGCTCATCCGGATCGATTTCCATAATCCGAGGAATTTCCTTGAGATGTCGCAAGCTCGAAGCCTGCACCATCTCTGTATACATCATCGAATCGGGGGCATATCGCCGCACCAAGCGACGAAAGACTAGATCCGTGACTCCAGACAGGGGAGACTGGAAGACGCGGCTGTGAAGCTGGAGGGAGCCGATGGTTAGTGGGGCTTTGAGGTTCACGGGGTGGGAGTGTGGGGGTGTAGGGAGATGGGGAGGCACTATTTACTAAACCACTAAAGCACTTCCTAAAAAAGCCCCAGCATCATGTAGAATTCAACATAACTATAGCAATCCCAAATGAGAAGCGTAGTCCTTAGAGGGCAGGCATACTTCGGCTACGCTCTGCTGAGGCAGAGCGTAGTCGTTCGCGGTAGCAGAGCGTTTGCCCTAGCAATAGCGTCTCGTTCGCGAAGCGTCTCGAAGAGAAGAGAAGAGAAGTATCAATTCTCAATTATTAATTATTTTAATTATCAATTCTTCCACATGAAGCGTCGCCAATTTCTGCAATATGGTACTCTCACAGCCGCAGGTTTTACAGTAGCTGCTTGTACTAGCCAAGGAAGTACCCACTTTAATGCTCCGCCAGCTAACTTTGGTAAGTTGGAAAAAACTGAACTCAAGATTGGGATTGTCTCTAGTTTGGACTGTCTCCCGTTGGTAGTAGCCAAGGAAAAGGGGATGTTCAAGAAATATGGATTGGATGTGACGCTGGTAAAACAGCCGACTTGGGAACAGGTGCAGCAAGAACTGCATGACGGTAAATTAGATGCGGTGCAGACTTTATTTGCGATGCCGCTATGGGAATATTTTAGTAGCAAAAATAGAAAGGCAAGAGCACAATCACAGTCGGACGATGAAGATAGTAGTCGAGAGAGAAGAAGAAATAGAAATAGAAATAGAGATCGGGAGAAAAGTAAACCCAAAGGTAATGCAAATACAGTTGCCTTGATGGGGCTAAATATTAATGGTAATAGTATTAGTTTTGGGGAGGCTGCCTGGAAAGGTGGATTGCGACCGCGCCAAGATTACAATACGGTAAATGAATTGCAAGATGGGTACAATAAATTCTTTCGCGAGTTGAAGCAACCTCCAGGTTTTGCAATTTCCCATCCGGCGGCGATGGCAAATTATACAACTAGATATTGGTTGGGGACAATGGGTATCGACGGGGAGCGCGACCTCAAAATTCAGGTGTTAGCTCCTGATGAAATTACTGCTGGATTGGATAGTGGTAGCGTCATTGGCTATGCCACCGATGAGTTATTTAATCAAAAAACTATTGCCAACAAAAAAGCATTTACAGCGACAATCGATCGAGATGTTTGGCGGGGACATCCTGAGAAGATTTTAGCGGCACTGGATACTTGGGTTAAAGATTACCCGATTACGACTAAAGCACTGATGGCAGCGGTTTTAGAAGCTTGCCAATACTGTGATAACCACGATAATGTAACTGCCCTCGCGCCAGTTCTAGGTAAGTCTGAATACACTGATGCTGGTAATAACAAAGGTTGGCAAAAAATCTTGACTGGCAGCTATAACTACGGCGGATTCGATCGCAATCCTGAAATAGTTAAAGCGCCTGATTTCCAAATCTTCCACTTTCAACAAACAAAGTATCTCCAACAGCCCAATCATGCAAACTTTCTCTGGCATTCCCATGCTGCTTGGGTGATCACCCAAATGGTAAGGTGGAATCAACAGCAACTTACCAACTATCCCAAAGAGGCTGATGCTGTGATTAAGCAACTGTATCCAACCGAATCTTATGCCGATGTCGCCAAAGCTTTTTGGCTAAATATGCCCAAAGGACAACTGAAAATTGAGCAGCCAGAAGTGTTTATCGATCGAATCGCCTTCGATCCTAATAAACCGATGGAGTATTTGAATGGGTTTGAGTTAAGAGCGTGAATGTACGGAGCACGGGGGCAAAGAAGCATTCTAAGTCTTACTCCCACGCTCCCACCCTGCCACCCCCCCCACTCCTACTCCCGCTCCCTAACTGGAAACACACTCGGCTTGATATCGAGCGATTTCACCTGTCCTTGACGATCGACGACTAGTTTGAGGATTTCACCGATTTTGCTGGCTTCTACTTGCTGCTGGACATCACTGGGAGTATCGATCGATCGTCCGGCAACTTTGATAATTACATCTCCAGGTTCGATGCCACCAATTTCGGCGGGGGAGCTGGGCATCACTTCCATCACGACAGCACCACGTTCGGCGGTAACTTTCGATCTGAGGCTGGGTTCTCTGGCGATTCCCGCTTTGAGTTCGGGGGTGAGCGGGATCATCTGCACGCCGAGATAGGGATGCTGCACCTTTCCGGTGGCAAATAGTTGGGTGGTAATCCGGCTGGCGGTTTGAATCGGGATGGCAAAGCCCAAGCCTTGAGCATTGGCGCGAATGGCGGTATTAATCCCGATCACTTCACCCCGTGCATTGAGTAAAGGACCACCGGAGTTGCCAGGGTTGATGGCGGCATCGGTTTGGATAAAATTCACCCGTTTATCGGGAATTCCGACTTGGGAACTGCTCCGTCCGGTTGCGCTGATAATCCCCACCGTGACAGTATTATCTAGTCCGAGGGGATTGCCGATCGCAATTGCCCATTCACCCTGAACTAGTTTGTCCGAATTACCCAGAGCTACTGTGGGTAAATTTTGAGCTTGGACTTGGACGACAGCGACATCAGTTACTCGATCGACTCCAACGACTTTACCTTCTAATACTTTCCCACTTTTGAGGGTTATTTTGACTGTCTTAACGCCCTCAACCACATGGGCATTGGTGACAATTTTGCCATCACCACTGAGGATAAAGCCCGATCCAGTCCCTTTTTCAACTCGTTCTTCACTAGCCAAGTCACCCAAAAACTTTTCCACCAGAGGATTTTGGCTGACAGTCTCAACCGCATCAACTTTGACTACGGCTGGGCCAACTTTTTCGACGACGGCGGTAATGAAGTTGGTATTTTCCGGTTGAGTCAGCGGCAAGCTAGTCGGTTGCAAAACATTAGCTGGCTGCTGAGTGCTATTTATTTGCGGTGCAAGTGGCGATTCTGGCTGCTGGCGGAAGTATCCACCCACAGCCGCGCCGACGGCAGTACCTGCAATGACCAAGATTATCCCTATGGTTAGTTTGTTGTGGAGAAGACCCATAGCGATCGAGTTACAAGATAGGTACCTATTAGATTTTCGCTCCGATCGCTGAAATACTCAAGCTTTCAGACAAAGTTTCTTTTATATATTCGGCATTACCAAATTCGCTGGACTTCATAAGTATCAAAAGCTCGATCGATACTCAATATTGGCATCTGTTCAATTCTCGATTGAGAAATTAGAAGTCGGTCGAACGGATCTCGATGATGATTTGGTAGACCCTTTAACCCATAGATGTGTTGTAGCTTAACTTCCAAAAGTTGTATCTCATTAGATTGACATTGCTCCTGAATCAAATCTGGCAGTAGTCTGGTAATGTCTAGCTTGCCTAGCTGTGATTTAATTTGGATTTCCCAAATACTGGCAAAGCTCAAGAATAAAGAATTTTTCTCATCCAAAATTAGAGATGCAGCTTTTTCTGAAAGATTTTTTGAATCTCCAGCGAGCCATAACAACACATGAGTATCTATCAATAATTTCATTCTTCTCCTAGCCAAAATTCATCAGAAAGTGGCGCATTAAAGTCATCACTCATCGATATCTGACCTTTGTTAAGGTCTAATACCCGTGGTCGCTTAGGCTGAATACTACTCTCTTGTTGAGGATCGATTTCGATCTGACTTGCAATTAAGAAATTCAAGAAATTTAGAACTTCTACTTGCTTTTGTTCTGGCAAAATGTCGATTCTTGATTGAATGATTTGTTTTATCGTCATGAATTTAGCCTTGTTCCCTAGTTACATTGATTCATCTACCAGTATAGATTCCACTAAACCTAACCGCAACCAAGATTCAACCGTTGTTTCTGCAATACTAATAGGTGATTGCACACTCTAGATATAGCTTGTGTTAATGTCATATTTCACCTCTAATCATTCCGATTGAGATTGCCAAGACTAGACAACCGAGAAAAGTCACGACTAGCATCAACAGCGCGGTAATTTCACCACTAGAAAGTGGTCGATCGGTTGGATCGAGATATGCTGAAGACCGATAGTTGTCTGGTCGAGAATTGAGGGTCTGAAATGAGGTAGGTTGCACTACCACTACTCGCGAGTAGCCGATTTCTAGATCGTATGTCAATCGCCGTTCGGGATTGCTAATTACAGCGTAGGCTTGATTTAGAGCTTGAAATTTTGAGGTGGCTGCCGCAGTACTGAGGATGGTGGTGTCGGGATGATATTTTTTACTCAAGTCCCGATAAGCACGCCGAATTTCAATCGCCGAAGCACTTGGATGTACATCTAATAAATCGTAGTAAGTTTGCCGTTGATTATTCATCACTTGCCGATTGACTAATTTGGGGTTCGGGTGTGGCTAACGGCTGATAAAAGCTAGCTACAATCCCGACGGTTAACCACCACAGGGTTTGGATTTCAGGACGATACCAGACAGTATCAGTGGCACCCTGAGCGAGAGTTGCGACAATTGACACAATCGCCGCCATCAGCCAAAAAGCCTGTGAATCTCCATTTTGACGCAATCGCACTAAACCTTGCACGGCACAATTTGCTGTCACTGCGATTAACCAGATTAGACAAGCACAGCCAATATAGCCAACCTCGACGATTGTTTCGAGAAACACCGAATAGGCTCCAATCGCCCCGAAACGTGGGCTAGTCTGATAAATGGGGTAAATCTTCTTAAATACCCGATCGCCAGGGCCAAAGCCCAAAATTGGTCGATCGTGGATCATTTTTTGGACAGCCTTCCAGACTTCCAATCGGACATTGTTGCTGCTATCTTTGCTACCACTAAAAATACTCAAAACTCGATCGCGTAAACTGGGAATTACTAAAATTGCTAGCCCACCAATAACGACGAGACTACCTAAGACGATCGGAAATCCCCACGATCGCCAAAACTTAGGCAACTGCGGACGCAACCAGTAATAAACCAATCCCGCCGCGACAATAATCCCCACTACTAGCCCAATCCAAGCACCACGGCAATATGTCACCAGTAGACAAGATGTGTCTACTACCACCATCACAACGGCTAGAGTCTTGTGAATTGAGCCTTTCCAGATAAAGAATGCGGCGATGCTAAATGCGATCGCAGGCAACAGATAACCCGCCAGCAGATTAGGATTATTTAGATAACTATAGACTCGCGTTGTTTTCGCCAATGTAGACTCGGCATCTACCCAATTACCCAACTGCTTGGCACCATAAATTGCCTGATGCACACCATAACCACTGACGATAAAAGCTACATTCAGATAGATGGCAATCAGCCAGTTGCGGATCCGACTCGATCGACACAATCGTGCCAGCATCACAAATAATAATAAGTATAAACTCAGCTTGCTTAATCCCCCGATCGCATCAGCCCGTACAGGGGACAATCCAGCAGAGATCGCCGACACTGCCCAAAACGCTAAGACTGTAACGTGGATGGGCGTAACGCCACCAGTCCGCTCATCTGAGACAGTCAGCAAAATCCAAAAAGCTGCTACTGCAATCATCAATAGCCCCACTGTCTCCGTAGACAGCCCAGGAATCGACTTCTCAAACGGCGACACGATAAAAATTAGGGATGTCAAAATCGCCCCAATCTCATCCCCCCACTGCATCAGCCAGCTTCGCTGTCGCCAAGAGTGCAGACTGCCCACCCAGCGATACACATAGCTAGCATCAACCACTCGATCTAGTGACAAATCTGATAATGTGAGGCGTTGCCAAAAAGAATACATTCGTGTGAATTGTGGGGTGAGCTGAATCAATTAAATAGATTGATGCAATAATTCTATGATATGTTAGCGCATCGCCAACGATGCCCGAAGCACCAGCAATTTCAAATTCAATCTCTACGGATCTTTCGTGGGTTGGTGAATTAGAACATTTGTGTATCTACAGCGACAGACCCGACCAATAAATCTACATAACCTATAATGAACTTGGGTTTATTGTAGAGAGAAGGATCATTGGCATGACAAAACGGTTAGTAACGATCGGCAATGGCATGGTTGGTCATCGGTTCTTGGAGCAGATGGCGGCAAAAGGTGCAGATTGGGAACTGATCTGCTTTTGTGAGGAGCCACGGGTAGCATATGACAGGGTGAATCTCAGCGGATATTTTGCAGGGAAGACGGCGGAGGATCTGTCGCTGGTTGCACCAGATTTTTACAAGGACAACAATATTCAAGTACATGTTGGCGATAAGGCGATTAGTATCGATCGAGCCAATAAGACGGTAACATCTGCAAAGGGTGTGATGATTAGCTACGATAAGCTGGTGCTGGCGACTGGCTCCTATCCTTTTGTGCCGCCGATTAAAGGGAATGATTTACCAGGTACGTTTGTCTATCGGACGATTTGCGATCTGGAAGCGACTGAAGCTTATGCCAAGGATTGCAAGGTTGGTGTGGTTGTTGGCGGTGGATTACTCGGTTTGGAATGTGCCAACGCCCTCCAGAATTTGGGACTGAAAACCCATGTGGTGGAGTTTATGCCCCGATTGATGCCTGTGCAGGTAGATGATGCGGGTGGGGCAACCTTGCGCCAGAAGATTGAAGATTTGGGGATTGGCATTCATACGGGTAAATCGACGACGGAAATTGTTGCTGATGAACATGGGCGCGTCCACAAGATGCAGTTTGCCGATGGGACGGAATTATTGACTGATACGATCGTGTTCTCCGCTGGTATTCGCCCTCAGGATGAGTTGGCTCGTCAGTCTGGACTGAAAATTGGCGATCGAGGTGGCATCGCGATCGATGATAATTGTCAAACATCCGATCCTGATGTCTATGCGATCGGTGAATGTGCCCTTTACAATAACCAAATTTTCGGGCTGGTAGCTCCAGGCTATCGGATGGCAGAAGTCGCCGCAGATCGCCTCTGTGGGAAGGAAGATAATAATTTTACTGGCGCAGACATGTCCACCAAATTGAAGCTATTGGGCATCGATGTAGCCAGCTTTGGGGACGCATTTGGGAAGACGGCTGGCTCGAAAGTAATTGCGATCGATGATGCGATTGCGGGGACTTACAAAAAGCTGGTTGTCAATGAAGATGGCACCCGTTTACTCGGTGGTATTCTAGTCGGCGATGCGACTGTTTACGGTACATTACTCCAACTGATGCAAAATCAGATGGCACTCCCACCCCATCCAGAGGATCTGATTTTACCGCCCCGCAGTGGCGCAAGCATGGCGATGGGCGTAGATCAATTTCCCGACACTGCCCAAATTTGCTCCTGCAATAACGTCACGAAAGGTCAAATTTGCGCCGCGATTCAAGAGCAGGAGCTGCGCGATATTGGTAGCGTCAAATCCTGTACCAATGCGGGTATGGGCTGCGGTGGTTGCGTCCCCCTCGTCACCGACTTACTCAAAGCCGAACTCAAAAAAGCGGGCATCGCCGTCAACAATCATATCTGCGAACACTTTGCCTTCTCCCGTCAGGAATTATACAGCTTAGTTCGATCGCAAGATATCCACAGTTTCCAACAGCTACTCGATCGACATGGTACCGGACGCGGCTGCGAAATTTGCAAACCCGCCGTCGGTTCGATTCTCGCCTCCGCTTGGAATGACCAAATTCTCGACGCGCCCCATGTCAGCTTGCAAGATACCAATGATTCCTTCCTCGCCAATATTCAGCGAGATGGCACCTACTCCGTTATCCCCCGCATTCCAGGCGGTGAAATCACGCCCGATAAACTAATCGTCCTCGGACAAGTCGCCAAAGATTTTGGTCTGTACACCAAAATTACAGGCGCACAGCGAATCGATTTACTCGGCGCAAGGGTAGATCAACTTCCCCTAATCTGGCAGCAGCTCGTAGCTGCGGGCTTTGAATCTGGACACGCCTACGGCAAAGCTCTGCGGACAGTTAAATCCTGCGTGGGTAGCACCTGGTGCCGCTTTGGGGTGCAGGATTCGGTCAGCCTTGCGATCGAAGTAGAACTCCGCTATCGTGGACTCCGTGCCCCCCACAAGTTCAAATCTGCCGTCTCCGGCTGTACCCGCGAATGTGCGGAAGCGCAAAGCAAGGACTTTGGGATCATCGCCACCGAGAAAGGCTGGAACCTCTACGTCTGCGGTAATGGCGGGATGAAACCTCAACACGCCCAACTTCTCGCCGCTGATTTAGACAAAGAAACCCTGATCCGCTATGTAGACAGGTTCCTGATGTTCTATATCCGCACCGCCAACCGACTAGAACGAACCGCTACCTGGTTTAATAAACTCGAAGGCGGGATGGAATATCTCCAAGATGTGATCATCAATGATTCCCTGGGTATTGCTGAGGAACTAGAAGCAGAAATGGCGCATCAAGTAGCTACATATGCCTGCGAATGGGATGCCACCCTCAAAGATCCAGTTAAGTTGCAACGGTTCCAACACTTCGTTAATACCGACGCGCCCGATCCGAATATCGTTGTTGTTGAAGAGCGCGGACAAAACCGTCCCGTGTTTGAGCATGAGCGGCAATTAGCTGAACTATAATTAAAATGATTGAATGATTAACTATGATGATTGCGATCGTGAAATCATCATAGTTAATCAATCTAATCACAGTTCGGACATCTCTAATCGCCGTCATTCACCAGAGGTTTTATAATGATAGCTACTGCGCCCACTCTTGCTCAAACATTGCTACTGAATGTCGCCAATACAACCCTCACCGTCACCCCAGAACAATTCGATCTACTTTGTATCGACAACCCCGATCTAAGACTAGAATTAACGCGAAATCACGAATTGATTGTTATGGCTCCAACAGGTGGCGAAACTGGTGAGAAGAATGGTACATTGTTTGCCAGAGTTTGGAATTGGAACGATAGAACTAAATTAGGTCGTGTATTTGACTCCTCAACTGGTTATGATTTTATCGCTATCGGTGGAGGTAAAATTTCGCCTGATGTTTCTTGGATCGAAAGATCGCGGTTAGAGGGTGTAAATATTAAAGGGTTTATTAAAGTAGTTCCCGATTTTGTAATAGAGCTACGTTCTGCTACTGACAGGCTAAATGCAGTCAAAACTAAGATGGTAGAATATCAAACTCTTGGTGTAAAGTTAGGTTTATTGATTAATCCCCAAGATAAAAAGGTTGAAATTTATCGACTTGGACAAGAGCTAGAAATATTAGATGCGCCTATCAAAGTTGACTGTGATGAACTCCTGTCAGGTTTTGCATTAAACATGAATGAAATTTGGTAATCCAACTTTCTTCCCAAACTCCAATTTTTATTATGACTACAACAGAATCAATTCAGCCAATCACCCAACAATGGACAACAATCTGTCCACTCGATCGAATCCTCCCAAATACCGGAGTTTGTGCGCTCATAAACGATCAACAAATCGCCGTATTTAGAGTCGGTGAAGGGGAAGATGTGTATGCGATCGATAATCTAGATCCATTCAGCAAAGCCTACGTGTTATCGAGAGGAATTGTCGGCGACAGAAATGGTATTCCCAAAGTCGCATCACCGATCTACAAGCAAAACTTTAGTCTGCTGACGGGCGAATGTTTAGATGATTCAACTGTAAAGTTACAGGTTTTTTTGACTCAGGTTGTTGATGGACAAGTGCAGATTTGTGGCTGAAAGCTGAGGTAATCGGCTGCCAATGCAAGTATTCAAGAAATTGAGAAAGGTTGGAATTTGTCATGGCAGAAAGATATCCTTATCCTAACGAAGAGACTAGAAAAAGATGTCTCGATGGCTTGCGCGAAAGCAATCGTCAGCTAGAACTATATAATCTATTTCTAGATGACGCGTTCGCGGAGCGTCTCCCTCAGGAGAATCGCTCAAATTGATTTAGAATTGCGCCAACAAAAACGAGCAAGATTATTGCAAAGAGTACAATCTGCTGAGTAAATAAAAACAATCGAAATTATCGACCTAAAATTCAATCCCAGGTTGAGCTTTAACTCCTTGTTCCCGAAAAGGATGCTTGATCATCGTCATTTCGGTAACTAGATCGGCAACATCAATTAAACTCTGGGGCGCACCTCTACCAGTGAGGATAACATGGGAAAATTCTGGCTTTTGGGCTAGTCCAGCGATAACAACTTCGGGGCTGAGATAACCCAATTTGAGGGCAATATTAACCTCATCCAATAACACCAATTGATACCCAGGATCGATAATATAGCTCAACGCTTGCGCCCATGCACGTTCAGCCGTAGCAATATCGCGCTCCCGATCCTGAGTATCCCAGGTGAAACCTTCCCCCATCGCCTGGAATACTATTTGGTCTCCAAACCGCTCTAAAATGGCTTTCTCGGCTGGTTCCCACGCACCTTTGATGAATTGGACGATCGCGACTTTATAGCCGTGTCCTAGAGACCTGAGCACCATTCCCAGCGCGGCGGTGGTTTTGCCTTTGCCTGTGCCCGTATTGACGATAATCAAGCCTTTTTTGTCGATCGATTTCTCGATCTTCTCCGCCTGCACCTGCTGCCGCCGCTGCATCTTTTGTTTATATTGTTCGTCAGTCAAGTTTGTCATGTGGTGGATGGTGAAGGGCTTGCACTGTTCGCGTAGCGTCTGCCTTAGCAGAGCGTAGCCGTTGGTGAAACCTCTCCGCAAGGAGAAGTGTGGATAGTGGATCGCGATCGGAAGTGTATAATTGCCCTTGTATCTGTAGAACTGATTTGAGATCTTTTTAGATCCTGGTGGAGGAGGGTAGGTTTTGTTTAAGATCGAACAGTAGCATCGACAATCGTTAGCATGAAGCGGCGTTTTTATTCTCCTGGGGGAGAGGCTCCGCCAACGGGGGTTCCCCCCGAATAAAAAAACGACAAGACACCTACCCCTACAGATCTATCAACTATCAATTATCAACTAATTATCTTGCCTTCTGGACGTACACACGATCGAGTGACCCTTTGGAGTTTACCCTTTATTGCTGGGGGCACGCTATTTATGACTTCCCGTGCCGATTTAGCCTTCTGGGTGTCGGGTGGCTTTTTGGTGAGTGGGCTGATTTTTGGGCCAGATTTAGATTTATACTCCTTTCATTACAAACGCTGGGGGATATTTCGATACTTGTGGCGACCATATCAAAAGGCAATTAAACATCGATCGATCTGGTCACATGGGCCGATTATTGGTACGATTGGGCGAATATTATATTTAAGTTTGTGGCTGGCATTAGTTGGGTTATTTTATCTGGGAATTGCTCAGTTCGCTGGTGCCAAAACATATACAGGACAGCAGTTGGTGGGGATGGTGAGACATTCGATCGAGTCCAATTTACCCGTTTATATCGCGACCTTTTGTGGATTAGAATTGGGGGCAATGAGCCACTATTCCAGTGATTGGATCGTATCGACGTACAAGCGATCTCCATTCCGCCATCTCTTCAGCTCTAATTCAACGATTAAAACATCATCCAGAGCGAAAAAATCACCTGTTAAACAGACTAAGCGATCGCGAATTAGATAGAGAGGCTATTGCAAAAGCAAACGCTCCGCTACCGCCAACAATTCAGCTAACTGTAAGTGACAGTCTCCACCCTTTTGCAGTGGTTGGAATGGCTAAATCAAGCATGATACAGTTTGAGCCACTACCGGAAGAGTAATGTGAAGGCGGTTACATAACCGTAATCTGATCGCGCCACTCGATCTAAGCGATCGCGAATGAGATAACTCAATTCGATCGTGCCTAAATCTGAAGTTATTACTTCGGGTCAGATTATCTATTGACAT
Organism: Chamaesiphon sp. OTE_75_metabat_95; assembly: GCA_031387665.1. Taxonomy (GTDB): domain Bacteria; phylum Cyanobacteriota; class Cyanobacteriia; order Cyanobacteriales; family Chamaesiphonaceae; genus Chamaesiphon. The sequence continues at coordinate 16,979 of JANNDL010000169.1, read as the reverse complement.
TTCCCGCCTTACGGCTACTTTATCCAAATAGCACCTCTCCTCTTTAGGTCTTCTTTGTCATCGATCGATATTCCTATTGCTCTCAAAAACAGGGCTTTTTTAACATTTGCAAAATCTAGTTTAGCACCACTCAGATCGGCTTCAATCAGATAGGCACCGTTTAGGTTAGCACCACTCAAATTAGCATCAATCAAGTCAGATATACTCAGATTGGCTTCAATTAGCTTGGCTTCAATCAGGAGGCTTCCATTCAAATTAGCTCCGTTTAGTTCGATCCCCTTCAGGTTGGCACCACTCAGATTGGCACCGCTTAGATTGGCACCGCTCAGGTTAGCCACACTCAGGTTGACACCACTCAGGTTAGCTCCTCTCAGGTCAGCTTTACGCAGTTTGATTCCGCTCAAGTTAATACCGCTCAAGTCGGCTTCCACAAAATCTTTTGAAAGATCTAAATTAGCAATATCGCCATCAAGTGCTTTTTGGATGATTTGTTCTAATTTAGTGAAAGATTTTGAGCTGTTCATATCTTTAGTAAAATTGTATAGTGGGCAATGACCACAGGCCATATCCGGTCAAAACAAAAGACTTTAAATTATTTGATCCTATCAAGTAAATTCTACACTAATTTACTGATAATAGGCATCCTCAATATTCATATTGCTAAATCAAAAATGGTCTGTGGGCAATGCCCACCCTACGGGATATTTAATGTTGTTTTAAGCAACAAAAATGCCCGCTGAACGGGCATTTAAAATCATATAGAGAAGAATTAAAGACCGTAGACTAGACAATCTGAAGCACTTCGCCCTTGATCATCCGCTTGGCGGCATCGAGCAGAGCTTCTTCCAGGTATGGTTTGATGAAGTAGCCGCTGGCACCGAGCTGGGAGGCGATTTGGCGGTGCCTGTCGCTACCTCGCGAGGTGAGCATGGCAACTGGTACCTTGCTGAGGGCGGCATCTTTTTGGACGCGGGAGAGGAATTCCAATCCGTCCATGCGGGGCATCTCGATGTCGCAGAAGACGATATCGCAGGGGAGACCAGCTCTGAGTTTGTCCCAGGCTTCCTGACCATCGCGGGCTTGTTCGACGCGGTAGCCAGCCCGTTTGAAGGTGAGTGAGAGCAGTTCGCGGACGGTGATCGAGTCATCGACGATCAGTACCATCGATTCGGGGAGTTGGACAGTTGAAGCTGCCATCTGAGCTGTCCAGTCGGTCAAGACTTGACGAGTCAGGATGCCCTTGGCGAGGTCGATTAGCTCCATCACGTCGGCGATCGGAATGATCCGTCCATCCCCCATTACTGTTGCACCAGCGATGCCTAGCGGCTTGGAGGCTGGTCCCTGGAGTGGTTTAATTGCGATTTCTTGGTCGCCGATGATTTTGTCTACTTGAACGGCGGTGAGGTTGCCATCACTCCGCAGAATCAAGATGGAGACGAGATCGCTGTCATCTTCATTGGTAGTGTAGAAATTATTGCGTGGTAATGGGCGGTTGAATTCCAGCAGTTCAGATAGGGGTTTGAACGGCATCATTTCGTCCCGCCAGAAGATGCACTGTTGACCGTCAGCATTCGTTTGAATTTGTTCGGGGCTGACATCTTGAGTATCTTCAATTCCATCCATTGGGAAGGCAATATTGCACTTGTTATTTACCGCAATTAGAGCCTTGGCAATACTCAGTGCTAGTGGTAGACGAATGGTAAACGTCGTGCCGACACCGAGTGTTGATTCGGTGGTAATTGTGCCTCGAATTTCGGTGATACTTGTCCGCACTACGTCCATCCCCACACCGCGTCCAGCTAGTTCATCCGCCTGATCTTTGGTGGAGAAACTAGGTAGGAACAGCAGATCGTAGATCTCAGATTTGGACATTGTGGCAGCTTTTTGAGGGGTAATAATTCCCTTCTCAAGTGCCTTTTGCTTGACTCTTTCAGTATCAATTCCTGCCCCATCATCGGAGATCGAAATGATCGTTTGGTTCCCTTGGTGGAGGGCACGAATCATGATTTTGCCATCGGCTGGTTTACCCGCAGCTTGTCTGGCTTCGATCGATTCAATCCCGTGGGCGATCCCGTTATTCACCATGTGAATTAGTGGATCGGTGAGGCTTTCGAGGATCACTTTGTCGATGAGGGTGTCCCGTCCTTCGACGGTGAGTTCGACTTGCTTGCCGTATTTGAGACCATTATCGCGCACGCCCCGTTGCAACCTGTCGGCGGTTTGAGCAAAAGGGATCATCCGTGATTTGGTCAAGTCTTCTTGGAGCTGTCCGGTAATCTGACGCAGGGTGCGGGTGACTTCGGTACTACCATCAACGACGAATTCGATATCCGCCGTTGACTCCCGCACACGCACAGTCAGCTCGATCATCTTTTGGGAGAGCAAGTGAATCGGCGTGAATTTGTCCATCTCCAGTGGATCGTATTCGATGCCGTTGCTGTTTTCCTCGCCACCAGCTTGAGGAATATTACTACTGCTGTTGCTATTCGCTTTTGCCTGCTGACGACTGGCTACCAGGGAGTTTTCCATCAACGATCTTTCGTACAGATCCTGCATCCGTTTACCCACATCATTGAGCTTTTGGACTTCGGAGAGCAGTTTTTCGACAAACTGGCGCATCCGATTTTGGTCTTGCTCTAGGGTGTTGCGGTTGACGACGAGTTCCCCGACGAGGTTGTTGAGATTGTCCAGATGTCGGACAGACACCCGCATGGTTTGCTCAAATGTCCGTGCTTGTTTCGTTGATTTGCGATCGACTACTTTTGGTTTAGAATCAGCAGGTGCTGAACTGGCGACTGTAGCGACTGTAGCGACAGTGGCAACAGCAGCAACTGCGGTAATCGCCGCACCAGTACTCATTAGAGCATCTAGATCGTCGAAATTAGGCTCGACAGCGGCGGTTGGTGCCGCAGCCATCATCAGCGCGTCTAAATCGTCAAACGTCTCTCCAGCGGTCACTGAGCCGATGTTCTCAGTCTTAAATAGTGCGTCCAAATCCTCCATCGCAGCCAGATTTGAGGCAGGTAATTCGCCTAAAATATTGCCGAAATCAGTCAATTCATTACTGCCGATTTCGGTGCTAATATCGCCTAAGTCGAAGTCTAACTCGGATAAATCGCCAAATTCCGCAGATGGGGAATCGAGACTCAGATCTAAGTCTAAATCTGCAAATTCATTACTGCTACTTAAATCTGCCACTGAATCAAGATTATTCGAGCTATCTAAATCCAGCTCGGCAAACATGTCGGAGCTGGCTGCTGGATCTAAATCTCCAATCTCTGATAGGTTGAAATCTAAGTCACCAAAAGCATCATCATTGCTAGCAGATGCTAAATTATCAGTAAACAGATCGAAATCTAAATCCGATAAATCAGCAGCAGCAGGAGTTTCTACTGCTGATTTATCACTAAGATCGTCAAGATTAAAGTTTTCTAGATCGTCATCGATCGATGGAGCTAATTCAGCCGCGATCGAATCATTCATCGGGATATCAGTTACAGTTGAATCATCCGCGCCGAAAGCATCAAAGCCCAAGCCAGCTAAATCATCATTGTTGGCGGTAGCGGAGCGTTTGCTTTTGCAATAGCCTCTCCTTTGGAGAATCGAATCGGTAACTCCTGCTTCCATACTATTGAGCAGATCTAGATCGAAATCTTGGAGATCGTCGATTCGATCTTGTGTACCCAACATCTCACCTGAAGCATCGATTTCCAGATCGAGCCAATCGCCTAATTCATCTGAAAGTTGTTCAGAGTCACTAATATTCTGGATATCTGCTGCGACTAGAGCTTCTGGCGGTTGAGGAGCATCTAGTTCTTCAAATAAGAGAATATCTGAAGTCGATAAATAGTCATTCTCAGATGGTAAAGCATCGAACGAGTCTGCTAATTGCAGCTCAAAATTATCGAAGGGATTATCCATCTCAGGAGTTGTAGCAATTCCTGATGTTGGCATAGCCTCCTGGAACGGGAATAGCGGTGAATTATCTGGTTCAATTGTCGCTGGTGGGAGATCGAGCTGAAAATCATTGGGTTCAACTTGATGCTCGATCGCAAGGGCATCAGTGAGGAGTGGATCGGCTACTTCTGGCCATTTTTCAGGTGAAGCAACTGTGGGAAATAGCTCACTCATTGGCCGATCCAAGCTAAAGTCTGGAGCCGAAGAATTGAGGTCTAGATTCGAGCCTGATTCTGGTTGAAATTGTCGATCGATCCCATTGAGATCTAGTCCGAGATCGATCGGTTGATGTTGAGCAGCGACTAGTTTTGTATCTGACAAAAAGCTAGGCATATCGCCATCATTGATACCTTCAAAATCTGGCGAGTAAAATGTCTCTTCACCATAATCGACAGCAACTATTTTTGATTCATTTTCGACTAAGATAGCACTGGCAAGATCGGGATCTAAAAACATCGAATCATTTGGATCTTTGAGCGGAAGTTCCTGCCCAAAGAAATCATCATCATCCATCCAGGTGCCTTCTGTCGGCATATCATCGCTGAGTAAGTTCATAAACTCATTCAGTTCCAATTCATCTGAATCAACTGCTAGCTCCGAAAAAACGGCTCGATCGCCAAAATCAAAAGATCCGCCACTACTAATTGACGATACCGGAACAGAATGCTGCTGGAGAATGATCGGATGATTATCTTTACCAATCAATTTCTGGGTGGTATTTCCCGAATCGAGATTAATACTGGCGATATCATCTAGTTCCCAGGTGCCGATACTTTCAACAGCTAGAACACCAGAATTGTGTGGCGCGATCGCATCAGCTAGATCGGGAGTAATTGAGATCGATTGATGTCGATCGGCTAAAATCAAAATCTGAGCTTGTTTAACGGCAACCTCGATCGTTCCACCCAATTTAGGCAGATGGTTTGCGGGATTTGCTGTTGCCAATCGGCAGGCTGTAAATAGATTTGTCCACTCCAAAAACTCAAAGTTTTCACCCAAGTTACCTAATTTTTGGCAAATCTGTTGAATTTGGGTGCGAGTTTCTACTCGATCTGGCTGTGAGCAGAGACTAATAATTTCCGCTAATTTGCGGGTGACATATTCACCAAAGACTTGCTCTAGGGCAGGATCGCGAGCTGGATTCTGGTTAATTGCAGGTGCAACAGTTGGCTCAGTTGTAGATAGCAACTGTTGTAAATAAGATTTTAGCTCTTCAAAAACTGGATCGCCGATCGGATCGGGTGTATTCGGATCTTGGCGATAAGGATCTTTTGATACTCGCACTTCCTCAATTCCTGCTCGCAGAAATCTAAAACTTTCGAGAAATAGTGATTGGAGTTGCTTATCTACCGCAATTTGCGGCTGTTCTTTGAGCAATTTGAAGTTGGCTTCAAACTGATTGCCCACTTTCTGGACATCAGCCAGCCCTAGCATGGCGGCACTACCCTTGATCGAATGTGCCGCCCGAAACAGCTCCCGAATCATCGCGGGCTGTTTGACTGTTTCGGGGAGATTGAGCAAGCCTTGCTCGATCGTGTTTAAGTGTTCGATGGCTTCTTCTAAGAAGTAGCCTAGGATGCGATCGTGTTCCATAACTAGGGGATAGTGGTTTAGTGGTTTAGTGGTTTAGTGGTTTAGTGGTTTAGCGGTTCGGTGGTTTAGCGAAAAGTGCGGTCTTGGGGTTTCCCCAGGTGGAGCACCTTTTCAAGACAGTGGTAAATAGTGAAAGGTTTGAGCTGCTTTTCTTTCGCTTTAACTAGTCACTATTCACTAGCCACTATCCACTTCCATCATCTACTCGACTTTAAATCTCTCAACATAAGTCAGTAGATTTCTCGCAACAACCACCAGGTTTTCGAGGGACGAAGATACCTTTTGGGCTTCTTGGGAGGTTGACTGGGCTTGAATCTCGACAGATTGCATAACTTCAGTAACTGCTTTGGAAGTTTCTCGTTGCTCGATCGTATCGGTGGTAATCGATCGCACCAGGGCATCGATCCGGCTGGATACTTGAATGATGTCATCAAGCGATCGTTTGGCTTCCTCTGCTAGTTTGGTACCAGCAATTACCTGTTGAGTACCTTGTTCCATCGCTGCCATTACCGAGCCAGTTTCACTTTGAATCTGGAGTACGATTTGCTCGATTTCTTTGAGAGCTTTCGCGCTTCTATCTGCTAGCTGACGGACTTCATCGGCAACGATCGCAAACCCCTTACCGGATTCACCCGCTCTGGCTGCCTCGATACTGGCGTTGAGGGCGAGTAAGTTGGTACGAGAAGCAATTTGAGAAATTACCGAGACGATTTGGGAAATCTGCTGGGAAGATTCTGCCAGACGCTTGACTTTCCGCGTACTTTCTGCTACTGTTTCGCGAATCTCTTGAATACCTGCTACCGTCCGTTCTACCGCTTCACCACCGCGCAATGCGGTTGCGGATGCGGTGCGGGCTACTTCTTCCGATTCCCGCGCACTTTCGGCTACCCGTTTAATCGAGGCAGTCATCATTTGGACGGAGTTCACCGTTACAGCTAGCTCTTCCGCTTGACTGAGGGCATCCGAGGACAGTCTTCTTGCAAACGCTTCACTCTCCGTCGAGCCTTGGTTCACCTGGACAGCGGCAACTTGTACCTGCTGTACAATCTGGCGCAGACTATCGATCGTCAAGTTAAACGAGTCAGCAACCGCACCAAGTACGTCAGCAGTTACTTCTGCCTTCACGGTCAAATCGCCCCGTGCAGCCCCCTCTACATCGTCCAGGAGGCGAATTACCTGGCGTTGGAGTTCATCCTTGGCTAGCTCCATATCGCGGGCTTTGCGTTGAGCTTCGGAGTTGCTGGTAACAACCGACTGCAACATATAGTTGAAGGTTGAAGACAGTGTACCTAATTCATTTTGGGAAGATACCGTAGCGCGGGCAGACATATTGCCCTGAGAGACTTGCTCAAAGTTGGATTGGAGGTCTCGGACACTGCGAGTCACCTGTTTGGTATACTGTCCAGTCAAAATTTTGGTAATCCCAAAGCTGGTCAGACCGCCCACTACCATCATGATTAGTCCCGCCTGTTGGATTGGCCCGCGTGCGGCTTCATCTTTCTTGTCGAGGGTCAGGCTACAGCCAAACGTGACTCCCGCGATCGCCACAGCCGCACCGATCCCCGCCGCACCAGAAATTAACCACTGTTTCTTCTGGAATGAAGCATTTTCAAACGGTGCTAAGATCCCACCAGCAGATTTTTCGCTGTTCATGTAAGTATTCTCATCCCGATAGATGGCACTGTCCATCGATGATTGGGGTGTTTTAATCCCAGAGATCGACACCCCATTGATAAATGTCGAGCTGTCATCAAACATCGCCGAAGATTTGGGAGGATCCAGTGGAGATCGCTCAGGTGGTGCCAGAAAGTTGTCTGGTAGGTCAAAGAATCCAGATTGGGTGCCGCCACTGTCGGCAGACGGAGATAGATTAACAGGTGATTGTAGTGAATTAGCTTGAGCTGCAAAATCATCATGAAAAGTGCTCGGCCCACCAAAATTCATGAAGTCGTTAGTCGCTTCGCCATGATTATCATCGAACGTAGTGGCATTTCTGGCATTAACTACGACATCATTGTTCATCCAATTCATCTGCTCAGATGATGGATTGACTGGTGGCCAAGCTTGTGGTAACGCCCCACTAATTTCATTGAGTGCGTCTGAGATATCCGCTACTGAAAAGCCCGAATTGGGGCGATCTGTGTCGCTAAAAGCATGATCTTCTGAGCTATTACTGGCAAAAATCATCGTGGGTCGATCTGCTGGATCGACGACATCGGCCACCTGGGGCGGTGGTGGTGAATCAGTGACACCATTAGCTCGATCTGGATCGAAGCTGGCAAAAGCTCGATGTGCGGCTGGAGAGATATTGAAAAAGCCAGTATCATCGCCCGCTTCCGTTTTTTCGACAGCGGAGAAAGTTTGGAGCAGTCCAGTATCTGGAGTACCAGTTGGATCGCCCTCGGTTTGAGTGTAGCCAAACGCAAAAGCATCAGTCAGGGTTTCTTGCTCGTTATTATGAAATCCAGTGGCAACATTGGCACGAGATGGCTGTGAGTACCCTCCAGAATTTGACCCCTCAGAGAAGAAGTCTGTGGCTTGGCTGGGGAATAGTTGTCCTGACATATCGACATTGAAGCTGAGTGCCGCCAGATCGAAATCTTCATCAGCAGTCAGATCTTCTGGCTGTCTCCAGGTCATTAGTTCCGCCGGATCGGTAGTAGTTTCGCGGTAATGTCCGCCAGAATCGCCACCTGAATGACCACTGCCAAACTGTTGTTTGTCAACTCGATCGACCGCTTGACTCAGACAAGAATTCGCATATTCCAGACCACTATTGGCAAACTGGAGAAATTCAGCATCGGTAGAGATCGTCAGTACATATTCATACTCTTTTTTACCGATCTCATATTGATACAAGCCGTAGCAGTAGATGTGTCCCCGCAGTAGTCTGACACTAGGATCGTCGTGAAATTTGGTCACTAAGCTATCAATAATTGATGCTGCTTTTTCATAGTTGCCTTGTAAATAAGCAGCTTCAGCTAATTGATATTCTTGGGTATAGTCTTGGGTGTAATCAGAATTGGAAATCATGTTAGTTCCTGTCAATAACGAGCTATTTTGATGAATCGGGTATTTTTTATAAGCTTTAATTTAATTGTTAGATAGTCCAGTGAGTAGAGCGCAAGATTGCTACTTGATCTAGCAATCTTAGCTCCGGTGTATCCGATCCAGATGTGGCATAAACGCCCTTGATAAAGGGTTTCATCTCGGCGGGGATCTCCCGTTCGGCGGCGAGATTTTGGTTGACATTCAACCATTCGGTATTCGCTACGGTATGAACGGCAAAACCCATCACTAGTTCTTGCTCCTCCACAATCAGAATCGAAATTTCACTAATATCAGTATTTACCAGCACTTTGTCGCCGAGAAACTGACCCAAATCTGCGACCCAAATTACTTGACCACGCCAATTGTAAGTGCCCAAGAAAAAGGGTGAAGCATTGGGAATCGGCGTAATCCGATCGAGATAAACTGACATCACCTCTCGTACCCCAGAAGCCGCGAGTGCAAACTCGTTGCCAGAAGGTACCTCAAATCGTAAGCATAATTCCCCCTCTCGACTGCCAACATCTACCTCAGCAGTTCTCGGCGCGTCATCACTGGTTAAAAAATCTAAATTGAGTACCATTAGATTTAGCCTCGCAATAACTGTTTAATGGTGCTGAGTAATTCTACTGGCTCGAACGGCTTGCAGACGTAAGCATCAGCACCTTGTCGCATTCCCCAGTGCTTATCAAAATCCTCACTTTTAGAACTGCACAGGATTACGGGCACATCTTGAGTTTTGGGGTCGGATTTGAGTTTGCGACAAACTTCGTAGCCATTCATTTTGGGCATGACGACATCAAGCACTACGATGTCTGGAATTATTTCCAGCGCGACGGCGATCGCTTGTTCGCCATCCATAGCGACATTTACGGTCATCCCACTAGCTTGGAGTAGCTCTTTGATCATTTCCCGCTGCGCGGTACTATCATCCACAACTAGAACTGTTTTCATATATCTGCTAATTAATGGGGTAAATGGACACGAGGACAGAAGACATTGAGAAGATAAACCGACGATCTCTAAAGGTCATAAATAGGTTTCATAGCTAATAATTATAAGAAGATTATCCTGAACTAGATATGTAATGACCAGACATAGCGGCTTTGAGCGACTTAGCTATCGATACTCTCTCGGTAAATTACAGAGCAAGCATCGGTTCGATTGGCAGCCGATTGGCGATTTGTCCAGGAGTAGATGTCGATGACGCATTTATGTCCGCTACATTCAGTTTTCCCACACAACCCCTAATTTGTTTCATAATTTTCAAGATCGATCGAAAATTTCTGCGAATTTCATACTGATAACACTTGACAATCGATGTATATATGGTTGTGAGTGACAATCACACTCACTCCAAGCAATCTTAGCGACTCACAATCTTGGCAACAAGAAACTGAGGATCGATTGAGCAAAGCTCACACTCCGTGAACGAGTTTTATGCTGATGGCAGTTGACAGTCGATGTATATATGGTTGTGGAGGCAGCTACCCAAACTCACTGCTTGCTCAGATTTATAATATGGACCAACTAATTCGAGTCTGTATGCTCGGCAAAACTTAAATTTATTTGTATCAGAAGGGAATATTAACGTGTTGTATCTAGCAGAAGTCCAAAAACCAAAATCTGGGTTTAATATCAGCGGTAGAACTAAAGCTGAACTCAAGCTCCTAGCTTGTCAGCGGAGCGAGCAGACGTGGAGTGCGATTCCTGGCGAAGAGCTAGTTGCCGCACCTGATGAGGCAAGTAACCTTAGTCCAGGTGTGCTGGTACTGGTTGACATGAATGCCAATCGCCAAATCCAATCCCAATTGCGGGAAGCGGGCAAACATCTGGTGGGGATATTACAAAATCTCTCGCGCCAAATTGAAAAATATAAGAAGGAAGCTGATGAAATTGAAAGCTGGCGGCAGTCTCTTAGCCTTCAAAGCCAACAATTGCAACTGCGTCAAGAAGAAATCTACGGACGGGAAGAAGATCTCGAAAGCACTCGCTCCGAACTCGACAGATTGACTCAAGAGGCTCAGGCTCTGGAATCAACCCTAGAGCAACACGAGCTGTCTCGCCAAGAGCTAGCCGCGCGGTGGGAGAACTTGCAACAAAAAGAGCAGTTACTGGCACAGCAGCAGTCCGCTGGTGGTGGATTGAGTGAGCAGCAAGTTACTGAAATTCGCGCTGCTCTGCATCAATTAGGTAGTTCGAGCAATGCTCTGAATCCGCAACAGCTAGAAACTACAGTTACAGCGATCGAAGTTCAACAGGATTTACTCGATCGTCATCAGGCTCAACTCCAGCAGCAGCGACAACTAGTCCTGGAAACTACCGCAGAACTCGATCGACAGCAGCAAGAAATCGAGCAGCGCAAGCAACAGCTTCAAGAGCTACAAACTTCCCTCGAAGAAACCCAAACCGCCTGGGAAGTTCAGCAACATACCCTGAGTATGCAGCAAGAATATATCCAACGCCTGACTGTCAGACTCCAAGTCGAGCAGGACAACTATCAGAAGATTTATCTGATGTCTAAAGGTGGTGGGATTGACTTAAGTGACGACCAAAAAATCGACCTCAATTTGTTGGAATCCATGCCAATCGCTGAACTGCAAGCAACTGTAACTAGTCTCCAAACGGAGGTAGATCGATCGGTACATTTTGTCCACCTAGAGGAAGAAGAACTCCAAGAAAAACAAGTAGTAATCGATGAGCTTCAAGCAGCTATTCTGGTCGCCAATGACTTCAATAAACTCAAACTCGAAGCAGATTTAGCTGACGAACAAGATGGCTACAATATGCTTGACCACACCCTCGATGGTCAGCGTCAAACCATGCGCGAACGTCAAACTTATCTGCAGATTCACAATCGCGTCCTGCGTCAACGCCAAGGTCATCCGCCTGAAGATGCGGACAAGTCCCAAATTGAGTGGGAAGCTATATTGCGCCTGTTGGATCAACAACGCCAGCAGCAACAAGCCGAAATCACTCAGCTAGAGACAGATATCCAAAATCTGCGCGGCACGATCGAACAAACCAAGTCCAAAATCGAGCAGCAAGTTGAAGCTTATCTACGTGAATCAAAACAAGTTCAAGAGCTAGAATCCCAACATCAAGTTACTAAACAAACATCAACAGAACTAGTTGCCAAGATTGATTTATATCAAGAAATGATTCAACCATTACAAGATCATATCAATACCTTTAAACAGCAATTGGGTGGTTTAGCTGATTCGGCTCAACACCAACCAGAAAACCAACAAGCGATGGAGCAGATTGAGGCTTTACTCAACAATCTCGTCCACGGTACACCAATTTAGCTGGTAACTAGAAATTGAATATTTTTAATAAGGCAAGGGGCAGATTTACAGCTCTTTGTCTTGATTTTTATCTATCTTTCCCTAAAGCCCAAAGCCTAAAAACCAAATCCTAACTTAAAAGTGCCAAACAACTTTACCAACGATTGAACTCCTAGTGACAATACTTTCATCAGGACTATTGCGATTGTCACCAACAACTAAATAGCTGTTTTCAGGAATTGAAAAAGATCGTGATTTGTCTTTTGCTGATTGAGTAAGATAATCTTCGCGATAAAATTTACCATTAATGTAAACCTTACCATTTTCGATTCTAACTGTTTCTCCAGGTAGACCGATCGCTCGGCGGGTTAATGGTTGTTGAGTTGGTTCAGACTGAGCTAGATTGGACGGATTGAAGACGACAATATCACCCCGCTGCGGTGCCTGCGTTTGATAGCTAGTTCGATCGACAACTATTTTCTGATTCGGTTTTAATGTCGGTAGCATATTTACCGACGGCATTGAATAATATTTAAGCACCTCATCACATCGTTCAATAGATCTGACTTTTTCTTCTGGCAACTCAATTTCTTTAACTTTGCTCAACCCGCCTTCCACAAGCGTTTTGACCACTAACACACATTCAGCCGCAGTCGGCAACGGAATTTGAGCATCTACCGTCGGTGGAAATTTGGCTCGGCATTGAGTGAGAATGTGCCGATCTAGATCGGAAATTTGCCAGCTCCCAGATCTTGCTTTCTCCGACACTCCTTCAAATATTTTCAGGCAAAAAGGTTCTGAATAAACTGGATCGGCACTTGACGACGAATCGCTCCGTCCAGGCTGGACAAATGTTACACCTATCGCAACTAATAAAATTGTTGATTTGTACCAGTACTGTCCGATCATCTCAGTTGTCAGGGTGTGGAGAATTTTAGGCGGATACAAAAATTGTAACTCAGTGGAATCGGGGCTATGATGACACTGGCAGATATAAGTATTATTGCCTACAGCAAATCCAACTGGATAGATGTCAAGTTACCTGTACTAAGTTAAGGGTGATGGGTGAACTGGGGCATACTAGATAAGGACTTAACATCAACCACTAAGTGCAACAGTGGCATTTATCCGCCCCAGTCAACAGTCACTTCAGCTAGTTTGTCCATCCTTAATCATTAGATTTCAACATATACATGGAAGCACTATACGATTATGCCTGGTTGATTCCAGTGTTCCCCCTTGCTGGGGCGATGCTAGTTGGATTGGGATTAATTTCGCTCAATAAATTTACCAATGGACTGCGAGAAGTTAATGCAGTTCTGATCATTTCGCTCATGGGCGCGGCGATGGCGGCTTCTTTTGCCATCCTCGCCAGTCAATTTCAGGGGCATCCTACTTACAACTATTCGTTTGAGTGGGCATCAGCGGGTAATTTCCATCTGAGCATGGGCTACACGATCGATCACCTCACATCCCTAATGCTGGTAATCGTCACGACTGTAGCCATGCTGGTGATGATCTACACCCACGGGTATATGTCTCACGATCCTGGATATGTTAGGTTTTACGCCTATTTGAGTTTGTTTAGCTCGTCGATGTTGGCATTGGTAATCAGCCCCAACCTCGTTCAGGTATATATCTTCTGGGAACTCGTCGGGATGTGTTCGTACCTGCTGATTGGCTTTTGGTACGATCGCAAAGGTGCCGCAGATGCTTGTCAAAAGGCATTTGTCACCAACCGCGTCGGGGACTTTGGCTTGCTATTAGGGATGCTCGGACTCTACTGGGCGACTGGTAGTTTTGACTTCCAAATCATGGGTGACAAACTCCAAGAATTGGTGGCTACAGGTACGATTAGCGGTGGTTTAGCTGGACTATTGGCGATCCTGGTATTTCTGGGACCAGTTGCCAAATCAGCTCAATTCCCGCTCCACGTCTGGCTCCCAGACGCAATGGAAGGACCAACCCCAATTTCGGCACTGATTCACGCGGCGACAATGGTAGCCGCAGGTGTATTCCTGATTGCGCGGATGTATCCCGTCTTCGATCAGATCCCCGCAGCGATGGATACGATCGCCTGGACGGGCGCAACTACAGCATTTCTGGGTGCATCGATCGCGATCACCCAAAATGATATCAAAAAAGGACTTGCCTACTCCACCATGTCCCAACTGGGCTATATGGTCATGGCGATGGGTGTTGGAGCGTATTCCGCTGGTTTATTCCACCTGATGACTCACGCTTACTTCAAAGCGATGATGTTCCTCGGTTCTGGTTCCGTGATCCACGGCATGGAAGAAGTCGTCGGACACAATCCCGTCCTGGCTCAAGACATGCGCCTGATGGGTGGGTTGCGGAAACATATGCCAATTACGGCAGGCACTTTCTTCATCGGTACCCTGGCAATCTCCGGCATTCCCCCCTTTGCCGGATTCTGGTCAAAAGACGAAATCCTCGGAGCCACATACGCCTCAAATCCGCTGCTCTGGGTAGTTGGTTTTGCTACGGCAGGGATAACTGCGTTTTACATGTTTCGCATGTATTTCTCGACCTTTGAGGGTAGTTTCCGAGGCAATGACAAAAAAATTCAACAGCAATTACTTGCAGCAGCTCGCCCCAGTGGTGCAGATGCTCATGATGACCACGACAGTCATGGCGAAGCGCATCATGCCGCCAATCCCCATGAATCCCCTTGGAGTATGACTTTACCGCTAGTGATCCTCGCGGTACCTTCAGCCCTGATTGGCTTAATCGGCACGCCGTTTAATAACTACTTCGAGGCGTTTATCTCCGCACCTGGACATGTTGCCGAACATGCTCACGAATTCGACTTAAACGAATTCTTGATCATGGCTGGTAGCTCCGTCGGCATCGGATTGATCGGGATCACTCTAGCATCCCTGATGTACCTGAGCCGTAAAATCGATCCCAGTGCGATCGCATCCAAGATTCCAACACTCTACAATCTCTCGCTCAACAAGTGGTACATCGACGATCTTTACAATAATGTATTTGTGATCGGTTTACGTCGAGTTGCCCGTCAGGTGATGGAAGTAGATTATCGCGTCGTTGATGGTGCGGTGAATCTGACAGGTTTGGCGACATTGCTAGGCGGTGAAGGTTTGAAATATCTGGAAACCGGACGTGCTCAGTTCTACGCCTTGATTATCTTTGGGGCAGTATTAGGCTTGGTTGTTGTGTTCGGGATTACTTAATTCTACATGTGATAATTTTTATTGCTTAGTGAGTTTATAAAGAAAGATAGCCTCGACTTCTTAGAGAAGTTGGGGCTATTTTTATCGAAATAAAGTATCATTCAAAACGATTAATATGTCCAAAATTTTAGGTGAGCAATAAAAATCTGTAGGGGCATCCCCTGTCTTGTCGTTTTTTTATATCTCCTGTCGGAGAGGCTACTGTGTATACACATCTCTAGAAATAAGCGAAGTGGGCTTGAATCCCCCTAAATCCCCCTTAAAAAGGGGGACTTTGAATTCTAGAATTCGATCTGAGCAAGCTTTTTAAGGGGGTTTGGGGGATTAAAAATCTACGCATCAACTCAAACGGACTTGTGTATACACGGTAGCCCCCAGGAGATATAAAAACGCCGCTTGCGGGTGCCCTGTTAGTGCGAAGCTAGGATGGTTGAGGGCGGGCATGAAGCCACGCCCATATAGGTTAATGGTGAGGATCGATCGAAATTAAGTGGAGGTAATGCCCCTACTCTAAATTTCAGGGATTTTATGTGGAAAATACTGAGGGCTATTGTTTAACATGCTACGTACAATAGGAACTAGTTTGTGATGGCTAAAGATGATGCGTTTTTTATCAATTTTACCGCTCTCGATCAGCGGTTTAATAACAGTAGCTATTGCCACTCAGGAGTCACCCAATGGTGCAAATCTTCAGTCTGCTTCACCATTGGGATCGACAAATAATGCCAGTCAAAATCTTGCCAGCCAGAAACCGTCAACCGTACCCGATTTTTTAGTTGTGGGCGGTGGTGGCGCACCATCTTATAACGAAATTGCGATCGAAAAAAATGTTCTTTATTTTCAACGCACTCTGAAGACATTGGGGTTCGATCCCAGCCAAGCGACAATTTTATTTGCCAATGGTAACGATGGACGCGAAACGGTACGCTATTTAGACACAAATCGCTCAGAACAATTCAAAGCACCTAATATTCCCTATCTAAAAGCTGCGGCGACAGTTGACAATTTACAGCAATCGCTCCAGCAGATCGCCAGCGCACCATCAGATCGCCGCCCGCTGTTTTTTTACTTCACAGGGCACGGTTCCCGCAACCGAGAAGACGAAAATGACAACACGATGCTGCTGTGGAACGATCGAAAATTGAGTGTGAGGCAGTTTGCGACATTTTTGGATCTGTTGCCGCCTACAAAGCCTGTCGTCACTGTGATGGTGCAATGTTACGCAGGTGCGTTTGCTAACTCAATTATCTATAAAAATGGCAATCCACAGGATAAAATTGCCGACCGACATCGCTGTGGTTTTTTCGCTACCACTAAGCATTTACCCTCGGTGGGCTGTACTCCTGAAGTCAATGAAGCCGACTATCGAGACTATAGTTCGAGCTTTTTTGCTGGTTTGAGCGGTATCAATCGCATCGGGCAGCGCGTAGCCTCTGCTGACTATAACCAAGATGGGCGGGTATCTTATCTTGAAGCCCATGCTTTTGCTAAAGTTGACGAACAAGCTGCTGATTTACCGATTTCCACCTCCGAATCCTGGCTGCAATCTCAGCTTTCAGAGACAGCCACCGCTAGTTTGCTCGATCGGCAGTCGCTCTCCAAATTGCTAGCCACCGCCCGCCCCGAACAACGGTTTGTGGTGCAATCTTTAGCTAAACGGCTTAATTTTGATCCAAGTAAAAGCTATGCAACTAATCAGGCCCAGATCGAGCAATCTGTTACGGAAGATGAACTAAAATCTACCTATCTAGCACGACTGAAAATGGAGCTAATGAATATTGCGCTCGAACAGCAGCTTAGAACTAGTAAGAATGCCCGAAAAATTGCAATTCTCGATCGATTGTTAAATTGTGAGTCGGGTTCTCTGGGCAAAAGTTAA
>JANNDL010000161.1:0-42926 GCA_031387665.1 Chamaesiphon sp. OTE_75_metabat_95 | reverse complement strand
TGTGTCTCGTTTACTCACTGTTGTATCTTCACTTAATCTGCAAGAGCGTAATATTCTTGACTTTCTCGTTGAATCTGTCTCGGCTGCTCGTTCTGGTGAAATTCCACCTTCTCTTCTGCCTTAGCCCCGTGAACTTCTACGTCGATCTTGTCGTGCGCCACCCAAAGAGACTTGAAACCGAGAGAACGCTGATTGAGTTGTATTTGCGGAAGATATTGGCTCAAGGCGTTCTCCTCGGTGGATTTCTAACATTCCCAATGTCACAACTTCATGTACGTAATAATCTAATGCACTGACAGACAGAACCAGAGCCGCACGCAACATATCTGAGGCATCAGGTGCGTCGTTGGCTTGAGTGCTGACAGAATTATGAAGTGCAATTAGGTCTCGAACGCGACCAATACTAATGCGAAATTGGTCAAGTGCTGACTGCATAAGCAAATTTCTCGGTACTTAGTGCAATTACCTTGTCTGCTAAATCTGAAAAAGTTATTCTAAACTCTTCTTGTTTCTGCTGATTATTATGTAAAACATTACCTCTTTGTTTCAACTGTTGAGGAGTTAAGTCATAAACTGGAGTTCGATGTTTCTGAGATAGAGCAATTAAGCTATTAAAGTTTGAAATTTTTGCAAGAGATAAGTTATCTTCCATCCCCTGATCTTGATAGATCTGACTTGGCAGCATCATATTACTCTGCTTTAAAGTTGGAATAAGCTTTTCCGAGACAGCTTTCTCAATCTTTTCAATCCACGTTTGAAATGCAGCAGTTTCCTTTCCTCGGATAATTCGATAGTTTTGAACAATCGTTCCTAAAAAACGCACATCAACGGCAGGAAAAGGATAATTAGCATCTCTGAGGATTTGAAGTGAGCTTGCTGACTTAGCCCAAGCACGCCATCTTGGTAGAACTTTAGCCAAAGAATCGATCGCCATCACAGAAAAAAAGTCAGCAGTAGTAGGTACCAAGAAGAAGTCGCTAATCATTAGTAAATTCTGATTAATGGAGCCTAAGCTAGGACTCATATCAATCAATATATAGTCTGCATTAAACTTAGCTGCTGTTTTCTCAAGCAAATCGTTGATAGCACCTGGCAAGTTCCTCAAAGCTTGAAGCGATCCACTTAGCTCTTGAGCAATGCCTAGCTGTACTTCATATTCAGCAAAGCCAACATGTCCAGGTAATAGAAATAGACCATCCCGACCTTGTACTGGAATACAATCAACTGCTTCAATCGATCTTGGTTGTGACTCAAAGGCAGGAGCCAATCCCGTCTTTATATTTGAGGTGGTATTGTAGATTTCTTGAATTCTCGCCTCGTCATCCTCCGTTTCTTCTCCCAAAGCCATACCAGTAAGATTACATTGTGGATCGCTATCCACAAGGATCACTCTTTTCCCTTTTGAAGCAAGCATCCAGCCCAAGTTGAAGGTAGTCGTGGTCTTGCTGACTCCACCCTTGTGGTTGAATAGGGCAATTTTTTGAACCATCGTAATCAAGCCTTCTCATGAATATTGTGATCGCTGGTCGCTCGAATCAAAACTAAAAAAGCTCAGATGACATCTAACCTTTCACCTCCAGTATATCTTGAACATCCTTTCCCAATTAGCCTAAATAGATCTAGTCCATAATTTATCGATCTTAGGTGTTTTGTTGGTTACATTATCATCAATAATGATAATCGATCGATTAATCTTCCAAAAAAGGAACCGCCCAAGATACGGTTAAGTATCTCAGGCGGGATGTGGTGTGAGGAGTGAACGGAGACATCAGCCTCCGTCATCTCCAATTGTAACAGTACCAACTCATAATCAGGGAGGACGATTTCGAGTGGAATCGTTCGGGTTTACTTACCCATACCTAGCTGTTGAGCCTTTTGATAAACCTTACCCTCAGTTAAGAGCGAAGGAGCAATTACCACATCTACTTGCTGCATTTCTTTGATCGTTTTGGCACCCAGGGTACCCATACTAGTTTTGAGTGCGCCGAGGAGATTGTGAGTACCATCGTCTAGTTTGGCTGGGCCAGTCAAGATTTGGGCTAGACTACCTGTGGTACCGACTTTGATCCGCGTTCCTCTGGGTAGTACAGGGCTAGGCGTAGCCATCCCCCAGTGGAATCCGCGTCCAGGTGCTTCGGCTGCACGAGCGAATGGTGAACCGATCATCACACCGTCAGCTCCACAGGCGATACATTTGCAGATATCACCACCAGTAACTAAACCACCATCGGCAATCACTGGGATATACTTGCCCGTCTCCTTGAAGAAGTCATCTCTGGCGGCTGCACAGTCTGCCACGGCAGTTGCTTGAGGCACACCGACTCCGAGTACCCCACGGGAAGTACAGGCGGCTCCAGGGCCAATACCGACTAGGACTGCGGCAGCACCTGCTTGCATCAGTTCGAGGGTGATGTCGTAGGTGACGCAGTTGCCCAAGATCACGGGCATGGGCATCTCTTGACAGAATTTAGCCAGATTGAGGGGTTCTACTCCATCTGGAGCTAGAAATTCAGTTGAGACGACGGTGGCTTGGATAAAGAACAGATCGGCACCTGCTTTGGCGACAATATCACCAAATCTAGCGGCACCTGCGGGGGTGGTACTTACAGCAGCAATCCCGCCACCTGCTTTGATTTCAGCGATCCGGCGGGCGATTAATTCTGGTTTGATGGGTTCGGCGTAGAGTTCCTGCATCAGCGGCACGAATCCGTCGTTGCCAACTGCCGCAATTCGATCGAGAATAGGGTTGGGGTCTTCATAGCGAGTTTGAATCCCTTCTAAATTGAGTACGCCGAGTGCGCCGAGTTTGGATAGCTCGATGGCCATCCGCACATCAATTACCCCATCCATTGCACTCGCAATAATCGGAATTTCACGTTTGACGTTACCAATTTGCCAGCTAGTGTCTGGCAAACTGGGGTCTAATGTTTTCCCGCTCGGCACGAGGGCAATTTCATCAAAGCCGTATGCTCTTCGAGCCGTTTTCCCTTTCCCGATTTGAATATCCACGATCGATTCGACCTTCTCCAAAAAACATCATTTAAGTAAGCCTAACAAATCGATCGCAACATTTGTTTACTTTTTGCGATATTTTTCGCGGTAATTGCCAGGTAATTTAGCGTAGAGTACGGTTTACTACCAAAACCGACCAGAATCTAATTTCTTGGCATCGTTGGGAGCAGTTTGTGGTTTTGCAGCGGGAGCGCGAAGTTTTGTGCCCGTACCACCATCTTTTTCAGACAGGAATGGTCGTAAATCGATGCTGCCTTTTGGTACCATCCGAGTTGGTTTTGGAGTTGTCGAGCCAGGAGTGGTAGCAATTCCAGGTAAAACATTGCCCAAGATCCCATTCAAGCCATTATTACCACCGTCGGCATAGGTATTGACCCCCACAGTCTGTTGGCCGCTATCAGCTACAGTAAGGTTGCGGAAGACTGAATCTCTGGTAGTGATGGCATCTTGTCCTCTGGGAATCGTAAACACAATTCGACATTCGCTATTTTTTTCGGTAGTGACACAGACGGTATCATACTGATTTTTTACTTCTGTCCGCAGTTCTTTAAGTCCATCGCGGCGGTAATCTTCGAGGCGACGGGCGATTTCGGTGCAGCGTTTACTAGCATTCCAACTGGTACCCATCGTGCTGGGAACTGCCCACGGATATTTGTCACCAGGTCGATCGACTGGACGATAAGTTACGGTAGACTGGTTGTCCATCGTTTCGCAGGCAAACCGGACTTGGTTTCCACCTGCTGGCACGGTTGTCTGCGGCGTAGGCGGGCCATATTGCGCTCCAGCACCACCTGCTGTCAAAACAGCCCCTAAGACTGCCCAGCTCCAGATTTTAAGGGATGTTTTCATCGGTTTAAGGTTAATGTTGTGGAGTTTACTCTTGATTATAGAGACAACTGCTCGATCGAGAATGTTCCGAGTAGTGGTTTAGTGGTTTAGTTTTTAGTGGTTTAGCTTTGGATGATCTCAGATCGCCAAGAGTATCACTAAAATAGTCGTCTATTTTTTGTGTAGTATTTATCTTAATTCGCTAAACCACTAAACCACTAAACCACTAAAAACTAGAACACTAATCAATCACATGAATCGGACCATGAGTACTGGCACTAAAAAATTGCCGTACCAGGGGATTATCGGTGGTATCGATTTCAGCGATTTTGCCATCCCACTGCACTTTGCCTTCATAGATAAATACCACTCGATCGACAGTGCGGCGAATGGTACTATCTTGGTGTGTCACCATCACGTGAGTTTTGCAGCCGTCTTCAATTTGCTGGAGATCCCTAACTAAATCTTCGATGACTGTAGATGCGATCGGGTCTAGTCCGGCGGTCGGTTCATCGTACAATAATACTTCAGGGTTATCTTGCGGACGTTCGGGATTGGACATGATTGCCCGCGCAAAGCTGACTCGCTTCTTCATCCCGCCTGAAAGTTGCGCCGGATATCGATCTGCCACACCCGCCATCCCAACCAGTCCCAGCTTTGCTTCTACCAATTCGCGAATCCGCTTGCGCGGCATCCGCGACTGTTGAAACAACCTAAACCCCACATTCTCTTCCACCGTCAGGGAATCAAACAACGCTGCTTGCTGAAACACCATCCCAATATAAATCGGATCGTTACCATCCTCGATCGATCCGCGCCGCAATTCACCCCGAATGTATACCTCCCCCTCATCCGGTGCGAGTAGTCCTGCAATAATCCGCAAAATCGTCGATTTACCCGTTCCCGATGGTCCAATAATCCCCAAACCTTCACTGGGATAGATATCTAAATCCATCCCATCTAAAATCACATTCTTGCCAAAGGCTTTGGAGACTCCGCGTAGTTGAATGATTGGTTCCATAGGGGATTAGGCTGTAGGTGTGTTACGGCGGAGCCTAACGCACCGCTGAAGAGTAATGGTGCGTTTTGGTTATGATGCACCGTTGAGTTGTTATGGTGCGTTAGGCTTTGCCGTAACACACCCTACGAATCTAATCCACTGAATTATACTTCCGCGTAAATATTCCACCAACGGCAGAAATTGTCGCTAAACCAATCAGTACGGCAGGAACACCGATGGCAGTTTCAGCTAGTCCAGTTAGTGCCAATGGCAGACTCAGGGCAATATTAACTGCATTATTCTGAAGTCCAAATACCTTCCCCCGCATTTCTTCTGGAGTTTCGCTTTGGATCGTAGTCTGGGAAGGAATTGCGACACTCGCGCTAAACACACCCATACCGCCCAAACAGAGTAGACTCAGCCAGAGGGAGTGAGAAAATGATAACCCAACTAGAGAACATGCTACTCCGATCGATCCATATAAACTCAACTGAGCGCGGCTGAATCTTGCCCCAACATAGCTTAACACTACTGCGCCTAGAGCCATACCCACACCGCCAGCCGCAAGGAGGAATCCAAATTGGGAAGCCTTAATTTCGGGTAATAATTCGGCCATCCGCACTGCCACGATCGTCATCGAGGCAATAATTGACTGTAAGATTACTAACTGAATCAATGCGCCTTTGATTTGTTTATTTTCGCCGAGATAGCGAATTCCATCTTTGAGATCGGCAAGAACGTGTGGCTCGTCTCCCGTGGGCAACTGCTTAGTTTCGCCCGTTCGGATCGTTAGCAGCACAATTCCTGCCAGCGCGTAGCTGGCTCCCACTAATAATTCCTTGCCGATATTTACACCCAAACCAATACTTGCGCCCAAACTATCTGCCAGAGCCAAAATCGGATCGCCAATAGCAAACCCAACAATCAATGACCCCATTGCCGTGGTGGTGTAGAGCGAATTTGCCGAAAGCAGATTCGGTTTATCGACAATCATCGATATTGCCGACTGCTCGGCGGGACCAAAAAATTGACCCAGGGCAGAAACCAAGAAAGCAATCACTAACAGAATCTCAAACCCCAAGGGCAGATTTGCCACAACTTGCCCTCTGGTCAGCCACAATAAAAATGGCAGAAAGAGCATCAGCAGCCCCCGCAAGACGTTGGTAATCACCAAAACATCTTTTTTGTGCCACCGATCGACATAGACTCCTGCTAGGGATCCAAACAAGATTGCGGGAATGCTGTTCGCGATTGTAATTGCTGATACCCAGCCACTGATACTCTGATTTTCTGACTGAAATTGACTCTCAACAATCGCGATCATCAATACCAGATTTACTTTGTCTGCCAACTGGGAGAAGATCTGTCCGCTCCACAAGATCACAAAATTGCGATTTTTGAGTACTCCAGGGGATTCTAATTTTGTAGCTTCACTCTCAGTCTTTGCCGCTGATAGCACCGCCGTTTCCACATTTACCGTGACTGAATCAATCTGAGATCCCGAACTAGTTTCATTAGTTTGACCAGAATCGGTTACTTCATTTTCTGGTGCTTTGTCAAAATCAGATAGTCGCATTGAGTAATGTGGTAGGGCTGTGATCGCCGATGGAACTAATGTTAAAGCATAGGTGGAGGTACCCTCTATTTTAGAGCGATCCGTGTAGCCTCAACAGATAAATACTGGCTAGCAACCTAATTCAACGCTCTTTTCTCGCTGATTTAATTCGATCGTCCCAACCTATGTTAAACCAAAAATTAGTCTGTGGTCAGGGTGGAAGCCGTATATTTGACTGAGAGACTGGGAGACTGGGGGACTGGGATACTGAGATGCTGGAAGAATCATCGCTTATGATCTTCCAACTACAAATCGATCAACGCTGCCGATCGAATCTGAAGATTGAGGTGATAATGAATGTACTGGCGCAGGATCCGCTCTAGTCGTCGCCAGACTCCAGCTAGTTCGATATCGGAAATGGCTTCTAGGGAGAATTTGTCGATGGCTGAGTCTAATTTGTTTAGGCTAGGATCGGATAGATGTTGAAATAGGAGTAACTCTAGTGCTGTCAACCGATGATTGACGCTCACACTCGGATCTTCACTGGCAGCGGCTAAATTCACTGTGCTGCCAGATTCAATGCTGAAGCCAATTTGCCAGTTAAGAGTAGTAAAATTGGGTTCGATCGATTGTCGCATGATGCAGCAATCATGTACCTGTGGCGCAATCCCCCCCAGGGCCAGCAGGTGAAAAATGCCTTGACACAAATGGGAAATCGATCCGGTATTGTCACCTCGATCGAGATCGTTGAGTCTACCTAAATGGAGCAGTAATAGTTGGTATAATTCTTCTTGAGGATGATCGCTCAATGCTTGTGCCAGGACGATTTCGGCTAAATATTGACTCGCTGCTAGTTTGCCCAAATCACCCAGGGATTGTCGATATGTTAGCACCGTTTCTGCTTGAGTGATCTTGTCAATCGATCGACCCTTGGCAATCAATAAATTATTGACTACAAACAGGGCACTCCTTCCCCCCAGGCTAGAATTTGACTTGCGGGCACCGGGCACGATCGCTCTAATTAAACCATGTTCGCGGGTGAGAATTGTGAGCAATCGATCGTTTTCACCGATGGGCATCGCTTTAAGATTTATGCCTGTTGCCTTATATGTTCCGCTCATGAATGGGGTTGTGCTGACTTACAGACTTTTTTATAATATAGTCATAAACGGGCTAAAATTATCACTAATCAAATAAGCTAGTGACAGAGCAGAATCAGGCACAAAATCAAGGGCAAAATCAAAACTTCCTCCGAGATATTTGGTACTACGCACTATCTGGAGAACAGCTTAAACCAGGCAAAACCCTCACTAAGCAATTATTGGGCGAACCGATTATTTTCGGACGTACTGATGATGGAGAAGTATTTGCACTCAGAGATATTTGTCCTCATCGGGCAGTACCACTGAGCTGTGGCAGGTTCGACGGGACAGACATTGAATGTGCCTATCACGGTTGGCGATTCGATCGAGCGGGGCAATGTAAACTGATACCAGCTCTGCGCCAAGATCAAAATTTGAATTTAGATAAGTTTCAAGTGCGGAGCTATCCAGTTCGGGAAATTCAGGGCAATATCTGGATTTACATGTCCGAGCAGTCACGGGGCGAGATCGAACCAACTCATCCAGTCCCGATAGTGCCTGGATTTGAAGATCGGAATTATCAAGTCACCCTAACGATGAAGTTTCCTTGCTTTATCGATCATGCTGTGGTTGGTTTAATGGATCCTGCCCATGTTCCCTTTGTCCATCGAGCGTGGTGGTGGCGGGCGGATGCGGTTTTGACAGACGAGATCAAGGCTTTCGATCCTTCTCCCTATGGCTTCACTATGCGCCGTCACCGCTTAGAACGGGAGACGTTCTTCTATCGGCTCATCGGCGGCACTCCAGAGGTGGAGATCGACTTTCAGCTACCAGGAGTGAGAATCGAACAGATCGTGACTCAGACAAATCGCGTGGCAAATTTAACTGTGATCACGCCAATCTCCGAGACAGAGACAGAAGTAACGACAATGTTTTACACAACTATTGGCTGGCTCAAGCTATTCCAGCCGATTTTGTTACCCTTTGTCCGCACTTTTCTCGGTCAAGATCGAGACATGGTAGTCAAGCAACAAATTGGACTCAAGCATCGTCCCCCCTTGCTGTTGATCCGTGATGCAGATACTCAAGCAAAATGGTATTACCAACTGAAATCGGAATTTACTAAATCCAAGCTAGAAAATTCCAAATTTGTCAATCCAGTTAAGTCACAAGTTCTCCAGTGGCGGAGCTAAAGCTAGCTTTAGCTCTTACCTATTCCCGGTTTTCTGGAGCAGAGATCGAACTAGAACCCGTGAGCATATCTTCTAGTTCCATCCGCTGCTCCATCTGACGCAGGAAGTAACCTGTCATCATGGCTGAACCAAGTAGATTTGCCAGATTATCACGATCGGTTGTCACTTGGACACTGAAGCCGTCACTTGGCAACATCCCCAATAAACCTTGGATGTTGTGAGTGATAATATCTTTTACCTGTGGAGTTGTCGCCTTAGCGATTTGGGCTAAGACTTCTGGGGATTGGTGTTGAAGATACTTCAGTAATTGATTTACCTGAGCGTCTTCAGATTTGCGTTCCAGAAAATCAGGATTAAATGCCATTATGACTTAGTTATAGATGGAGCGAGGTTGGGTTTGGTTTCTCAATTACTTGCAGCGATAAGACCATGATACTGTATTCTCGATCGAATCGTCGGTAGGTAATTCGCTACTATTATTGTGCCCTCAGAACGGTTATCCGCATTCATTGAGTTGAAAAATATCATCAAAGGTGACGTGAGCAAGAACCTAATTATCAGCGGCTGGATCTACTTCAGTAGTGAGATCCACATTTGGGGTAGAAATAGCTGCTAGTTCTTCTGTAACTATCGGTGGAGCAAGTGGCAACGATAATTGTTGAATCACTGAGTCATTAATCTCGTAGGTGCGATTAAACTTATCAGTCACTTGCAATAGTGAGGAACGATTCCCAGCCTGACGACGTTTGCGGACAAATCCGACTTCGACTAATTCTTGGACGTGTTGATAGGCACCACTGCCTCTCAATTCTACCAGATCGGTCTGGGAGATCGAGCCTTTGATGGCGATCGCAGCTAAAGTTCGCAGCGCACCCGTACCAATCTCAGCAGGAATCATCTTGTCAATCAAAGTCTGAAACGAACCCCGTAGCTGAAGCGTATAACCCTGGGGTGTTTCGACTACTTCTAGCGCGCTGTCGCGATGAGCATAGTCATCCATTAACTCCATCATCGCAGTTTCGGCGGCATCTCGATCGCATCCCGCACATTCAGCGATAAAGGCAAGATCGAGAGCTTGTCCTTTGAGATATAAGATGGCTTCGATTTGGCTGGCGAGACGAAACATGGGGGAGATGGGGAAGAATTGAGATCGAGACAATTTCTTGCTGATGAGCTTGGAATCGATCGAGACAAATTCGATCGTCGATATCCCACGTTGATATCGTACCATCTTCGTTACCTATAAAAAGGCGATGGGCGAGGCGGCTGTTTGGCAAGTATCAATAAACACTAATCAAAAAAACTGCCTAGAATTGTTAAACTGAGATCATAGCGGACAATCATGGAACTTCGCCACTTACGTTACTTTAAAGCGGTTGCGACTGAATTACACTTTGGACGTGCAGCCGAAAAATTACATATTGCTCAACCGCCGCTGAGTAAACAAATTCAAGATTTAGAAGCAGAATTGGGTTTTGAATTATTCAATCGGACTAAACGATCGATCTCACTGACTCCGGCGGGGCAAGCATTTTTAGGTGAAGTAACTCAGATCTTTCAACAATTAGATCGAGCGATCGATATTAGTAGAAAAACTAGTCGGGGTGAACTCGGACAAATATCAATTGGCTTTGTTGGTTCGGCGACTTATAATATCTTACCAGTGATGCTCCAGCAGTTTCGAGACAGGTATCCCCATGTCCAAATTGAGCTGCATGAATTAACTACCGATCGACAATTAATTTGGCTACGAGAAGGTAGAATCGATATTGGATTAATTCGTCCACCAGTTATCGGGGTAGATTTTGCCAGTCAAATAATTTTCCAGGAATCTTTAGTAGTTGTTTTACCGATCGATCATCATTTGGCAGAATTAGATGCTATCGAACTTTCATCATTAGCAACAGAATCTTTTATTCTGTTCCCACGTCAACTTGCACCTGGATTGTACGATCCGATTATTGCCATCTGTCAGGCGGCTGGATTTAGTCCCCAGGTGGTTCAGGAATGTATTCAGATGCAAACGATAGTGAGTTTGGTATCTGCAAATATGGGTGTATCAATCCTGCCTGAATCAATTCAAGAAGCTCAACGGCAGGGCGTAGTTTATAAGCCGATTGCGGTACCATTTGGGATAGATAAACTTGCCACGATTGCGATCGTTTGGCGAATGAATGACGATTCACCAACAATCAAAAGATTGCTAGAAATTGTGTTGAATTAGTCCATGTACAGTAGGTACCAACGTCCTGCGTAAGCCTTTGGTTCTCCCTTACTTTGATATTGAATTGAAATTGAGTCTTCAATTTTTTTGGTAAGTCCCTGTCGATCGACATAATTACCCTTAATTTTAGCGGCCCACAGGATAGGCGTGGATTTATCATAGACAATCTGTCTGTGATAAATCTTATATCCCCCAATCTTATCGATTTTAGCAGCGATTGCATCAATTGAAATTGAACCTTCATCAGTTAATTGCAGCATTGAATTTTTGTTCTTATTCTCTAATGCTGACAAGTATTGTTCAACGACGTTTTCGGGAGTGGGCGCACCACGCTTATTAGCAGTACATGAGGACAAGGCAAGTACGGTACATCCAAATGTGATTGTTAAGATCGATCGCCATCCAATCGAGAATTTATCAGCTAGCTTGACTGTCTGCATCTCAAATATTTCACCCTGTCAAAAATGGTTCGATTTAGATGAAAAGATTTAGGCATCGTTCACTTTTTCTTTAAGACTTTTATTTCACTATCAGTAAGATATCGCCAGGATCCTAATGATAGCCCGTTCAGCGATAATTGCCCGATCGCACTCCGAACTAATCTTAATGTGGGGAATCCAACGGCGGCTGTCATGCGCCGGACTTGGCGATTTTTACCTTCGGTTAAGGTGAGTTCGAGCCAAGCGGTGGGGATATTCTGGCGATCGCGAATTGGCGGATCTCGCGGTGGTAAAGTAGGCTCGGCTGATAATAATTTTACTCGTGCTGGCTTGGTGCGATAGTCCTGCACGGCTACACCCGCCCCTAGCTGCTCCAATGCCGCCTCATCGGGGATGTGTTCCACCTGCACCAAATAGGTGCGCGGATGCCCATACTGGGGGTCACTGAGTCGATGTTGCAGTCTGCCATCATCTGTTAGTAATACTAATCCCTCACTATCCCAATCCAATCGCCCCACGGGATAGACATCGGGGACAGGAATATAGTCTTTGAGTGTCTGTCTACCACCATCGTCGGTAAATTGACTCAGGACACCGTAGGGTTTGTAGAAGAGGAGGTAACGCAAGTTAGTGGTTTAGTGGTTTAGTGGTTTAGTTGTTTAGCTGATTAGATTCCAATGGTTAGGGATTGAGAAGTTTAGTTAACCAGCGGTTTTAACCGCTGTTGATGTAGTAGCGAAGATTCAAGTTTGACTGTCAGCGTAGACTGTGATTGTCGGATGTGACTATTGCTAAACCACTAACAACTAAACCACTAAACCACCAATTTCCACTTCATCAGCAAAACTAACTGTCTGCGTAAATTCAAAGGGACCTGCGATCGATCCCCAGACTCGTTCGTTGGTTTCCATGTCCAGACCTCGATCGAGGCTAATTAGCTGCTGGGGGCTGATTTCAAAGCTATTGTCTAGATAGGTATCCTTGCCGTTCCGAAATACTTTACAGCCTTTTCCAGGCTCGACGTAGCCTTTAAATGTGCTGCCTGTCCACTCGGTAATCATGGTGCAGCCGGACATTTTGATAATCTTATCGCGGGTGAGCTGTTGGAGTAGGGCGGGGTTGCGGGCGGCTCCGTGAAATTCGGCTTCGGGTTCGATCGTGTAGTGTTCGATTTCGATCTTACCGTCGATCACCACAAATTTTAAAACCCGCAATCGGTAGGGATTGTGGAGCTGAAAATCATACGCCTGTTCGAGAAATAAACCGACTCCATCCATTAGCGCGTAGGGTAGGGGGCGCATACACACCCGAATGTGGGCGAAAAATGGCGGATTCTCAAATGCTTGTGCTTGATTGCTAAAATCTCCAGCCATCCAGCTTACTAGGGTCGGAATATCTGTAGAATGAGTCATGGTCAAAGATTCGGATGTTGGCTACGATCGATTTTACTTGGATTCGATGATTTATGACCGAAAACTATCCATCGGAATGGTTGCAAGGTATTGCTGAGTTCAATGCTGGCGAATATTATGCCTGTCACGATACCCTTGAAGCGTTGTGGATGGACTCGATCGATCCAGACAAGAAATTCTATCAAGGGGTGCTGCAAATTGCGGTGGCTTGCTATCATCTTCACAATCGCAACTGGCGTGGTGCGGTAACTTTGTTAGGCGAGGGGATTGGTAGGTTGCCTTATTATCAGCCTGTCTATGCTGGGATTGATGTGAATAGATTGATTGCTGAGAGTAGTAATTTATTAAAGATTCTACAATCGATCGGGATTGATGGCGTTGGAGATTTTGTCGATCGATTGGCTCAAGATTCAACGCTGTTACCTATGGTTTATTTCGTGAAAATCTCGACTGATATCAACGAGGATGTTCGGTTAGAGGGCTGTTGATTTTTAAAAACTTCAATTTATTGCAGTTGCCATATCGGGTTGGCGCAAAACCCGACTTTTTGAAAAGCGGCGTTTTTATTCGGGGGAAACCCCCGAATAAAAAAACGACAAGACAGTCGGGTTTTTGACATCACTAGTTTTGCTCGAAATTGATTATTCTAGCCCAGCATAAACAGCGAGATCGCCTAATTCATCTTCGATCCGCAGCAGGCGGTTATATTTCGCCACCCGTTCACTCCGACAGAGAGAACCAGTCTTGATTTGCCCCGCACGAGTCGCAACTGCTAGATCGGCAATTGTTGTATCTTCAGTTTCGCCCGAACGATGACTGATAATCGATTTAAACCCATTGCGGGTACCGAGATCGATCGTTTGGAGTGTTTCGGTGAGGGTACCAATCTGATTGAGTTTAATCAAGATTGCATTCGCCGATTTCTCTTTGATGCCTTGGCGGAGACGAGTGGAATTAGTGACGAATAAATCATCTCCCACTAATTGAACCTTTGAGCCAATTTTCTGGGTGAGTAACTGCCAGTTTGCCCAGTCATCCTCATGCAAGCCATCTTCGATCGAAATAATCGGATACTTGGTAGTCAGATCGGCTAAATAGTCGATAAACTGATCAGGTGTATGGCTACTACCATCGTAGATATAATTGCCATCCTTGTAGAATTCACTCGCTGCGACATCTAGTGCCAGAGCGACTTGTTCCCCAGGCTTATATCCGGCAGATTCGATCGCTGCCATCAGCAGTTCTAATGATGCCTGATTGGACGCTAAATTGGGCGCGAAGCCGCCTTCATCCCCTACTCCGGTGAGGAGACCCTTTTCGTCGAGAACTTTGCTCAGAGACGCAAATATTTCGGCTCCCCAGCGGAGGGCTTCTTTGAATGAAGTCGCACCCACAGGTACGATCATAAATTCTTGGAAGTCGATATTATTCGCAGCGTGAGAACCACCGTTGATCACATTCATCAATGGTACGGGGAGTAAATTCGCCAACGGGCCACCCAGATAGCGATACAGGGGCACTCCTAGTGCATTTGCAACGGCTTTGGAGTTGGCGAGTGATACCGCTAAAATCGCATTAGCACCCAGCTTGGACTTGGTTGGTGTACCATCGAGTTCAATCATCGATCGATCGATCGCCATTTGATCGAAAGCATCCATGCCTTCCAATGCTGGCGCGATCTTGTCTTCAATATTGGCAACCGCCTTCAGGACACCTTTGCCCCCATAGCGACTGGGATCATCGTCCCGCAATTCGTGAGCTTCAAAACTACCTGTCGATGCGCCACTGGGGACTTGAGCTAGCCCAAATCCACCGTTAGCTAAGTATACTTCGGCTTCTACTGTCGGACGACCACGGGAATCGAGAATCTCTCTAGCTCGAATTTCCGTAATCGCCATATCTGGCATATTCATAGTCATTCCCTCATCCTTCGACCTTTACTCGATCCTTCCGTGAACAATGTAGCTTAACACCCTGACGATTCGTCTATTAGCAACTACTGTTGCCAACACGCTATCATACGTCGTGAAGACACCTCAATTAGCAAAATTAGTCACCAAATTTTTAAAACTATTCAAATAAAACCATGCGTTTTTTACATACAATGCTGCGGGTTGGCAATTTAGAAGCATCTATTCGCTTCTATTGTGAGGTACTGGGGATGGAATTATTGCGCCGAGATGACTTTCCAGAAGGCAGATTCACGCTGGCTTTTGTCGGCTATGGAGCTGAAGCCAACCATACTGTTATCGAATTGACCCATAATTGGGATACCTCAGCATATGCGATCGGTGATGGCTACGGTCACATCGCTCTAGGCGTAGCAGATATTTACACCACCTGTGCCGAAATTACGGCTAAAGGCGGCAAAGTCACCCGCGCTCCAGGTGCGATGAAGCATGGCACAACAGTAATTGCCTTTGTCGAAGATCCCACTGGCTATAAAATCGAATTAATCCAAATAGGGCAATAATCTCAAGACTCGGAAATTATCGATCGAGATTGACTATGGCAACCGCCAAGATCGTGAGGACATATTACAATCGCCAGTTAATTGTCTTAGTGGTTGGGGGGGTTTTGTTTTAATACTATGGGTGCATTTTGGGGATTTCTAGCATAAAAACGACAAGACACCTGCCCATTATAGATCTCAACTATCCACTATTCACCTGTTTTAATTGTTTTTCCGCCTGGTTGCCAGTCTACGGGACAAACTTCGGTGGGATGTGCCTGAACATGCTGAATTGCTTGTAAGACGCGCAGGGTTTCATCGACACTGCGTCCAAAGGCGAGATTATTAATGGTAGCGTATTGGATGATGCCCGATCGATCGATAATGAATAAACCACGTAATGCAGCACCGAGTTCTGGATCTAAAACGTTGTAAGCCATGCTAATTTCCCGCTTGAGATCGGAGATCAGTGGGTAATTAATATCACCGATTCCGCCCATTTTTCGGTCTGTTTCAATCCAGGCTAAATGGGCGAACTCACTATCAACGGAGATGCCAAAAATCTCGGTGTTTAAAGCTTGAAACTCAGCATATCGATCGCTAAAAGCAATGATTTCAGTTGGGCAGACAAAGGTAAAATCTAAAGGATAGAAAAATAGCACCACATATTTGCGGCATCTAGATAGTTGAATTTTTTGAAATTGACGATCGACAACCGCAGTTGCTGTAAAGTCTGGAGCTGTTTGTCCAACTCTCAAACAGCTTTCATTATAGTTACTCATATAGTTGTTTTGGAGATGGTTGAGATGTTTAAGGTGGAATTTGGAGATTACTTATCATCTGTGATAGATTGCCCCGTACAGGTTTTGATAAGTTATCTAGACTTAAATGTTGACTTTCACCCAAAAATGTTAGTCTGGAAAACGCTGCCGAATCCTAAGTCGATTTAGCGGCATCCTTTGTGGACACAATTACAAAATTCAAAATTGTCAGTTAGTATGGGTCTCTTAACGCATCTATCATTATTGATTACCGATTTAGACCACACCTTGGTTGGCAATGATGGATCCCTAGATTTACTCAATCAGTTGCTCGATCGATATCGTCAGACTCTAGGTACCAAGATAGTTTACGCTACGGGTCGATCGCGAGAATCTTATCAAGATTTAATTACTACCCAGCGACTACTTGTACCCGATGTCCTAGTTGCCGCCGTCGGTACAGAAATTTATGCCGATGCTGCTGAAATCCCAGATCCAGAATGGATAGACAAACTCAGTACGAACTGGCGCAGAGAGGAGGTTGTAAGCATTGCGAGTAGGTTTGCCGACTTGGATCCTCAGCCTCAGCCTGAACAGCGTTCATTTAAGGTTAGCTATTATCTGTCCCCAAGTGTAGCTGCTGCCGTGGTCATCCAGTTGCAAGAATTATTTGCCCAGCAGGGATTGGATGTTGAGGTTATTTACAGTGGTGGAAGAGATTTGGATATTTTGCCACGGGGTGGAGACAAAGGCACAGCGGTGCAATTTTTGCGCGACAGGTGGCAAATCGATCCGACTCAGACAGTGGTGTGTGGAGATTCTGGCAATGATATTTCCCTGTTCAAATATGGGAATGAGCGCGGCATCATTGTCGGAAATGCTCAATCTGAGTTACGGTTATGGCACGAGCTTCATCCAGTTAATTATCACTATTTAGCCGTTGCCGACTACGCCGCAGGTATTCTTGAAGGTCTGCAATACTTTCAATTTGTGGAATAATTGGTGCTCAGTTTATCGATCGAGATGATTGTGTGGATGTGCGCTTTATGAGTACTCTAAGAGTATGACAGTAATAATGTATACAGATTGGGGCAGAATGTAAGTATTAAGGCTCGATCGTGTAGAGTTTTATCAAGACCTCAATCCTGCTACTAGATTTGGATGTAATCGTGGTAAACAGTTACGATATTACTAGCCGAGCTACTAAATCTACTCACTCCCAAAGATCGACGACTTGACAAAATAAAAAATCCATCCAAATGCGGCTGAGTAACAGACACTGTAGGACAGAAACTCATCCCACCACAGCTTTCCAATTCATTCTTGACGAACTCAAAACGCCACTATGTCAACTCTCGTCATCGTCGAATCTCCCACCAAAGCTCGCACCATCAGCAAGTTTTTACCATCTAGCTACATCGTAAAAGCTTCGATGGGACACGTCCGCGATTTGCCACCTTCCGCCGAGGAGATTCCGGCGGAATTTAAGGCGCAGAAATGGGCAAACCTGGGAATCAATGTCGAAGCTGGGTTCGCGCCGCTGTATATTATCCCCAAAGATAAGAAAAAGATCGTGCAGGAACTGAAAACTGCGCTCAAAGGTTGCAGCGAGCTGATTCTAGCGACGGACGAAGATCGCGAGGGCGAGAGCATTAGCTGGCACTTATTACAGCTTCTAAATCCGAAAGTACCAACCAAGCGGATGGTATTTCATGAGATTACTAAGGAAGCAATTCAGAAAGCACTCAAAAATTGCCGCGAAATCGACGAACAAATCGTTCATGCTCAAGAAACGCGCCGAATTCTCGATCGATTGGTAGGATATACCCTATCCCCATTACTCTGGCGCAAAATCGCTGGGGGTTTGTCGGCGGGGCGGGTTCAGTCGGTAGCCGTAAGACTGCTGGTGATGAAAGAACGTCAGCGTCGAGCGTTTAAATCAGCTCAATATTGGGATCTCAAGGCAGTATTGGCACACAAGAAAGCCGAATTTGACTCCAGACTAGTGACAGTCGATGGGGCGAAAGTTGCCACAGGAGCAGACTTCGATCCGAATACCGGAAATCTACTAGCAGGTAAAAAAGTTAAAGTCCTCAACGGATTAGAAGCCACTGCCCTAGTCGAAAATCTCCAGGGTAAAACCTGGACAGTGACAGCCTTAGAAGAAAAACCCATCACCCGCAAACCCTCGCCACCATTTACCACGTCCACTCTCCAACAGGAAGCCAACCGCAAACTGCGACTATCTGCCCGCGAAACCATGCGGGTTGCTCAAAGCCTGTACGAGCAAGGTTATATCACCTACATGCGGACAGATTCTGTCCATCTCTCGGAACAAGCGATCGAAGCCGCTAGATCTTGCGTACTAGAAAAATACGGTCAAGAATACCTCAGCCCCAAACCCCGTCAATATAATACAAAAGCTAAAGGTGCCCAAGAAGCCCATGAAGCAATTCGTCCCGCTGGCAGTAGCTTTCGGACACCAAGAGAAACTGGACTAGCCGCTAAAGAACTACAACTTTACGACCTAGTATGGAAACGCACAGTTGCCAGTCAGATGGCTGATGCTCGTCAAACCCAACTCAGCGTCGATTTACAGGTCGAGAACGCTGGCTTTAGGTCTTCGGGTAAGCGGATCGACTTTCCAGGCTACCTGAGAGCATATGTCGAAGGCTCAGACGATCCCAATGCTGCCATTGAAGATCAAGAAATCATTCTCCCCGCGTTAGTCAAGGGCGATACTCCTGACTGCAAAAAACTTAATGCGATCGATCACGAAACCCAACCCCCCGCCCGCTATACCGAAGCATCCCTAGTCAAGATGCTCGAAAGTGAAGGGATTGGCCGCCCCAGTACCTATGCAAGCATCATTGGGACAATTATTGATCGAGGGTACGCGCAACTTCAAAGCAACGCCCTGGTGCCCAGTTTTACGGCATTTGCGGTCACAGCCCTACTAGAGAAACACTTCCAAGATCTTGTCGATCCGAGTTTCACCGCTCGGATGGAGCAGACCCTCGATGATATCTCGACAGGTACAACTCAATGGTTGCCATACTTAGAGAAATTCTATCTGGGTGAAACTGGACTAGAAAATCAGGTTAAACTCGGATTCACTGATATCGATGCCACCCTCGCCCGCACCATCGATCTTGACAATCTCGATGTCAAAGTCCGCATCGGTAAATTTGGCGCGTTCATCGAAACCGAAGCAGGTAACGCCTCCATTCCCAAAGATCTCACCCCCGCAGATCTCGCCCCTGAAACGATCGAAATGTTGCTCAGACAAAAGAGCAGCACCCCAGATACCCTGGGCAATCACCCCGAAACAGGCGAACCAATCTACCCCAAACTCGGTCCCTTTGGACCATATGTCCAGCTCGGTGACAAAGTAGAAGATAGCAAGAAAAAGCCCAAACAATCTTCCTTGCCCAAAGGGATGAAGCTTGAAGATGTCACCCTGGAAATCGCCGTCGAACTGCTGAAACTCCCCCGCAGCCTCGGCGTTCACCCCGAAACAGGTGGCAAACTCCAAACCAATCTGGGTAGATTTGGCCCCTACATCCTGTACGATCGAGGTAAGGAAGGAAAGGAATATCGATCGCTCAAAGCTCCTGATGATGTCCTCACCGTCAGTCTAGAGCGGGCTGTCGCCATCCTCGCCGAACCCAAAGCCACCCGTGGCGGCAAGAAAGAACCATTGAGAACCATTGGCAACCATCCCGACGATAATGAGCCAATTGCGATTTTTGCTGGCCCCTATGGTAAATATATCAAGCACGGTAAAATCAATGCGGGCATCCCTGAAGGCGAAACCGTCGAGGATATTACCCTCGAAACTGCCCTGAGTTTGCTAGTAGCTAAAGGTGGTACAGCTAAGAAAACTACTGCTAAAAAAGCCACTGCCAAAAAGACTACAGCTACCAAGAAAACCACCGCAACCAAAGCCAAGGCTGCTACTGAAATCAAAGCAAAAACTACGACAACTAAAGCTAAATCTACCGCAGTGAAAAAGACAACTACAGCCAAGAAAACCACCACCAAATCAAAAACGAGTTAGTGGCTTATCACTGGATGTGTTGGGTTGTCTCATAACTAGAGGTATAGTGATCGCTAGTCATTTTCGGCACTTAAATTTGGTTCATCATGAGTAAAAGTTCTACTCTGTGGCGATGGCGACAGCCTAAGCTCAGGCACTATCTAGCCCATCGAGAATTGCCCTATCGTCCACGGATTTCAATTATCGCCCATCGCGGTCGAACGGCTCTAGTTGATTCAGAGAATACAATTGAGGCTTTCCAGTCAGCAATCGATTTGGGTATCCCGTGGGTTGAATTCGACCTGCGACGCACCCAAGATGGCTGTATCATCTGCTATCACGATAAAACCATTGATAGTCACAGAATCAGGGATCTGACCTATGATCGGATCCTAGCTATCGCCCAAGCACAAGGATTGACAATTCCGCTATTTGAGGAGGTGCTTAGTCAATGTGTTGGCAAAATTAGCCTAGATATCGAGATTAAGGAAAAAGGCTATGAACATGAGATAATTTTGATCGCGCTCAGGTATCTAAGCTATTCAGAGTTTGTGATGAAGTCATTCAATGATTCATCAGTCCGAAAAATTAAAAATATCGATCCAAACATTCGGGTGGGATTACTAGTTGGTAAACTTCCCCCGAAGTATCTCTGGTTTGTGTCTCTGTCCCATATTTTTCCTGAATATCGCATTTTTAAAACAGGCGCAGATTTTGTCTCACCCAACTATAAGCTTCTCAAATTAGGTTTCTTGTGGCGGATGAACCGAATCGGCAGAGATGTGTATATCTGGACTGTAAATGAGGAAAGGCTATTAGCTAAGTTTCTAGCTAATCGATTAATTTCAGCAATTATCACCGACCGACCAGCATTAGCCATGGAGATATTAGAATCGATCGAGTCATAACCTGCTAATTAGCTATACTATGTCGCCACAGCAGCAGAAATTGGCAAAATTCTGCAAACTGAAAATGGGGTAGGCATTGCTGGCGATGCGATTATCCAGTGGATAGGCTCCGCCAACGAACAGGAACTCAGACAGGCGATATAATCTAACATGCAGTTACCGGATCTCCACAAATCATGACTTACTGCTTAGGAATTATTTCTACTCATGGATTGGTAATGGCTGCTGATTCCCGCACCAATGCTGGAGTTGACTACATTTCCACCTATCGGAAAATGTTTGATTTTTCGGTACCTGGCGATCGAACAATCTTACTATGTACATCAGGAAATCTCTCGATTACCCAATCAGTGATGCTGAGTATCGAGCAGGATTTACGATCGTTTGACATCGAGAATTTGCACTCCTGTCAGAGTATGTATGAAATTGCTTGCTATATCGGGCAAAAATTACGAGAAGTCCAAGCACGGGAGCGAGAATGGCTAGACAAAGATCGGATTGATTCTAGTTGTAATATTCTCCTTGGCGGACAGGTTCGCGGACAAGCGACGGAGCTGTACATGCTCTACAGTCAGGGTAATTTTATCAAAGCAATGCCGGAAACACCATTCTTGCAAATTGGTGAAATTAAATACGGTAAGCCAATTCTCGATCGGATGTTGACCTTCAATACTAGTATCGAAGATGCGGTGAAATGTGCCCTGTTATCCTTCGATTCGACGATGAAATCAAATGTTTCTGTCGGCCCGCCGATCGATCTGATCATGTATCGTAATAATAGTCTGGAAATCCGCCATCAGCGCAGTCTCCAGCGGGGCGATCCTTATCTATTACAGGTGCGGATGGAGTGGGAATCATTTTTAAAAACCGCATTCGATCGCATCCCCCCGATCGATTGGGAGCAAAGTAACGAGCTAAAATTGGAGCATGTGGAGTTTTCAGGTTTTCTCAATCACTAGTCGGTAATTCATTTCGTTAGTGATTGAGCCAATCGTGCGGAGTTTTCCCTCAACGGGGGTTGTATGGGCAGGGAAGGGGCTAGAATAGAGGGCGATGTGATTATCAGCGACGAGCAAGCCATGAGTGGGATCGTAGCCCCGCCAGCCCGCTCCTGGGAGATATATTTCCGCCCAAGCATGGAGATGTCTATCGTCGGTTTCAGCTCCAGCTTCATAGCCGCTGACAAATCTTCCCGCTAATCCGACAGCTCGACAAACTTCGAGCAATAACACGACAAAATCGCGACAGGAACCGGAGCGACTTTTCCAGACGATGCCTGGGGGCAGGGATGCGCCTGTGTCGCGGATCGAGTATTGACAATTATGATAAATTTGCTGGTTGAGTTCGCTTAGAAATGGGATAGTTTTACCATCCACAGTTTGCCAAATTTCAGCGGCTAATTCTGCTGCAATCGGATCGATCGAATGTCCCAAATATCCAGTCAGATATGGTTGCAGTTGTTGAGATAATGATACCGGATAATCGATCGGCAAATTAGCCGCCCAGGGTTCGAGTAGGTAGTTGAATGGATTAATCAGATTGGTAGATACAGTGGTTTTGGTGGTGATTTGCAGATTGGTAGTCAAATTATTCTCAAACCAAACCAGCGTCGAATTATTACCATCTAAATCGACAGATTCGGCAACTTGTTGGGGTGTGGGTGAGATTGCCAAATCGAATGATAACACCGATTGATGAACATTCGATCGCGGGCGCAATCTGAGCTGATGGGGGGCAAAAATTACTGGTTGACTGTAGGTATATTCGATCGAGTGTTCGATCTGAAAAACACTCATGATACCGCCTCAAGATCGATCGTCATAAAAGTATCACCAATTTCTCCAGACACAATATTAATCCGTCTTTGGGTTTCATCTAGAAATTCATGCAAGCCGCGCTCAATCACTTCCTCGATCGATAAAAAATCCAATTCCGATCGCAATTTACCTAGCTTTAGTTCGGCAGAATTGCACCAGCTATTAGTATGATTATTCCCACTAATGAGATGTAAAGATTTTTCAGCAGATCGTAAACAATGTTGAATTGATCGCGGAAACTCTCGATCGAAGATCAAGAACTTCGCGATATCTGGTGGACTAATCCGGTGACAGGTTTTGCGATACATTTCATACGCACTCACCGATCGTAATAAGGCTATCCACTGCAATTCATCTAGTGGCGATCCGACTCCACCAGGTAAAACTATAAAGTATTTTACATCCAAAATCCGCGTCGTTTTATCAGCACGCTCGATCGATCTACCCATCCGTCCAAAATGCCACGCCTCATTATGGGACATCGTTGCCGCCATCACTCCCGCAAATTGGTGACTAGCCATTTTCACCGCTTCAAAAAAGCTCGGCAATTCCGGTTGTGGATCTGCTTCCGCTGCTTCTTTTACCATAAAGTAAAAACTATTCACCTGCTCCCACATTTCAGATGATATGACTTCACGGATCGATCGAGCATTTTCTCGTGCTGATTGGAGACAGGATAGAATCGAGTTATGATACTTTTCATCATAAGTCAGAAACCGCACGACATTCTCGGCGGTAGCGACTCCATAGCGACTGCGAAATATTTCTAGATCTCCGGTGGTTAGTACGAGCGGTTCCCATTGTTGATCGTCAACAACGGCACTATCGAGGAGTAAGTTGAGATTGACATCGACAAATCTGGCGATGTTTTCGGCTCGTTCGATGTAACGATTGAGCCAATAGATTGAGTTAGCAACGCGACTTAGCATAGGTAATAAGAAATGAATTGTAGGGTGTGTTATCGCGGAGCGTAACGCACCAATTTTAGATATAGCAGTCGGGAATTAATTGTAAAATTCAAGCATGATATTTTTAACCGCAGAGGCGCAGAGAGCGCAGAGAAGAAAAATTCAGAGATTTTAGTGCAATCTTATGTCAAATTATCAGGTTCAAATTGTACCTGACGATATAAATCAGAGATCGCAATCTCCACTCCAATTGATTCTAGTAATAAACGATCGTCTAAATCGTATTCTGACAACACCCATTGATTACGATCGTTGCATCGAAATACTTCCACTTTTGGTCGATCGACTTGAACTAAAACATACTCCTGCAAAGATTGAAATTGACGATATCTCGCAAACTTTGCACCTCGATCGATCGCTTCTGTCGAAGGTGACAATACTTCGATAATCAGACAGGGAAACTGGACAATCTGAGCATCATCATCGCCCTTCTCGCAAGTCACCACCACATCTGGATAAAAATACTTTCGCCCTCTTTCTACTTGCACCTTGACATCAGCAATATACACTTCACAATCACGATTTAGTAAAGCATCATCTAGGAGCTTGAACCAATTTCCTGAAATGCGATTGTGATTGCGAGCATTATAATTATAAATTAACCCGCTACCCTTCAAAACTACTTCACCATCCCAATACTCATAGCGATCTTCCTGGATAGGTTCCCAGTCTAGATATTCGGCAGCGGACATGAATAATCGATCGGGTAAAGCAACCATAAGTTAATATTGTCTGAACTGTGATTAGAATGATTGACTGTGACTGGATGCTAGATGATAATCTTAGTTTATCTATTAATCTGAACTTTATTAGAAATCATCGTCTGAACTGTGATTAGAATGATGAACTGATTAACTTTGATTAATTGCTATGTCAGAATCATAGTCTATCCATCAATCAGAAAAATCATAGTTCAGACAATGATTGCCACTTTTCCCGCGATAATCGATAGAGGCAATGTTCCCTGAGTGAATGCCCTACTGGAAGGCTAGGATGCTCGAATGTTTTAGTATCCCGATTCATCCCTAATCGTTCCATGACGGCACTAGATCTGTGATTATCGATCGTGGTAAATGATACGATCTCTGGTAACTCCAATCGATCGAACCCAACTTTCAACGCAGCTTTAGCCGCTTCAGTTGCGTAACCCTTCCCCCAATATTCAAACGCCAATCGCCAGCCAACTTCGACACAGGGCGAAAATGGTAAATCTGCTCTAGGTACTTCTAATCCCACAAAACCGATAAACTGCTTATCCGGTTTGGATTCTACCGCCCAGAAACCCCAGCCGCGTTCTGATATGTTTGCCTGAGTGAGATCGATCATTGCATCACTAGTGGCTCGATCTAATATACTAGGAAAAAATTCCATCACGCGCGAATCGGTGTTGAGGCTTGCAAAAGGTTCTCGATCTGATTCTATCCATTGGCGCAAGCGGAGTCGCTCTGTTTCAAGTTCGATTAATTCTGCCATAATTTTAATTTTAAAGTATTTATAGTTATATTCGATCGCTCACCATCCATTGAAGAATACCAAGAATACGTTCAACTGGAGTGACTTGGTACTCGTTGAGATCGAGCGTTAGATCCTTATTTTCAAGCTTGAGAAATTGCCATAACTTTCCACTAGTGACACAGCCATAAACAACCGGGATAGTCTTGTCTTCGTTTGCGTTGAATATTTGAGCAGCAACCATTTCAGCTCCACACTGCCCTAAACCCACATCTAATTCACCCTTTTTTGCTTCCACTAACATCACAATTGGAGCTTGGATGATAGATGAAATCGTAGATCTACTCAGCAGGAAGTCGCAAAAGCCATTCAAACCGCGATCTCTATCGACATTGAACTCTTCACCTGAAAATAGTTGGACTTTGTTATCAGCTAGTCGCAACAACTCAACCAGAATTGGACTGACTAGCAACTCTGACTTTGCCTTTTCAGATTTTGCCCTCTGCGCCAATGGCAAATATTGTTCAAAAATATTTAAGAATTCTGGTTTTGGTGATACTGGAGGTAGAGATTCACAAAAAGCTGACTCTATTAGAGTTAAATCGAATTGGCTGACTATATCTTGTAGAGAAAAGTTATTATAAGCCATGATATCTAGTAACTTAATAAGTTTACTTAACTTGAAAGAACAATTGTGCGATAATCGTGCCGATCTAATCCCAAGGGGCAGGACGTTCTAACAAAGCTTTCAATGCTTTCAATTGTTGAGGATCTGGCGCGGCTTCTAACTGTCTTTCAAATGCCTCAAATGTTATATCATCCACTAAAAAGAATTTGCGATTGCTGTCGCAGACGGCAAGCCGTTCGAGTAGAAAACTAGTTGCCTCAGTATAGGCAGCATCGAGGATAAATTCTGTCCGACTCTTGCCCTGAATCGCCGCTGCTCGATCGATCGCTTCTTTTTGCACTTCGCCTACTCGCAGATTAATTGTGCCGCTGCGCCGCTCTGGTTGCTTGGTTTTGTTGGTAGTCATAATCTTTATTAATTTAACAGTGCTGAAATTTTTTCGAGCGGGTACATCAATAGCAGCGGTTCAAGTTTTGACTCTTGAAACCCAAATCGAGTATAAAAAGCTAGAGCTTAGAGGGATCTCTGAAGAAGCGTTCTACCTCACCACCCAAGTATCCTTAGTCCCCCCACCCTGCGAAGAATTTACCACCAATGAACCAGCCTTCAATGCTACCCGTGTCAACCCACCTGGATTGATATAGATATCCCGCCCATTCAGAATATATGGGCGCAAATCCACATGTCTGCCATCGATACCATCGGGGAGCAAAGTCGGTACCCGCGATAAACACAGCGTCGGCTGGGCGATATAGTTGCGCGGATCTGCGGTAATCTTGGCGGCAAATTCGCTCCGCTCCTCCGCCGTCGATTTTGTACCGATTAACATTCCATAGCCTCCCGATTCGGCAGCAGCTTTGACGACTAATTTATCTAGATTCTCTAGGACATATTGGCGTTGCTGCGGTTCCCAGCATTGATATGTCGGCACATTGGGGATGATTTGCTCTTCATCTAGATAGTATTTGACGATCGCAGGCATGTAAGCATACACCACTTTATCATCTGCTACCCCCGTACCTGGAGCATTGGCGATCGCCACTCGCCCCGCCCGATAGACATCCATCAAGCCAGGTACTCCCAGCATCGAATCCGCCCGAAAAGTGAGGGGATCGATGAACTCATCATCGATGCGGCGATAGATCACATCTACCTGTTGCAAGCCTTTGGTGGTTCGCATTTTTAAAAACCCGTCGGAGATTGTCAAATCTCTCGCTTCGACTAACTGCACACCCATTTGTCGCGCTAGGAAGGAGTGCTCAAAATAAGCTGAGTTATAAATCCCTGGAGTCAATACTACGACAGTCGGATTGGGAATCGAATCTGGTGCCAGATAGAGCAACGTTTCTAGCAACCGACTGGGATAATCTTCCACAGGCAGAATCTGCATCTTCTCAAATAGACGCGGGAAGGTAGACTTCATCACCCGCCTACCTTCTAGTACATAGGAAACCCCCGATGGACATCTGAGATTGTCTTCCAATACATACCAGCTACCATCTTTGTCCCGTACCAGATCCGTCCCCGTAATATGACACCAGATCCCCTGAGGCGGCTGGATGCCCATACAAGGCTTGAGAAATC
Organism: Chamaesiphon sp. OTE_75_metabat_95; assembly: GCA_031387665.1. GTDB lineage: Bacteria > Cyanobacteriota > Cyanobacteriia > Cyanobacteriales > Chamaesiphonaceae > Chamaesiphon. The sequence goes on along the minus strand of JANNDL010000161.1, from coordinate 15,571 downwards.
CTGTCGCCGAGTAAATCACCTCTTCAGGGATAATCCCGTCTAGGATAATCTGCTGATTGCCGTAGATGTCACTTAAAAATAGATTGAGGGCATGGATCCGCTGCTTCAAACCCCGCTCTAATAATTGCCACTCGCGATCGCAAATTGTACGCGGAATAATATCAAATGGTAGGATCTTTTCGGTACCTCGATCGTCACTATAGACGTTGAAAGTTACGCCTGTCCTAAATAAAGTACTTTGGGCTAAATTTTGATGCTGTTGTAACTCGGAGAGAGAAAGGCTACTAATTTTGTCAATTAGCGTTGTGGCAATCGATCGAGGTTTGCCATTGGGCAAAAACAATTCATCATAAAATTCACCAGGTTGGTAACTGCCTATTTCCATATCTTCACACCAGATTAGACAACTATTTTGTTATCTTCTATAAATCCACTTTTTCACTCCCCAATAACTGTATAGCGCGATACCACTCGATCGAGTTTGTCGGCACAAAAGTTAAATTAACTGGTTGGCTAAATTTAAGGAATAATGGAAGATGGTTTGAATTCAAACCGAGTAGGAACTGAGGAATTATTTTGAGTCAATATTTTGCCACTGTCGCCAGAGGATTGGAAGAGTTAGCAGCGCGGGAGCTGACTGAATTAGGGGCACAAGATGTGGCTCAGGGCTTTTGTGGGGTATCTTTTACTGGCGATCGAGAGTTACTATATCGGGTAAACTTGTGGGCACGGCTGCCGTTTCGGGTGTTGGTAAAGTTGGGCGAGTTTCCCAGTAATGACGATCGGGAGTTGTATGATGGGGTGCAGCAAATTGATTGGGGTGAATATCTCACGCCGGAACTGACGATGGCGGTGACGGTAACTGGCAAGAATGAGCAATTAAATCACAGTCATCTTACGGCGGTGCAAGTCAAGCGGGCGATTACCAAGCAGCAGACGGAAAAGTTTGGACAAAGATCGAATGTGGATGTTCAGGATCCGAATGTGCGGATCAATGCTCACATTGATAGGGATGTCTGTATCGTTAGTCTGGATAGCTCTGGTAGTAGTTTACATCGGCGGGGCTATCGATCGGCTGTCGGCGATGCACCATTGAAAGAATCTCTCGCAGCGGCGTTGGTGAAGATGTCTGGTTGGACACCTGACATGGCATTTATCGATCCACTTTGTGGTTCGGGTACATTGCCCCTAGAAGCCGCGATGCAGGCTCTGAACGTCGCTCCAGGTATCTTTCGCGATGGCTTTGGGTTTGAGAACTGGCTAGACTTCGATCCGGACTTATTCGATCGACTCATTAAAGCAGCAGAATCAGGGGAAAAGCAAGATCTGCAAGCGACAATTATGGGGAGCGATCGCAATTTTGATATCATCGAACAGGCTCGATCGAATGCCCGCAGTTCTGGAGTCGAACGCTACGTTCAGCTTGCCGTGAAGGAGCTAGACGATGTGGAAGCTCCGGCAGATAGCGGCATCTTGCTCTGCAATCCTCCCTACGGCGAACGGCTAGGGCGGGATGAGGATCTGGGTGCTTTTTACAAACTCTTGGGCGATGTACTCAAGCAAAGGTTCAAAGGTTGGACAGCTTTTGTATTAAGTGGAAACAAGGAACTAGCCAAATCAATTGGATTGAAATCTGCTCAACGAACTACTGTTTATAATGGCAATTTACCATGTCAATTAATGAAATATGAAATGTACTGAAGTTAGTTGATAGTTGATAGTTGATATAGCAATCCTATTTGATTTCCTCATCGTAACGTCAACCTGTAGGAGCGGTGCTGTCTTGTCGTTTTTTTATATCTCCTGACGGAGAATAAAAACGCCGCTCGTGCCCGCCCTCTAGGAGTTACGCTTCTCATTTAGGATTGCTATCTTTGATGAAAGATGTAAAATTACTTTGACTGGATGCCAAGTCCAGTTTGTCCGGTGGTATTTAGCCAGATTTGACAATTATTGTTTGGGTTGGAGACTTGTTGTAATTGAGCTTCAGTTGTTGAGCCGCAAGTATATTCAGCTAGAGCAATTTTTTGGCTATTACATACCTTGAGATTATATCCATAGTATCGTGCAGCAGTGCCAAACCTGTCTACTGTTCGATATCGATCGACATAATCCAAGCTATTCCAGTATTGAGTATTCACCAGCAAATAAATTTGTTTCTGGCTATTATTTGCAATCCAGTTTGTGACTAGTTTTGATGAAAACTGTTCGTTTGTCCACCATAGGTTTGGTGTTGTTGTGCCTGCGGCTGACACTGTATCTGCGGTGACAATATTTCGATCTTTACCGATATCAGTAGACTTCAATACAGCAAGATTTAGATCGCAAGTTGGTGGTGGTGCAGGAATCAGATTTGATTGGGTTAATCCAGTCTGCGCGAATCCGACTATTAAGAACAGGCTACTGCTAAAGTAGCGTTTCCATCGAGCGATCTTTAGGTATTGGGCTTTAGACTCTGGGCTTTGGGTTTTAGGGAAACTCATCAAAATTGAATCTAAAACGAATAACAAGGTTATGGCTATGACTTAAAGCCTAACATCCAAAGCCTAGATTTTATCCACAAACCTGAAGTGAATTGACACCCACTAAATGATGGGCAGCACAGAGCAAATCATCTTTAATCAATGTTGGTTTAAACGGAATCAGTTTCTGCTTGCTGCGGATGCCACAAGTTAGGGCAATAGTCGGAATTTCCATCGCGATTCCAGCTAGCAGATCCGCTTCAGTATCGCCAATCATCCAACTGTCAGAATTTGCTTGAGTAACTAAATTTTCACGCATTGCTTTCGCAAGCAGCTTTGTTTTCAGTTGTGAGTAGTTTTGGTATGCAGCTTTGCTATTGTCAGTGCCATAAACCCCACTGAATAGATCTCTGAGTCCATGTTGTTCCAGTACCCGAATGGCTTCACTTCGATCGCGTAGTGTAACTAATATCAGCTTACAGCCTTGAGCGCGCAGTAGCCCCAAAGCCCAAGTGACTCCTGGTTGAATTTTATCTTGATGCAGTAAGTCGGCAGAGTTGACAATTTCCATCACCCGCTGAAGGAAAAAATCAATTTCCTCGCCCTCCAATCCAGACTGAAGAGCTATTTCTCGATCTGCGATCCTGTCTTGCTTCATCTGCCAAAAGACAGCTTTAGTTAGGATGTTGAGCTGAATTTGGTCAAGTGGACTTGTTGATACTCCATCGTAAAACTTGACAGTATCAATCAAAGCCAGATGATAAGTACTATAGTATCGATCGGACACATCAACGATCGGACCATCAAAGTCGCAGAATACTGTAATGGGCTTGGGGAAGTTACGGGAGAAACCTGGCATAAGTTTGATATTACCAGAAGGATTTATTACGCAATCTTTCTTAACAATAACAGTTTCTCGATAAGTTGTCACTGGTACTAACTCGATTCTCATCCTGAGAGGCTCCGCCAACGAATCATCAGTAAAACCTATACTAGTAAATAGCGGATAACGGATCGAGGATAGTGAAGTGATGAGGTGGATGGGCAGATAGTCGTTGGCGGTAGGGCCTTTGTTTGCACTGCCTCTGGCAGGCTAACTCCAAGTGCAATAGCCGCGCTCACAGGAGAATCGCAAATATCTGACCTAGACAAACTCGTATCACTATTGCTTATTTAATATGTCTAATTTAATTAAATCTACAGAATTCGATCGGCAGATGATCCGCCGTTGTGTGGAGCTTGCCAAGCAAGCTTGGGGGAAAACTGCCCCAAATCCCCTAGTTGGAGCCGTAATTGTCCAAGATGGTGAAATTGTCGGCGAAGGTTTTCATCCTGGGGTGGGACAGCCCCACGCGGAAGTATTTGCATTGCGGGCAGCGGGCGACAAGGCTGCTGGAGCGACGATCTATGTCAGTTTGGAACCTTGCAATCATTATGGCAGAACGCCCCCCTGTGCAGCCGCGCTGGTGGCTGCTGGGGTGAAAAAAGTAGTAGTGGGAATGGTGGATCCAAATCCGCTGGTGGCAGGTGGTGGGATTAAAACATTGGAGCAAGCGGGAATTGAGGTAGTAGTCGGCGTTGAAACTGCACTGTGTGAGGAGTTAAATGAGGGATTTGTGCAGCGCATCGTCCACCATCGTCCCCTGGGCATCTTAAAATATGCGATGACGCTGGACGGTAAAATTGCTACCGATAGCGGGCATAGTACGTGGGTAAGTGGCGAACATTCACGCCACTATGTTCACCACCTCCGTGCGGGTTGTGATGCGGTGATTATTGGCGGAAACACATTGCGAAGGGATAATCCGCACCTGACGAGTCATGACGCGATTGCACCAAATCCCCTACGGGTAGTAATGACTCAAAAATTCGATTTACCAGCGGAAGCAATCTTGTGGGATACCAGTGTGGCGAAGACTTTGGTAGTTACCCAGACAGGTGCAAATCCAGAGTTGCGAGACTTATTGATCGATCGAGGCGTGGAAGTATTAGAATTAGCTACACTTAGTCCCAAACTAGTGATGCAACATTTGTACGATCGCGGCTTTCTCTCGGTACTATGGGAATGTGGGGGTACTCTCGCCGCGAGTGCGATTGCCGATGGTGCAATTCAGAAAGTATTAGCGTTTGTCGCGCCCAAGATTGTGGGGGGGATTTCCGCACCCTCGCCAGTCGGGGACATGCAGATTCGATCGATGTCGGATGCTCTAGTATTAGAACGGGTAAGTTACCAACAAATTGGCACGGATCTCCTAATTCAAGGTTATTTGTAGGGTGTGTTACTGCGCCAGCATAATGAACCCACATAATGAACCCACAAGATTTAGGACGCACCGATGAGATCAGGACGCACCAATGGAATTGTGATGGTGCGTTATGCTGGCGCAGTAACACACCCTACGATTAAGCCATCATCGAAGCATAAGGGCGGGCGAAGATCATTCTGCCAGCAGAAGTTTGGATGGCTGAAGTGACGACTATTTTTAGATCTACACCAACGTGCTTGCGCCCTTCTTCCACTACCACCATTGTCCCATCGTCGAGATAACCAATGCCCTGGGTGGCTTCTTTCCCATCTTTAATAATTTTTATTTCGAGACAGTCCCCAGGTAGATACACTGGACGAACTGCTGTCGCTAAATCATTGACATTTAAAACCGAAACTTCTTGCAGCTTGGCAACCTTGCTCAAATTGTAGTCATTCGTCAGGAGCGTGGCGCGGATTTCACCGGAAAAGTGAACCAATTTAGCATCGACAGTTGTGATATCTTGATAGTCGATCGGGTGAATGATAATTCGATCGGGAAAACTAGTTTTCATCCTGTTCAAAATATCTAGTCCTCTGCGTCCACGACTCCGTTTCATATCATTGGCAGCATCAGCAAGGGTTTGCAGTTCCTGAATCACAAACTGCGGTACTAAGATTTGTCCCTCTACAAACCCCGTATTTAATAACTCTTCAATCCGTCCGTCGATGATACAACTAGTATCGATTACTTTGGGGGCGATCGCTTTCAAAGTTCCTTCCGCCACCAGCATTGTTTCGACACTCTGGGGATTGATCAAGCGTAAGAATGCACCGCCATGAGTATCGGCTAGAGTCACGCCGAGATAACAAAACATCACACTACCCAAAATCGCCAGTAATGGCTTGAGAAATGAGAACTCTGGGGCGATGGGCAGTAGAAACACTGGTGCCAGCATCAGGTTGGCAATCAGTAGCCCAATCACAAAACCAACAGCCCTAGTCAATAAAACATCAACTGGTAACTGCCGCACGTCAGCTTCGAGGCGACGATAAGCTGATTTGATGAAAAAGCCAAACGCGCCACCAAATAACGCTGCAAACCCTGCCGAGACAATCCGCAAACCGTCCTGATTGGTGACTTGTGCCAACATCTCACTGGGTAATATCTCCACGATATCGTAGCCAATCCCTGCGGCGGCAAGGATTAGGAGGAGAATTATTGTAAAGTCGAGCATGGGTAGGCTTCCGATCGAGTCGAGTATGAGTAGATCTCTAGTCCATTATATCTGGTGCCGTTCGCAAAGCGTTGAGAGTTAAGAGTTCGTAAACCGCACCTTCCCCAGTTGGTGATAACCCTAACATGCTCTGTTCAAACTCAACTCCTAACTGATTTAGTTCCAATCTTCCTGCTCTTGATATTTCTTCGCCTTAACTTGATAAATCTGTTCGCCACTGTGCAACGCACGGGTTTTGACAAATAATTGCTCTTCAGTTAGATGCCACTCAATTAATAATCGATCGAGATTTTCCTGAATATCTGTAGCACCAGGGAAGCCTTTGTAACGAATCCGCAGCCGAGCTAGTTCTGATAACGCCATCGACTCTTGAGGATCGCTTTCTAATAATAGATCGACGATCGCGCGATCGATCTTCTCTTGGGGATGTCGTTGTGGTAATTTACTTTGCTCCGGCATACTGTTATGGAGATGGATGTTTGCATTTGTATGAATATTTTACTCTCAAACATCTAGCCACTGCTTTTGCTCCGCTCCATATAGCTTACGATCTACACTGACTATCAATCTTTATTCTTCAGAATTCTCTATGTTACTTACCCCAATACCGATTCTGGCTGTAGTTGCGTCTGAAAATGCCCCGATCTTGCTTACCGGAGTATTGCTAAGTCTGGTCATAATTTACCTAGCTAGTAAAGTTGGTGCCGAGATTTCTCAATATCTCAATTTTCCACCCGTCTTGGGCGAACTAGTCGCGGGGGTGGTTGTGGGCATGTCCGCGCTTCATTTAGTAGTTTCTGCGGACAGTGGTTTCGCGGCGACTGAATCTGGGGTGATGATGGTATTGCAATGGATCTATCACTTTACGCCAGATGTTGGCACCAATATATTTGAGTCTGAAAGTGAAGTAATTTCAGTTCTGGCTGAATTAGGTGTAATTATTCTGCTATTTGAAATTGGTTTGGAGTCAGATTTAAAACAGCTCAAAGCAGTGGGAGTGCAAGCTGTTGTTGTTGCCTGTGTGGGTGTCGCTGCTCCTTTTGCTGCTGGCACAATCGGCTTGATGACAATTTTTCATGTAGCTGCAATTCCCGCTATTTTTGCGGGGGCTGCATTGACAGCAACGAGCATTGGGATTACATCGAAAGTTTTATCAGAGTTGGGTCAATTAAAATCTACTGAAGGTCAAATTATTGTTGGCGCAGCGATCATCGATGATATTCTCGGAATTATTGTTTTAGCAGTAGTTGCAAGTCTAGCAAAGACAGGAGAAATCGATGTTGGTAACGTAGTTTATCTCATTATTAGTGCCACAGTTTTTCTAATTGGCTCTGTGCTGTTAGGCGACATTTTCAATAAAGGATTTGTGTTTGTTGTTGATAATTTAAAAACTCGCGGGGGGGTTGTAGTTCCAGCCTTCGTTCTGGCTTTTTTTATGGCATTTATTGGTAATGCGATCCACCTTGAAGCAATTCTGGGAGCTTTTGCGGCTGGATTAGTTTTAGATGAAACTGATGCTCGCAAGGAATTGGATGAGCTGGTAAAGCCAGTCGCCGATTTATTAGTACCAATCTTTTTTGTAATGGTTGGTGCTCAGGCAGATCTCGGCGTGCTCAATCCAATTAACCCAGCAAATTGGGATAGTCTATTAATCGCTAGTTTTCTGATGTTAATTGCAGTCGTCGGTAAAGTAATTACGGGTTGGGTCGTATTTGGTAAACCAGGTATTAATCGACTTGCGGTTGGAATTGGGATGATTCCACGTGGTGAAGTTGGGCTGGTATTTGCAGGAATTGGTGCTGCCAGTGGCGTAATTGACAAACCATTAGCTGCGGCAATTATTGTGATGGTGATCCTCACGACATTTCTCGCGCCACCATTATTGCGAGTTGCTTTCGATCGATCTAAAACTGCCCCAGTAGAAGTTGAGTAATGAACTTTAATAAATTAGCTAAAACAAATGTTAGCAGTTAGTTCTGAATTATCGATCGATAAATCACCCAAATATCTCCATCCGCTCAGTGTAGCTCCAATGATGGATCGAACCGATCGACACTGCCGTTATTTCTTGCGCCAAATTAGTCGCCGGACATTGCTATACACCGAGATGGTGACGAGCATGGCGATTCTAAATGGGGACAAACAGAAACTACTGGGATTTGACCAATCTGAACATCCACTTGCGCTACAAATTGGCGGCGACAATCCCCCAGATCTAGCTAAATGCGCCCAAATTGCCGAAGAATTTGGTTATGACGAGGTAAATCTCAATGTCGGCTGTCCCAGTAGTCGCGTCCAAAGTGGTAATTTTGGTGCCTGTCTGATGCTCCAGCCCGAACATGTGGCTGAATGTATTGCGGCGATGATTGGTGCTACTAAATTACCTGTGACGATCAAACATCGAATTGGAGTAGATGAAGTCGATAGCTATGAGGCGTTGGCAAAATTTGTGTCGATTGTCGCCCAGACAGGCTGTCACCGCTTCTCTGTCCATGCCCGCAAAGCTTGGTTACAGGGATTGAGTCCTAGGGAAAACCGTGAAATTCCGCCCCTGCGCTACGATTTAGTTCGTCAGCTCAAACGGGATTTTCCCCAGCTTTCGATCGAGATCAATGGCGGTTTTACTAGCTTAGAGCAAGTTCAAACCCAACTCCAATCTGTCGATGCCGTGATGATTGGGCGAGCTGCTTATGACAATCCCTATTTATTGGCATTGGCAGATCGTCAAATTTACGGTGAATCCACCCCAATTCCCAGTCGCGATCGGATTGTAACCGCAATGTTGCCCTACATCGATCGCTGGGTCAGTCATGGCGGCAGACTAAATAATATTACTCGCCATATGTTGCAGCTATTTCACGGACAGCCAGGGAGCCGAATTTGGCGGCGCGTAATTACTGAGCAATCGGTGTTACCAGGTGCTGGAGCGGAGATCGTTGTGCGATCACTAGCAGAAATAGCCCAAGCCAAGAGTCAAATCGACCCCCAACTCGGCACATAAAATATTCTATCGATCCCCAACTCGGCACATAAAATATTCTGATGTGTGAATTAATAAAATAAAATTGTTGCTTATATTGCCAAAGCGTCACGTATCAGTCTATGCTTGACCTTAGCGAATATCTAAGTATTCGATTTTTCATGGTTGAAACCTGTGAAAAAACTGGTGTGTTCTATATAAATATCGATTTGGAGCGGATACTCGCTCATAGTCGTTGACTACAAAATTACTCTAAGGACGAAAAATATATGTCTATTGCCGTGGGAATGATTGAAACCAAAGGTTTTCCTGCTGTTGTGGAAGCTGCTGATGCGATGGTCAAAGCCGCACGGGTCACATTAGTTGGCTATGAAAAAATCGGCAGCGGACGGGTAACTGTCATTGTCCGTGGTGATGTCTCTGAAGTCCAAGCTTCCGTGGCAGCAGGCGTAGAATCGGTGAAGCGAGTCAACGGTGGCGAAGTTTTATCGACTCACATCATTGCGCGTCCTCACGAGAACCTGGAGTACGTTCTACCGATGAACTATACCGAAGATGTTGAGAAATTCCGCGTCTAGATTGGGTTCGCTTCGGTCAAATTTGCTAAGTATTACATCAACTAGAAAATTTTAGGAGTCACTGATAATGTCTATTGCAGTTGGAATGATTGAAACCTTAGGTTTCCCCGCAGTTGTGGAAGCTGCTGATGCGATGGTCAAAGCCGCACGGGTCACATTAGTTGGCTACGAAAAAATCGGTAGCGGTCGCGTTACAGTGATCGTCCGTGGTGATGTCTCTGAAGTCCAAGCTTCCGTCGCCGCAGGTGTTGAGTCTGTCAAGCGGGTTAATGGCGGACAAGTATTGTCCACCCACATCATTGCCCGTCCGCACGAAAACCTAGAGTACGTTCTGCCAATGAACTACACCGAAGATGTCGAGAAGTTCCGCGACAGCTTAAATGGTCCAGGGCCTTTGGCAATGGGCAGTAGACGTTCTTAGAAGCTAAATGAAGCTAGCGAGAGTGCTGGGTACTGTGGTCAGTACCCACAAAGAACCGAACTTGACTGGGACTAAGTTTTTGCTCGTGCAAATGCTCGATGCCGCAGGAAATGATTTGCCAGAGTATGAAGTCGCCGCTGATTGTGTCGGTGCAGGGTTAACAGAAGTAGTTTTAGTGAGTCTGGGCAGTGCTGCACGTCAAGTTTCCACCAAAGACCATTATCCTGTCGATGCGCTAGTTGTAGCGATCGTCGATACAGTTGCAGTGGGCAATGATTTGACATATAGCAAACGAGATGCGCGATAAAAAATTATTTATGAAGTTATTAGTGATTTAATTCGGAACCGAAGATATGAGTAATATTAGTGATAGCGTCCGCCAAGAAATTCGTCGTTTATTGAGCCAAGGCTATCGTGTGGGCGTGGAATATGCTGATGCGCGTCGCTTTCGGAGTGGTTCTTGGACTAGTGCGCCAATTGCCCAAGGTGGTGAGAGTGCGGTATTAGCTAGCGTCACGGCTGTACTGGACGAGAATGCAGGCAAATATGTCCAAATCCTGGGTGTGGATACCAAAACCCGCACGCGAGTATTGGAACTGATGATTCAACGCCCTGATGGTGCGGTGACTCAATTGAGTAAATCGAAGGGTACTGGTGGTGGCAGTGTTGCCGCTGCAAGCAATGGCAATGGTAGCGGCAACGGTGGTGGCAGTGATGTCGCTCAAATCGTCAGACAGCTATTGGCTCAAGGTTTTCGGATTGGGACTGAATTTGCCGATGCGCGTCGCTATCGCGCCACATCTTGGACTAGTGGACCATCCTACCAAGGCACGCGAGACAATGAAGCAATCGCCCTCCTGACTAATTTAGTCGCTGAACATGCAGATCACTATGTGCGGTTAATCGGCATCGATCCAACTGCCCGTCGTCGTGTCACCGAACTAGTGATTCACAAGCCAGGTGAGCCAGTTACACTCAGTACGGGTGGCGGTAGTTCCGCTAGTTCATTTAATAGCTCCTTTGGTACAGCGAGTGTTAGTACTAGTAGCGTCAAAACTTCACTCAGTCCAGAAATCGTGGCATCAGTGCGACGGTTGCTGGAAAATAGTTACCAAATCAGCACTGAACATGCCGACTTACGACGGTTTAGAAGCAGCTCTTGGCACACTTGTAAGCCAGTTTCGGCGACTCGGATTCAAGAAGCAATTTCGGAGTTGGAATCTTGCCTCACAGATCACGCGGGTGAATATGTGCGGCTAATCGGCGTGGATAAAAAAGCGAAACGTCGCGTTCATGAAGAAATCATCCAACGTCCTTAAAAGTTAGCACAGGCGGCAGATGGCAAAAAGTTACCAGCAAACAGTTCAGCCCCAATGCTCACCAAGTTTCGGTCTTTATCCAGGGAGGTAGTACCCGTCCATCTTGATGGAAATGTGTCGATCGATCCAACTGCTGCCATCGCGCCTGGAGTCTTACTACAAGCCGAAGCAGATAGTCGAATTACGATCGGGGCAGGGGTATGTATCGGTGCTGGGACGATCGTTCACGCATCAGGTGGGAATATTGACATTGGAACTGGGGTGTGCATTGGACGCGGTGTGCTGATTGTTGGGAGTGGGGGGATCGATCGCAATGCCTGCATCGGCGCGGGAACGACCATTTTCAATCCACAGATTGAAGCAGGGGATGTCATTCCCACCCATTCAATCTTGGGCGATACCAGTCGGGGAGAAGTATCTGTAGTAGAAGAAACTCCAGACTTACCAGCTCCAGCGGCAGATCCACCACCAGCAGATCCGCCCGATCTTTGGGATCCTGAGGATGCTTGGAATACTTCAACCGTGAAAACACCAGCAATGGTCGATCCACCGTTTGAGAATACCTTCCAGAGTACACCCGCTCCTGTCCCCAGCGCACCCATTGTCGAAACAGTTGAAATAACTCATCGCTCTACTGAATACGTCGCCGGACGTGCTAATTTCGACAGACTTAAACGCCAGCTTTTCCCCAATGGTTGAACTTATGACTAAAAAAGCACTACCTAAACTAAAATCGACCAAAGTTCTCGTCGTATTGAACGGTAAAGGCGGTGTGGGGAAAACGACAACAGCGATCAATCTCGCTGCCATCTTTGGCGAGCAGCATCGGGTGCTATTAGTTGATGCCGATTCCCAAGCCTCGGCAACTTGGTGGGTGCAGCAGTCTGAAGGTCGAGATTTGGGCTTTGAGACTACCGCACTAGCTGATTTGACGAGCGTGGATCGATCGCAGTGGGCTGATTATGACATTGTAGTTGTAGATATGCCGCCCGCGCTGGATTCTGTGGCATACGCGGCGATTATGCCCGTAGCTGATTATTTGGTGCTACCAACTCCCCCCGCACCAATGGATCTAGCCGCATTGATTCGCACTGTCAGACAGGTGGTGATTCCATCTCAGATCAGCCATCGTGTCTTACTGACTAAGGTAAATTCTCGCGGTTTGAGAGAAGCGCAAGAAGCACAACAAACCTTATTGCAGTGTCAGATTCCGGTTTATTATACAGTAATCAGGAATTTGAAAATTCACGAACGGGCTGCGATGTCAGGATTGCCGATTAGTCAGTACAAAGGTCAATTAGCATCACCTGCCGCTGCCGACTACCGCTGTGTCGTCAATGAAATCTGGAAAGATTGGAATTAAATATGACTACCAACAAGAAAAAAACATCAGCATCCGATGTGTTGCGGCAGGAAATGCAGCAGCCATTAGTCCTCCCGATACGGGAAAGTCCTACCACCCCCAGTCCCACACCTACTCCAACAACCACTACGAACATGACACCCCCAACCAACGACGACGCTCAAGCTAAAGCTGCTCAAGAAAAAGAAGCAAAACAAAAGCAGGATTTTGATGCCTTGACGAAAGAACTCAATGATGCTAAGGCAATGATTGTCAAATTGTCATCGCAACCCGCAGCAACTCCAGCCAAAGCCAAAGCTACTACAGCGATCGTCAAAAAAGAAACATCTTATTCCGCCCTAACAGCGCGTCCGACCCAATCCCGCGAAGAAACCCTCCGCCGCCGCAACAACACTGATATCGGTTGGTTGGATTAATTCTAAACAGTGGCTAGCTAGTAAGATTGTCTAGTGGTAAGGGGTAATAGCAATAAGCGATAACTTGAACGTTTCCGCCCACACCCCTCACACTCCTACACTCCCACACCCCCTCTACCAAACGACCCGATTAACCAGGAGTAAACATAGAGATGGCAACTCGAAGTTCCAGACAAGCAGTCGGGACGATTCAAACCGACGGATTTCCACCTGTGCTGGCTGCTGCTGATGCGATGCTCAAAGCGGGAAATGTCACATTGGTTTACTACGGTTTGGCAGAACGAGCCGAGTTTATGATCACGATTCGTGGCCCTGTATCTGAAGTGAATCAGGCGGTTGCGGCTGGCGTACTGGCTTGTGAAGCTACTAAAAAAGGTGCTTTAGTCAGTCACTACATCGTGCCTCACCCAACCGGAAATCTCGATAGTGTGATGCCGATGCAATACACGTCAGAATCGGAAGAATTTTGGGTGTAAATTTAGTTGAAAGTTGTTGGCGTTAGCCTCTCCGACAGGAGATTTGTAGGTTGGGTTGAAGAATGAAACCCAACACACTCAAATGGAGACTCGATCGAATAATTTATTATTACAAGGAATATATATTTCATGGCTGATTCAATGAGTTCTCAACAGGCAGTGGGTTCGATCGAAACCAAGGGCTTTCCGGCTGTTTTGGCTGCTGCTGATGCCATGCTCAAAGCTGGACGAGTCACATTAGTGGGCTACCTGCGGGCTGGTAGTGCGAGATTTACCGTCAACATCCGTGGCGACGTTTCCGAGGTCAAACAGGCAATGGCGGCTGGTGTAGACGTAGTAGAGAAAGTCTATGGCGGTACCCTAGAGTCTTGGGTAATCATCCCCCGTCCCCATCCCAACGTTGAGCGAATTCTGCCAATTGGCTATACTGAAGAAGTCCAAGAATTCCGCGACCAAGTTGAAGGCAGAATTAGCTAGAAGTTAGCGGTAGCCTTTGGATAGTCACTTGCCGCAGGAATCCACCAGTCGGTTCTAAGTAGATTGGTTGTCGAAAATCACTGAATTTTCAGCTATCAACTATCAACTATCAACTATCAACTAATTCAAATGAATGTTCACGCCGAAAGTGCCATCGGGTTAATATCCACTCGGAGCTTTCCAGCGATGGTGGGAACCGCAGATATGATGATCAAATCTGCCGATGTCACTTTGGTTGGATATGAAAAAATTGGTGGTGGATATTGTACTGCGGTAATTCGGGGGAGATTTCCCGATGTTAGATTGGCGGTGTCCGCAGGCGCGGAGATCGCCGAGCAGATGGGTGAATTGATTTATCAGTCAGTAATCTCTCGCCCTTCGCCCAATCTTAGTGCCGTATTGCCGATTAGCGATCGAATGTTAGCCCAGGTAGTCGGCAAAAGCAAGCTGACTAATCTCGCCATTGGACTACTAGAAACTCGTGGATTTCCGCCAATGGTGGGAGCGATGGATGCCATGCTCAAGACAGCGGATGTTCACGTTTCTGGCTATGAAAAAACTGGAGCTGGCTTCTGTACCGCAATCATTCGTGGGACTGTCTCCAACGTCACCTTTGCCCTTGATGCGGGGATGTCTGTAGCTGAGAGTATCGGTGAATTGAGATCGATCATGGTGATACCTCGTCCACTAGAAGATCTAGAGCGGACTATTCCGACAGCTAGTTACTGGCTTGAACAAGCTCTGGTGATCCCAGAGCAACCATTAGCAATACCCCTCAGACTGCCACAATCAGTCAACGCGCCACTGGTAGAAGTTGAGCTGGTTGAACTAGAGCAAGCAGAACTGGGACAAAAATTATTATTAGATGCTACGAGTCAGCCGCTGCGATCGCAGGAATCATCGATCGAGTAAGCTTAGACCTTAGCTCAAAATATAGCTACTAGTGTTTTGGTGGATGGTAGATGGCGATCGAGAGAACAGTGTTAGGTAAAATTATGTCAACTACAGCAGCTTAACCCAAGCATAAGGCGATCGAAACCAACTATCATATGTAGCGGTCAGGGAATGAATCCTAGCCTCACATAGAAGTCAGGGAGCTGTTTTAGATACATCATGGGAATAATTATCGCCACTGTCAATATGAAAGGAGGTGTCGGTAAAACCACCCTCACCGTCAATTTAGCGGCTTGTCTTGCCAAGTTACATGGAAAGCGCGTCTTGGTTGTCGATCTCGATACCCAGATTAGTGCAACACTGAGCCTAGTCACACCCCAAGATTTTGCTAGAATTCGCCGCGAAAAGAAAACAATTAGTTATTCGATCGCTAAAGTTCTCAAACCAAGTAGTCGCTATAAGTTCGACACAACAGATCTAATTACTCATGATGTATGTTGGGTCAAAGGATTGGATTTATTGGCTGGAGATATTGATATCTATGATGAGTTTTTAGTATCTGAAAAACTTCATGAAGAAGCTATTAATAATCCAGGTACAGATTTCATTGATGTCTGGAATGGATTTGAAGGATCTTTAGTCAAAGATATTCTCGCTCCAGTGATCGACCAATATGATTTTATTATTCTCGATTGCGCTCCT
>JANNDL010000187.1:0-35214 GCA_031387665.1 Chamaesiphon sp. OTE_75_metabat_95 | reverse complement strand
AGCGTCCATTCATAGATCGATCGATAGAAACCAAAATATTCAAACTCACTGAAAAATATGGAAAATTTGAGCCAGTATTGATGCCTTGGCAAACAGTTCGAGATGCTTTAAGTAATCTACCAGATCCACAATCTAATCATGACATCAAGGATCATCTGTTTCATGATGGGGCAAAGATTTATCCAGGACATACTGGAAGTATATTAGATGCGCCTGCAAAGACGATTAAAGCCGGAGATCATGGCGTTCCTGGTGGAGAGAATATGATTCGCTTTTCAGACGGTACCGTTCGTTATTTAACGGTGCTTGAAGCAAAACGACTCCAAACTTTTCCAGATGATTTTGTTATTAAGGGTGTTTGGGGAGAAGCAATGCGGCAAATTGGTAATGCAGTTCCAGTTCTACTTGCTGAAACAATGGGACAGGAACTAATCAAAATGCTTAATTCTTATAACTATTTAGTTAAAATAGAGAGAGTATCTAAACTAGAGAATCGGCAGTTGATCATCAAGCGACAAACGGCGATTTGACTCTGATCGAAATCATGGCATTGGATAAAGTCCAAAAGAGACAGCTACTGAGCGACGAAGAAGAAAAGCGGCTCAAAACAAAATCGCTGATCGAAGGTCGTAAACCAAACTTTTATATTGCCCAAACCCTCGCGAAAAAGACTGGTCAAAAAACTTCTTACAGCAATAACAAAGCGTTTGATAAGCAGTATTACATCGATCTCATCTGCAAAGCGATTCGAGAGCATGGTTCACTTACTCGAAAGGATATCGACGAACTGCTCTGGAATAAATTACCAGACTGGATGGATGACAACCAACGGAAAAACAAGGTGACTAATTTAATTACAGAATGTAGACAAAGCGGTAAGATCGTCAACCATGGTTCGGACGCTCGATCGAAGTGGGTTCTTTTAAAATGAGGATCGTTCAAATTTAAAAGAACAATCTCTTATTTAAAAGAGAGTTTTCTTGTTTATCAAGGGTTTCAGCTCTTATAAGCTAGCATATTTTATAAGACTCTTAGCTCATTGGCGGTAGCGGAGCGTTTGCCGTGCCTAACGGCAGGCTTACGCCAACAGCAATAGCCGATCCGAACGGAGAATCGTGATTTACCAAATCCGGCAATCGTTCCGCCCGCATTCCCTTAGAACTAGCCAATCCGAGGCAAAATAACAGCGCGTCGAGAATATTCGACTTACCCGAACCATTCGGCTCCGATACTACAGTAAATCTAGGCAAAATCGGGACTTTGGTAGTACCACCGAAAGACTTGAAATGCGACAGTTCTACCTGTTTGATGTGTACCATAGCTCTAGATGCATCCCTAAACGGCACAAGTCAGCATTTTCCCAAGTGAATATCTTACCAGACTCTCGTTCCATTTGTGGGTTTGGGGGGTTCGATCATGGCTCATGTGTGTATCCGAATCTATAATTTGGGTACATTAAAGCAGTCAGTATATGAATCAGCTTCGACTGCAATGAATAATATTCCAACTACTTCACAACATAGCCTTCTTAACGGCATGTGGTTTATTTTCAAGGATGGCAATCGAGAAATTGCTGCATATAGTAGTTCTACTTCAGGGAGAGAGTCTGTATTCATCAATGGAGAATTAATTTCAGACAAGAAATCTTTAAGGCTAAAAAGTATTCATACGTTTACCTTTGAGAGCATAGACTACAATCTCGTGATTGTAGTGCATGGGTTATGCATGGACAAAGTTCAATGCTCTTTAGCAAAAAATGATGTTCGTATTGCCCTTATTAGAATGTATTTTTCAAATAATAGTTTTGAGAGTAACAATTTCTTGCTTACTTTAATGTTTTTCTTAATGATTTTACTCGGCACTCATTTTATATATCCTCTGTTAGTGCCATTTTTGATTGCATATTTTTTCTTTTACGTAATTCTTCTCAGAAAGACAGTAGTAGAAAGCATTGTTTATGAAAGCGAAATGTAGTTATATTGCACAAAAATTATTGTGACTTATTCTGTTAGTTTGTAGATAAATTTGTGCGTTTGTCATATATCTGTCCATGACAAGCTACATCAAATATTAGATTGTTTGTCGAAAGTATCGAACCGATCGAATCACCATAAAATCAAAGATCTGTAGGGGCGGGTTTATGCGATCAATTGCGAGTATAACGATAACCTAATTCAAACCCGCCCTCACCCACGATTAACATCCAGATCGGATTTATCGATCTTCGGTGAAGAAGAAATATTCAGGTTGTTGGTGGGGTTGGGCAGGTTTGAATTAGGTTATTTTCAGGTTTGGATTAGTCGCATAAACCTGCCCCTACGAGGTTGACATTCGCGTCACCATATTAGATTAAAATAGATGCTATTGGGTGAACGATCATATTTTTAATTGGATCGATCGTATCGATTGATTGTTTTATTTTGTCATGTTTTTTTATGTCCGTGTCGAGCAATCTCGGTAGGGGCAATTCATGAATTGCCCCTACCGAGATTGTGAGGAGTCGTTCGCGATCTGGGCTAAAGCCTATATTATGTTATCAATAGGTTTAAAGAAGTTCTGTCATAATGAAGTCTAGTGAGTTCGATCGAAAGAAGCACATCTACAAAAGCGAAGCATTTGTCGAACTTGTCAAAGATGCAGTCAGATTCTTTAACGGTACACCCGTTCACACCCTGCCACCTGCTGAAGCCTTTCTGGGCACAGGTGTTTATGCCCTCTATTACACAGGTCATAATCCTCATTATCACAGGTATGCAGAGCTAAATCGGCTTGCTTACAACTATCCCATCTACGTTGGTAAAGCTGTCCTCAAAGGATGGCGGCAATCGCGGATTTCAGACAGCGCAATCAACCAATCTCGCGAATTGTGCAACCGCCTGAAAGAACATAGCCGAAATATTACGCTCGGTGCAGATTTGGATCTTGCAGAATTCAGGTGCTGTTTTGTGATTTTTGAAGATGAAAGCTCTGACATGATCAGCACGATTGAAGCCGCTTTGATTAAGCTCAGTCAACCGTTATGGAATGTCGCTCTAGATGGATTTGGCAACCACGATCCTGGAAAAGGGCGATACGAACAAGCAAAATCGGATTGGGACGTAATTCATCCAGGTAGAATTTGGGCAGAGCGTTGTAATGGCACACCCAAAGCTGAAAGTGTAATTTTTGCTAATATCGATCGACATTTGCAAAGTATTGGGGGACAGTTATGAACTCCCTCGAACTATTTTCAGGTGCAGGTGGTTTGGCTAAAGGGCTAGAATTAGCAGGATTTAAACATGCCGCACTTGTCGAAAATAATAAACATGCTTGTGCCTCACTACGTGAAAATTTTGATGCCGAGAAAGTTTTCTTTGGAGATGTCAGAGACTTCGATCTAGAAACATTAACTAACATCGATCTTGTCGCGGGTGGACCTCCATGTCAGCCATTTTCACTTGGTGGTAAACATCAGGCAGATCGAGACAACCGTGATATGTTCCCAGCGGCAATTCACGCGATCGAAAAACTCCAACCAAAAGCGTTTATCTTTGAGAACGTCAAAGGTTTACTTCGTCAAACATTTGCTGATTACTTCGAGTATATTCTACTGCTGTTGACATATCCTAGTTTTAATGATGAAGTAACCTTAGATTGGCAAGAGCATTTACGAGAACTTCGTAGTGTAAATAAGCCTTCTTATTCAGGAATTAAGTATAACGTCCAGTTTAAATCGATCGATGCCGCAAATTATGGTGTACCTCAAAAAAGAGAGCGCGTGATCATTGTTGGTATTCGATCGGATCTAGAATGCAATTGGTCATTTCCCCCAGAGACACATTCAGCAGATCGATTATTTTGGGATATGTACGTTACGGGAGAATACTGGAAACGTCACAAAATATGTAAATCGGAGCGTCCATTAATAGATAGATCGATAGAAGCTAAAATATTTAAAATCACCGAAAAACATGGAAGATTTGAGACAGTATTGATGCCTTGGCAAACGGTTCGAGATGCTTTAATTACTTTGCCAAATCCACAATCTAATCATGGCATCAAAGATCATTTATTTCACGATGGGGGAAGGATTTATCCAGGACATACAGGCAGTATATTAGATGCACCTGCAAAAACAATTGTTGTGATTTGGCAAGAAGATGACGTTTTGTGTGGTTCTGTACCTGCGTTACCAGGATGTCATACGTGGGGTGATAGTTACGAACAGTTACTAGAGATGCTGAAAGATGCAATTCAAGGCTGGTTAGAAGTTGCAAGTGAGCATAAAGAATTTGAATCAGAAAAACAATTGGCGGAGATATTCACATAAAATTCATGCTCACCACTAAAAATAAGTTTGACAATACAAACCCAATTGGTACGATCGATCGAGCTAACTTTTGAACCTTGTGTGCGCGGTGATGGTTGTCTTTTGTAGTCGATCGATGGGCGATGATTAACACTAGAATTGCTACTAGGATAGTTAGAAAACAAATCACCGTAAATCCGTCCATCATAGTGAGATAACCAACACGCGGTAAGGTATCATTAATGACTAGCAGGAGAGCAACAACAGTTAATAAATTAGTAAATGCGATACCGATTTGAGTCGAAAACTCTCGTGGATCGATCCAGAATACTGACCAAGAAGCGACCGTAATTAGCAGCAATGGCATCATCACCTTGAGCAGATAAAATCCATAATTACGTGTTACCGGAATTTGAACTGTTATTCGTGAATAGTACTGATTCTCAGGTGGGAAGAAAGATTTATTATTTGTACCCGTAACTGCTCCAATTCGCCACTCAGATAGAGACACAAAGCTATCTGTTCCAATGCTGATTTTAGGAGAATCTGCGACTAATTGTACCGTTCGATTGTCATATTTTAGTGATTCTAGTATAACTTGTAGCGACTGCCGATCGAATGGAAACTTTTGTAATACCAAGCTAGAGGAAAGTGTCTTGGCAAATCGCTCTTGCGCTAGCACCGTACCATCTGGCAAAATATCTACAGATGTATCTGAATTTGTGGAAGATTTGAAATTGACCATTTCGATCGCTGGATGCCAAATCTTGTCTAAGCTAGATCCTCTACTAGATTCATTTTGCTGGGGCTTGTAGGCCAGTCGGGAATCGCGCCAAGTATACATCAAGTATCCAGCAGAATCAAAGGTTTCAGAGGTTTGATCGAGTTGGGCAAGATTGCTTACATATAGCCCAACCGATACTTTAATGGGTAATTTAATCGGGGTTAGCTTCAACAAATCAGCTTCGCTTAATTTGGAGTTATCAACAGTTGCTGGTAGCTCAGTCGGTGCCTGAGCGATGAGGATAGCAAGGATTTCCCTCCGTGCTGTTGATGCCAAAGATTGCTGCTGTGCAGTGACAGAACCTTTACTCAAGCCAATCCAACAGGCTACTCCTACAGCAAGAACCAAGCTAAACCATCTAAATCGAATATTTCTCAACGCTCAGTCCCCAATCACTGGCACTATTATTCCATTTCTCGAAGCTATTTGCGATAGTGTGGGAAGATAAAGACGCTCACGCAGTTGACAGCGATTTACCGTGGCTCAAGTTATCCTCGAAAACATCTACAAAAGTTACCCTCCTACTGCCAATAGTAAGAGCAAACCCAAATCAGCAGATCTTACTATGTCAGAAAGTGTCCTTCGGCGGATTAATCTGACGATACACAATGGTGAGTTCATGGTGCTAGTTGGGGCATCCGGTTGTGGAAAGAGTACCTTGCTGCGGCTAATCGCGGGGTTAGAGACACTCACAGCGGGGAATATCAGCATTGGGGAAACAGTGGTAAATGATTTACCGCCAAAGGAACGTGATATCGCGATGGTGTTCCAGAGTTACGCGCTCTATCCACACATGCGGGTATATGACAATATCGCCTTTGGGTTGCGGCGAAGTCAATCTTTGGACACTTCAGCTCTGGCTCCCAAAACAGATGGCTTACCGCCACAATTAGAGAACTTTCTGGTGGAAATTACGCGAGGATTACCCCGTGGTTTACGCTATACTTCCGCTCGCGAAAAAGTGATTGCTCAGAAGGTTCATCAAGTTGCTGAGATGCTTCAAATCGAGGGTTTATTAAATAGATTTCCGAAGCAACTTTCTGGTGGACAAAAACAGCGCGTTGCATTGGGTCGAGCGATCGCTCGTGACGCTCAGGTATTTTTAATGGATGAACCATTATCAAATCTTGACGCTAAGTTACGAGCAGAAACTCGGACTCAAATCGTCAAATTGCAGCGTCAATTAGGTACGACTACTATCTATGTCACCCACGATCAAACTGAAGCAATGACAATGGGCGATCGCATTGCCGTGATGAATCAAGGGCAAATCCAGCAAGTCGATACTCCACTGGAGATCTACAATCACCCCGCCAATCTTTTTGTCGCTCAATTCATCGGTTCGCCGCCAATGAATTTGATTCCCGTGCAAGTGAAATCTCCACTATCGATCGGCAATAATCAATTTCGGATTACCCTCTCAGATGAGTGGGAGCCAGTGTTAAATCAGTACACAAATCAATCGATAATTATGGGGATTCGCCCCGAACATCTCACGTTAGGTTTACCTGCAACCAAGAATTTTCACGGGATTGTTGAGACAGTCGAAGCATTGGGTAATGATACTTATATTGCGGTCAAAATTAACGATCTAGATCGGCCGGATCTAACTCTTCAAGTCCGAGTTGCACCAGACAAATTAGTCTCAGTTGGTGAGGATGTTTGGCTATCGGTAGCCATAGATAAAGTGCATTTGTTCGATCGAGACACTGGCTTGGCAATTAGGATTGCTGATTAGACTCACATCTTGCACCCGTACGAGAATATTATTACTAGGCATAGATCTTAGGGTACCCACAAGGGGCACCCCTACAGGTAACTTGTAGGGGTGCCCTTAATGGGTACCCTAGATTTTCGCCATAACACTGGATAAATCTACGGAACATCCATAATTATACGGATTGCCATATATAGTAAAAACTACTATAATTAATTTAGCCAAATTAATTATATTTACTATATATGACCCAACTACCAATCCCCCAACACTTCCAATCAGATACAGTCGGTGAGATCTGGCGCGTCCCTTATCAAGACCTGTCGAGTGCCGCTAGACTATGGGCAAAACAACATCAGCTTGCGCCCACAAATCAGACACAGACTAATACTAAGCTATTGCTAATCGATGTGCAGAATACCTTCTGCTTGCCAGATTTCGAGCTGTTTGTCGGAGGTGGAAGTGGACGGGGCGCGATCGAGGACAACATTCGGCTTTGTGAATTCGTTTACCGTAATTTAGGTAAAATCGACCAAATCATTGCAACTTTAGATACTCACCATCTCCACCAGATTTTTCACCCGATTTTCTGGATTGACGAGCATGGCGAACACCCCCAGCCAGCCATAACGACGATTTCACCAGCGGACGTAAAATCAGGTAAATGGCGGGTTAATCCTGAATTTGGCGAGGATGCTCCAGATCAGCTTCAAGCCTATGCGCTGCATTATGTTCAACAGTTGAGCGACGGTGGTAAATATCCGCTGCTGATTTGGCCATATCATGCGATGCTGGGTGGAATCGGACATGCTCTGGTTCCTGCGGTAGAAGAGGCGATTTTCTTTCACGGCATTGTCCGCAGTAGTCAAGCGAGTTTTTCGATTAAGGGAGATCGCACATTAACTGAAAATTATTCAGCCTTAGCTCCAGAGATTTTCACAAACCAATTTGGCGATCGAATTGCCAGTAAGAATGATAGCCTGATCCAGCAGTTACTATTATCAGATAAGTTGATTATTGCGGGACAAGCTCAGAGTCATTGTGTTGCTTGGACAGTAAATGATTTACTTGTAGAAATTAATGCGATCGATCCAGCCTTAGCAACAAAGGTTTATCTATTGGAAGATTGTACTTCGCCCGTGGTGATTCCTGGTATTGTTGACTATACAGATCAGGCTCATGCAGCTTACCAAAAGTTTGCAGATGCGGGGATGAATATTGTTCGATCGACTGATACCGATCGAATATTCTCATAAAACGCCTCTAGGAATCAGAAACCCGACTTTTCCAACTCGACTTTAGCCATTAAAGGAGAAAGAGATGGAATTGCTTTGGTACACCCGTGCTCCGCAGTAACACACCCTACTATTACCCTCTCTGTGCCGATCGACAGTAAGATATCAAGTTATCGATCGCAAGGCAAGGAACATGACTCAAACTTATCGGATCACACTCTTACCTGGGGATGGAATTGGCCCAGAAATTATGGCGGTGGCTGTAGATGTGCTGGAGGTTGTCGCCAAGCAAGAGGATCTCAAGTTTGAATTTACCACGGCTTTGATTGGTGGTGCGGCGATCGATGCCACTGGCGAACCTTTGCCAGCCAAGACTTTGGAGACTTGTAGAAATAGTGACGGGGTATTGCTGGCAGCGATTGGCGGTTATAAGTGGGATAATCTGCCGCGTCATCTGCGCCCAGAGACGGGTTTATTGGGCTTGAGGGCGGGATTGGGTCTATTTGCTAATTTGCGACCTGCGGCGGTTTTGCCCCAGCTTGTGGACGCTTCTAGCCTCAAACGGGAGATCGTTGAGGGGGTGGATATGATGGTGGTGCGGGAATTGACTGGGGGGGTGTATTTTGGTGAGCCGAAGGGGATTTTCACCACTGAGATGGGGGAGAAACGAGGTGTAAATACGATGGCGTATACCGAGAGTGAGATCGATCGAATTGCCAAAGTCGGGTTTGAGACTGCTCAAAAGCGGACGAAAAAGCTGTGTTCGGTGGATAAGGCAAATGTGCTGGAAGTCTCCCAATTATGGCGCGACAGGGTAATCGAAATGTCTAAAAATTATCCCGATGTGGAGCTGACTCACATGTATGTGGATAATGCGGCGATGCAGTTAGTTCGCGCACCGAAGCAGTTTGATACGATCGTTACTAGCAACTTATTTGGGGATATTCTCTCCGATGCAGCGGCGATGTTGACGGGTAGTATTGGGATGCTACCGTCAGCGAGTCTTGGTTCGACGGGACTGGGCGTATTTGAACCAGTGCATGGTTCGGCTCCAGATATTGCGGGACAGGACAAGGCAAATCCATTGGCTCAAGTGCTGAGTGCCGCGATGCTACTGCGTTATGGCTTGGCTCAATCGGGTGCTGCCGATCGAATTGAGGCGGCGGTTTTGCGAGTTTTGGATCTAGGTTACAGAACTGGTGATATCATGTCATCAGGCATGACCGCTGTAGGTTGTCATGAAATGGGTCGAATTTTAATTGAAGCCCTGGAAAAACCTTAATATAGCTAGGGGTGGCGATCAATTTGGTCGAATTACCCGCAGGATCACCCGATTTATCTTAAGAGCATTCAAGCAATAATTTTAGCGATAAATACTGTGTTAACGATCGAGCCACCTACTGCTAATTCTACTCAGATGCCCCAGCAAGATATTTACGGACTATTCGATCCAGCTTTACTTAGGGCTGGACAAGATATTTATAGTTGCTACTGTCAGATTAACCCCGATCGAGACAGGCGGAGACAACCAATCGGGGTGGCGATGAACAAGCTCAATTATCGGGGTAAATTAATTTTTAGCAGCTATCCGATTCTTTTGCCCCAGGAGTGCTTTATTTCGGTCGATTACTTCCAGTAGGCTACACCAACGATCGGAACTAGAATTTAGTTAATCTGGTAAACACTTCGGCTCCGCAATGCCAAAGGCAAGGCTAACGCCAACAGTGCAAGTGGTGAATCGTGGATGGTGGATGGGAATTATAGAGGTAGATTGTCTATTTCTATCGCCCGTGATAGCTTTTTATAGTAGTGAATATTTACGATACGGTCGTTCAAATTATAGTATTTTGGTTGGGTGCTGCGATCGGGAGTTTTCTCAATGTGGTAGTCTACCGCGTTCCAGCAGGGCTATCGATCTTATGGCCGCCATCCCGCTGTCCTAAGTGCTTTCATCAGTTGGGGATGGGTGAGAATATCCCGATTTTGGGCTGGTTGCTATTGCGGGGTAAATGTCGGCATTGCCGCACACCGATTTCGCCGCGTTATCCGCTGATTGAAGCCATCACTGCGGTGATTTTTGTGCTGGTTTACAATCACTTTGGGCTGTCTATTCAGACGGTTGGCTACTCTTTGCTGATGTGTTGGCTGCTGGCTCTGACACTGATTGATTTAGATACAATGACGCTACCAAACCCGATTACGCAATCGGGACTGGTATTGGGATTAGCTTACCAAGCTACGGCTGGCTATCTCGATCATCGGGCAATTCTTGGAGGCAAGGAATATTTCATTCAGGGTATTGTGGCGATGGTAGTTGGGATCTGGATCTATGATGCCATTCAAATCATCGGCAGTGTCATGATGGGACAACTCGCTCAGGGTGGCGGTGATGCCAAGCTGATGGCGATGATTGGAGCTTGGACAAATTGGAAGGTGGTGCTATTGGGCGGCGGACTGGCTTCGGCACTTGCGCTGGGGGGATTTGTGACTGTGGCTGGCTACTCGATGCTCAAAAATGGCGGTAAAGCGGGTGCGAATAGCTTGACTCAGCCCTTACCATTAGGGCCATTTATCGCTCTGGGGGCGACGATTGCGCTATTCTGGGGCGATGGCTTGTTGGAACGTTATCAACAGTTTATGCTGTCACCCGATCGATATATCCTAGCGGTACCCTTACTAATTTTCCTATCCGTGCTTCTAGTCTGGACGCGGAGAATGCGCTTACGAGGTCTGTGAATATCTGTGAATTCGTTCGCGGTAGCAGAGCGTTTGCCCTAGCAATAGCGTAGGCGAAGCCTAATCAAATGTTAAAATTTCCTCATGTACTCGGCTCGGAGGTATCAAAATGACCGTTGCGATCCAGAAAATGACTCTAGAAGAGTTCCTTGCCTATGACGATGGCACGGAATACATGTATGAATTAGAACGTGGAGAGCTAGTTTCTATGCCGCTTGAGAGCGAAATCAACCGCAGATCTGCAATGTTTCTGCTGATATATCTTAGCCAACGCGGGATTCCATTTTATCGGTTGACGATGAAGACGGAGATCGCAGTGAGCGGATCGCGGGTGTCTGTGCGCGTGCCAGACTTAGTATTGTTATCAGAGGAATTGGCAACCGCGATGGAAGGGGCGACTAGATCGGTAGTACTAATGGATATGCCGCCACCAGCTCTAGTAGTAGAAGTGGTTAGCCCCAAGCAAGAAAACCGCGATTATCGTTACAAGCGGAGTGAATATGCAGCTAGGGGAATTGCAGAATATTGGATCGTCGATCCGATTCAGGCGAAAGTAACTGTGCTGGAATGGGTAGAGGGTTGGTATGAGGAGCAGGTGTATGTGGGTGATAGTTCGATCGTGTCGCCGTTATTAGGTAATCTGGATTTGACAGTCGATCGACTATTACAAGGACGGTAATCATCAAAATTTGAGGTAGGGGCAATTCATGAATTGCCCCTACCTCAAATTTTGTTGCTGTTATCTATCGTTTAACCGACTGATAACCGCGCCAAACACCGATTAGCACTCCCTGTACCTGGACTAGATGAGCTTCAGACTCGATCGGCTTATACTTGGGATTGGCAGCTTGGAGAGTGATATGCTCACCCTGACGATGATAGCGTTTGAGGGTTGTGCCTTGACCATCTACTTGTGCTGCGACAATGGTGCCATTCTTCACCTCAGCGGAGTCCTTAATCGGCTGCATGATGACCATATCGCCTTCGACGATCGAATCATCGATCATGCTGTCTCCCATCACTTGGAGGGCAAAATAGTCGGACTGGTGGAATATGGGCGATAGATCGAACTTGTCGGTGACATCAGTAGTAAATGGCTCAACTAATCCCCCCGCCGCAATCGTCCCAAAAATTGGTACCCCCGCCGCCGCATATTTAAGGATTTTAATTGTCCGTGCTTTGCCCTCTGCCCACTCAATAAAGCCTTTGTTTCGCAGGTGCTCTAAGCGACTCTGAATCGGCGCAGGAGACTTGAGATCCATTGCCTGCATCATCTGCCGAATCGATGGCGCGTGCTGATTTTCGCGGACATAATCTACTAGCCAATCGTAGAGTTCTTTCTGGGCTTTAGTTAAATCCATTGGTGGTTATACTCAAATTCAATATATAACTACTATAGATCTGTCGTACTAATAAAGTCTAGTAATTATGTTAGTTAATTGAGGGAGCGAAAGAGAAGAAGGTGAATGGTAGATGGTGAATGGTGAATGGTGGATTGGGTTTTAGAAATTAATCAAACTAATTAAAACTGGAAATATATGGGCAACTTGAGTTGCGGTGCTTTGTGCGGGCATTGCTTACGCTTTGTTAGCTGATAGTGGGTAAAAGTTTAATGAGGTTCAGATTGTGACAGTACCAAGTATACTCACCATTCACCATCCACCATTCACTTATTCTTCAAATTATGCGCCTTATAAAAAGTCTCCAAACTATTGATATCCCCGACAAATCGCCAGTGCCAAGGTTCATAGCTAACTTTTTGAATATTATCCTTGGGGAAAGATAGCTCAAAACTGTAGGTGGCGGCGTTGGCTTTCATCCACTTGTAGGCGGGGGTGGTGTCAAAATTTTGGTTGAGATTGGTGGCGGGGACTGTGCTGTCGCCGATATCGACGGCATAGCCAGTATGATGTTCGCTGTACTTTGGTGGTGCGCTGACTTCGGCGCGTTTGGTGGGCTGTTGTCCGCGTTCAGCTCCGACTCCAAAAAAGAGTCGCTTTTGATCTTCAACCGATCGAAATGCCGAGATCGTTGTAATATTAACACCGCTCGATCGAGCTGCACTCACCATTGCCAGAAATTTACTCGCAGCAGCTTTGCGAAGTCGATAGTTGCCGCCAATCGAAACTAGCTCGGCATCGGGTGCTTGCTCGTAGGAGAGATGATTTAAGAGATTATCAACATCTGCGGGCTGAGTATTACCGTTTGAGGCATCTGGATTATTCGGATCGCTAGCTGCAACTGTAGGAGTGTTGAAGTTGTCGCTGGGAGCTTTGGTGGTGGGAAACACGGCAAATATTGCGCCACCTGCGACTAAAATTCCGACACCCAATGCCATCAGTCCAAATGGGAGGCGCGGCGAAGCTGCTTTGCTACTGGCAAAGTTCGATCGATCTCGATCTGGATCTTCATCTCGCAAAGCTGCTGGAATATCTTCGACTCTATCTAGATGAGCCGAGGTATCTGCTGGTCTAGATCGATCTGAATTACTCAACTGCTGCTTCCTGGTGCGCGACTACATTGCATTTTGACACACGATCGGGGGTTCTCGATCGAAAGTTTGTTGGCGAGAAATCCGAAGGTATCAACCGATACATGATTTTACCCAACTATCAACTATCAACTAATTTAAGCGCGTGGATTAAGTCTTTTGCAGTCAGATAACGATCTTGAGATCGACGCTGGGTAACTTTATCGATCGAGCTTTGGACTGGCGGAGTGATTGATACTTTATTTGTCGAACAGCTATTGACAAATATGCCATTAGCACTGTGGTTAAGAATCTCCCAGTAGCCACCTTCACCATCCATTAATTCCGAATCGTTGGCGGAGTCTCTTCTCGGGGCGAGACGCTACGCTTACGGGACGATAATCGAGGTGTGACTGAGCGAGGTGCCAAGAACGATCGCCAGTTAGCAGCATAGCTACGGGCATCGGCACCAATTGGGCTGCGCCGACCGATCGTATCAGCTAATTCGATCGCCATTGAGATATTTCCTCGGCGATAGATGGCAATTGCCCGATCGAGTGTACGTCTGTCAGCAATTTCTTGTAACGCCATCGCCCAGTAGCGAATCTGGGATTGGGCATCCTGGTAGAGCGATCTGCCTGGAGCAATCCGGCTAGCGACTGCAATCGCTTGGGAAAGCTGTCCCTGTCTGGCCATTTCGATCGATTGAGCCAGAATTGGACGATCTTCGATCACCTGAATTTTTTCAGTCCATTCAGCCACAGATGCCACAATTTCTTCACCCATCGGGCGATCTTTGGTGATTTTGCCAGTGAGTTTGACGGCGGCTTTGAGATTGGCGAGGGAATCACCATTACTGACGATTTGTCTGGCTTTGACTAGCAGCAAGCGATTGTCAACGGTTTCAATCTGTTGACCCCAGGTAGCTATTTCTGACTGGATCGTTTTACCCACTTCACTTTGGGCTGGAACTTGTTTGGCAGTCTGGATGGCTAGAGCTAGAGTTGCAGGTTGCTGGAAGCTGGCAATAGTTCTCGCCCATTGGAGTTGGGTTTGCTGCTTGAGCATCCCTTCCCAACTAGATTGCTTTGTCCGTGCGAGGGTATGAATCGTGCTAGTTTTAGGTATTTTCTTGGCTTGGGCGATCGCATCCATTAGGGCTAGCATGTGGCGTTTACCCGCCCAGACGTGCGCTTGATTGAGTTTGACCCAATCTTGTGCCTCGGCATAACTAGACACGTCCTGGGGCACTTTTTGAGCGATCGAGATGGCTTCATTGAAGTTCTGCGCTTTGTACAAATCGATGCTCAAACCAACTAGATGTTTACTCCATTTAGTCCGCAAGGTTTGTCCCTCTTGGTAAACATAAGTAGTCTTGTCAATTTGGTTTGCCAGCTTCATCGCATTCAGAATTGGCTCTGGCTCTTTTGGCAATGGTGCTTCGACGACTTTCTCTTTCTTGGCTGCGGCTTTGACGGCTAGGGCGATCCGTTTGGCGCGGACATTGTAGTCATCACCATCTTTGGTTTCTAGGGCATCTTTTGCTTCTTGGAGCCTGTCCCAGCCATCTCGCTCTCTGGCGAGTTTGGAAGCCATCTTGTCATACTTATAACCACTCCAATAAGATCCCTTCATTTGCTGTACCGATTGCAGCACCGCAAAGGCTTGATTCCAGTCGCCAGACTTCATTGCTTGCTCAAATCTAGTGTCGATTCTGCTACTATCTTGAGCTTGAGCTGACCACCTGACGATCGTTTCTTGAGTGCGATCGTAGATGGGACTGCTATATGGGATGATTTTCAGAGTAGCGATCGCTTGCTCGATACTGCCTTCATTTAGCTGCTTCCGACCAATTCTGGTCAAGTCTTCCGACCAAGATTTGAGCAACCGCTGGGATTCTGCATAGAGCGGGTGTTTGTCTGTCCAATTTTGAACCAGATTAACCGCACTTTTCAGCTTGGGCAATTCCTTTGTATCAGCCCCAACTTGAGCACAATACAGCCGTTCGCTATCAACTGAGATTGGTAAGACACCCTGACAATTGGGTGTTGGCGGTACTGCAATCAGTAGCAGATAGCTGGTAATCCCTGTCCCACCAACCATTGCGGCTAAAACAGCCCAGAATGCCGACCAAGGCTCGACGTGAACAGTTGGTAAGTTAAGCTTACTAATTGGTGCCACCATCTCGTTAAAGAGATCGCGACGGGGAATACTCGTCAGGCTATCTATAGCTTTGGGACTGAGATCTTCACCTGGGTGAGCGAGACTGTCACCAGCCTCGCCTGTCTGCCTCAGGGGATTCGTTGGCGGAAGCCCGCTCCCCCTGGAGAATCGATCTACTTCTGTTTGAGTGCCCTGTCTACTGCCTGATTTTTGGCGCGACTGAATTTTTTTCCAGACCGAGACTAGCTGATTCCCGATTTTTTGACGTTTACTGTTTTGCACGAGTCATTCCTCCAAGAAATAAATATCTGTTGTTACCGTATTGCGAAAATATAATTTTTTATAGCTTGAGACTGACTGGTCACAACAGGATCGCGTCGCACTGAATCTGCAAACTAGACAATCTGATTCTTTTAATATATGAATTCTAGCTAGATTTAGCAATTTTTCCAGTATCTTAACATTTATAATGTTATTTCAAACTACGTTTAGTATTCATAAATTATTTATACTAGTTATCTAAACTATGACAACCATTAGTGTTGGCAGCGATGCAATCCAGAATTTAGACCTCTCAATCATCGGGAAGACGATCGAGTCATGGCTAGCCACCAGCCCCAAAAAATTTGACCTAGAACTGAAATTCTCGATCGATTATCCCCTAGATCCTCAAGATCCGCGCGAACTATCAGAAGTTCCCGAAATTCGGCTGTGGTTTCTCCGCCTCGATGCTCACTATCCCTATCTCCCCCTTCTCCTCGACTGGCAAGCTGGCGAACTAGCCAGATATGTCGCCATGTCCATCCCCCATCAATTTAGCCTCAAGGACGGCATCCAGTACAATCCTGAAGCTCTGGAGCTATGGGTGATGCACCGTGTATTTTCGCTGACAAATTGGTTGCAAAGTCAACAGATAGTCGATCGCGCCAGACTTAAATTCATGACTCAGATGCTCGGCTACGAGCTAGATGATGGCTTGTTTGAATTATTGGAAACATCAAAGTAGATCCAGCGGTTAAAACCGTAGTGGTGCAAAGTAAAAGCTAAACCACTAAACCACTAAACCACTAAACCACCAAAATGAAAGCCCAAGTATTTCGTGGAGTCAACAATCTCAGCTATGAAGATATTCCCATCCCCGAACTAGCCGCAGATGAAGTCTTAGTGCAGGTTAAAGTTGTGGGATTGTGCCAGTCAGACATCAAAAAGATTCTGTACCCACTTTACGAACCACCCCGAATTTTCGGACATGAAACCGCTGGAGTGATTAGTAATGTCGGTGCTGATGTCCAGGGTTGGCAAATCGGACAACGGGTAGTGGTGATGCACCATATTCCCTGTATGCACTGCAACTATTGCCTGCACGAGAATTATTCAATGTGTGATGTCTACAAAAATATCACCACCACCGCTGGATTTACCCCCAGTGGTGGCGGGTTTGCGGAATATGTTAAAGTGCCAGGACATATTGTTCGCAATGGTGGTTTAATCCCGATTCCCGATCGAGTTACCGATGAACAAGCAAGTTTTGTCGAGCCAACAAATTGCTGTCTCAAAGCTGTTAAAAAAGCGAATATTCAAGCTGGTGATACAGTTTTAATCACTGGCGCGGGACCAATTGGCTTGATGTTTATTATGTTAGTTAAACATTTTGGAGCCAGAGCAATCTCGACTGATCTAATTCCCGCCAGAGTGGAGAAAGCTCTAGCTGTGGGCGCGGAAGCAGCCTTTGATGCGCGAGATCCCGATCTGACTGCCAAAATCCAAGCTCTAACTGGTGGCTTGGGTGTAGATACATCGATCCTGGCTGTACCCAGTGACAAAGCATTTTTTCAAGCCCTAGATTGCACCCGCAAAGGTGGGAAGATTCTATTTTTTGCTGAGTTTCCCGATGAACTAGAAATCCCGATTAATCCCAACATTTTGTATCGAAGAGAAATCGATTTAATGGGTAGCTATAGTTCTTCATTTAGGGTGCAAGCATTGGCAGCAGATCTAGTATTCAATCATCGCATTGATGTGGATGCCTTGATTAGCGATCGATATCAGCTCAAAGATCTCGACAAAGCTGTCGCTCAAGCAACAAAACCAACATCAGACACTTATAAAATTCTCTTGTATCCCACACCAGATCTGTAGATTATTGCTGGTAATCACCTAACGTCTCTTTCGTTCTGGTTTCTCGCCATCTTTCTTAACTGGTAAAGGCTTGCCACCGTTAAAATAGGCTTCCATTACCTTGAGTACCATTGGGGCAGCGGTTTTACCACCACCGCCACCTGTGTGTTCGCCAAAGGCTAGAACTACAATCTCCGGTTTATCCAGCGGTGCATAGGCTCCAAACCAGACGTGGGAAGGGCCTGGGGGTGCTTCGGCGGTGCCACTTTTTCCGGCGGCTTTGGGAATGGTGGTGGTGTTCATTACTGCACCAGTCCCGCCATCGATGACTTCGCGGAGTCCTTTACGGAGGATGGCAATAGTACTGGGCTTGAGATTCATCGATTCGCGCCACTCGCGTTTGGTGGCATCTTTGATCAGATGGGGTTGGACATGGTAGCCCCCATTAGCAACTACGGCAAACATGCCAGTGGCTTGAAGTGGTGTAGCTTGAAGAAAACCTTGCCCGATCGACATATTGATCGTATCGCCAATCGACCAGGGCAGTTTATAATTTAGCTGCTTCCAGGTATCATCGGCGACTAGACCTTTGACTTCTTCGGGTAGTTCGATCCCAGTTTTGCGACCATAGCCATATTTGCGCGTCCAGTCAATCAAGGTTGGTCCGCCGACGCGCTGTCCGACTTGATAGAAGAAGGTATCGCTACTCCATTTCAGAGCACCTGGAAAGCCCAGTGGCCCAAATCCAGCGTGATTCCAGTCGGCGAAGGTAAAGCCTCCAATCCGCAGGGAGGCATAGGTTTGAAGGATGGTATCGGGCTTGAATTTCCCAGATTCGAGGGCGGCGGTGGTAGTAACGATTTTGAACGGACTGGCGGGGGGAAATGCCTGGAGCGCGCGGTTGACGAAGGGGTGGTCTTGTCCTTGGAGCTTTTTCCAGACTTCGGGAGAAATCCGCCCAGACAGATCGTTGGGATCGAAAGCCGGACGGCTAGCCATTGCTAGGATTTCGCCAGTCTGAGGATCCATTGCGACGATGGCGGCTTTATTATTGCCCAGTGCCGCTTCTGCCACTTTTTGGAGTTCGAGATCGAGGGTGACGGTGACATCTTGCCCTGATTTGGAGACTTTCTGCCCCAAAAATTGCTGGAGTCTGCCTGCTCCATCGACTTCGACTTGGGTACCGCCCCATTCTCCCCGCAAACGAGATTCGAGGGTATATTCTAGTCCCATTTTGCCAGTGACATCACCCAGCCGATAGCCTTGGGGTCGGCGTTTAGCAAGTTCTTTTTCGTTCATCTCCCCCGTGTAGCCGAGCACATGGGCGGCAAGCTGTCCACCTGGATAGTGCCGAACTGATTCAATATCGACATCGATGCCTTCTTTTTCAGCTCCATACTCTCGGAGCGCGGTAATCTTGGCTTCGTTCAAATCACGGACAATTCTCACCCGTTTAGTGGAATTCATCGTGGCGTTGGCCATTTTGTCCTGGATCATTTGCTCGTCTAGTTCCAGAATTTCGGCAATCCGACGACGAGTTTGGAGCCAGTTTTCCCGCTTGAGAGCTAATGGCCAAACAAAGACAGAGTGGGACAATCTATTGCCAGCGAGAAGTCTACCCTTGCGATCGTAAATATTACCGCGCACTGGTGGCTTGGCGACGGTGCGAACCCGATTATTTTCGGCAATCTGGCGATTATTTGCGCCCTGGTTCAATTGCAGATAGAATAGCCGCGAACCAATCCCACCAAATAAGCCTAAGCCAATCATACCGAGCAAGACCCAAGCTTGACCGTTTTGCCCTACCGTGCGAGTTTTATTGTAAAACCCAGAGCTGAGATTGCCAGATCGTTCGCTCGTAAAGTTTTTGGAGAACCGATTCTGCATGGGAGGAGGGTGGGAGTGTGGGGGAGAACTTAGCACTCTAATAGAATAGCTGACTATATTTATTTTTCCCACGATCGATTCTATTATGTTCGTTGGGTTTGATTCTTCTGCTTTAAGTGACTTTTGACTGACATAATCGATCTATATTAAGTACACTCAACATCTGCGCTGTAGACTTTCACATGGCTGTCAGTAAACTTTCACTTAGTTCTGTCAAACAACTCTTCCGTAATCGCAACGCGCC
Source organism: Chamaesiphon sp. OTE_75_metabat_95 (assembly GCA_031387665.1). Taxonomy (GTDB): domain Bacteria; phylum Cyanobacteriota; class Cyanobacteriia; order Cyanobacteriales; family Chamaesiphonaceae; genus Chamaesiphon. Next base: position 15,572 of record JANNDL010000187.1, on the reverse strand, counting down.
GTTGTCGGCTCAGTTACTCAAGTTGGGCTTGATTATTAGCGTTAGCTTTGTAGCGATCGCGATCTTCGCGCCACTGCTACAATCGATCGGGATCCTCCAAGATCCACAGGATTTGCTCGGTAGTTCTACACCACCCTATAACCCAATCAATCAAGCACCCTCTTGGCAGCATTGGTTTGGGACTAGTCGGGAGGGTTATGATGTGTTCTCGCGGACGCTGTTTAGCACCCAGGCGGCTCTCCAGGTGGTGATCTTGGCGACGATGATGAGTTTGTTGATTGGGGTGCCTTTGGGGATGGTCAGCGGCTATTTGGGCGGTAATCTCGATCGAGTATTGCTGTTCGTGATGGATACCATTTATACGCTGCCAGGATTACTGCTCTCGGTGACGCTGGCGTTCATTGTTGGTAAAGGAGTATTTAATGCGGCGATTGCTTTGAGTATTTCCTATATTCCCCAGTATTTTCGGGTAGTCCGCAATCAGACGGCTAGTCTCAAGACGCAGATGTTTGTCGAAGCGGCTCAGGCTCTGGGTGCATCTACTAGTCATGTGCTCAAAAAATATCTGCTTGGGAATGTGGTGCAAAGTGTTCCTGTGCTATTCACACTCAATGCGGCGGATGCAATTCTTGTGCTGGGTGGACTGGGTTTTCTCGGATTGGGTTTACCTGATGAGATTGCGGAATGGGGACACGATCTCAAGCAGGCTCTCCCCGCACTTTCGACGGGGATTTGGTGGACGACGTTTTTTCCAGGTTTGGCTTTGACGCTGATGGTGACGGGTTTGTCTTTGTTGGGTGAGGGTTTAAGTGAGTTGATTAATCCGAGGGAGCGCGGACGATAGGTTAATTGATAATTGATAGTTGTAGTTGTAGGTTGGGTTGAAGAATGTTGGCGGAGCCTCTCGGAACGAGACAACCCAACATCTCTAGGATTGTTGTGTGCTGAGGGGATCTACCCACCCCGCCCTACGGGCACCCCTCCCAAGAGGGGATTTTGTCTAGTGAGAGTTGAGATTTATGTTTGAAATTGCCGTTATTGGTGCTGGTATCGCTGGATTGACTTGTGCCCAAAAACTCCAACAAGCGGGTAAATCAGTCGTGCTAATCGACAAATCGCGGGGATTGGGCGGTAGATTGGCGACTCGTAGATTGGCTGGAACTCATGCCGATCATGGAGTCTGCTATCTTCAGGCTAAAGGCGATAGATTTCAGCACTGGATTGATGAATTGGTATCCGCAGGTATTTTGCGGGTGTGGACTACAGGTATTCACAGATTAACTGCGGATGGTAGTTTGCAGTCGCCAACTAAATTAGCTAATTATTATGCTGCACCTTCAGGCGCGACGAGTATTGCCAAGTATTTAGGGCGAGATCTAGAGATAATTGGTGATAAATTAATTACGTCGATCGATCCCATCGCTCATGGTTGGCAACTCAGTACTAAAGATCCTGAATTTTCGCTCACAGCGGCGCAAGTAGTCATTGCGACTCCTCCAGCTCAAGCATTAGCAATCACGAAAGAGGCAATCGATCCCACTTGTATTCAGCAGCTCAGTAGTGTCCAGTTTAGTCGATCGATTACCGCGATCGCTGTTTATCCCCCAACTGACCAAATCGCAGCCGCAGCACTCCCTTGGCAAGGAATTCAATGTATCGATCATCCGACTCTCGCTTGGATTGGGTTAGACAGTTCCAAACAACTAAATCCCACCCAGCCAGTACTAGTAATCCAGAGCCGTGCAGCCTTTGCCGAGCAATATTTTGATGCTCCAGATCTAGCAGTTGTCGGTCAAAAATTAGTCGATACAATAGCTCATCTAATTCCCACCCTTACTACGCCCGAACTAATTCAGGTACATCGCTGGGGCTACGCCTTTGCTCAAAATCCCTTATTGGATCGATTTATCACTGCTCAAACCGCTGCACCCCTGTATTTTGGTGGTGACTGGTGTGGCGGAAATCGGGTAGAATCTGCTTATCTATCCGGTATGGCAATAGCCGATCGAATCCTAGATCTAGATTAATGCGTTGGTGCTTTGGTGCGTTATGCTGCGGCGTTTTTATTCTCCTGGGGGAGAGGCTGTGCCTACGGCAGGCTTTGCCAACGCCAACGGGGGTTCCCCCCGTTGGCATAGCCTCTCCGTCAGGAGATATAAAAAAACGACAAGACAGGCGCAGTAACACACCCTACAACTGTCCACTATCCACTATTCACACTTCGGCTACGCTCAGTGCAAGCCATCCACCAAACTATGACTGAAGTAATCGGGATCGATCTGGGTGGAACGGCGATTAAATTAGGGCGATTTACTGAAGATGGGACTTGTCTGCAATCCTTGACAGTTCCTACACCCCAACCAGCATATCCCGATGATGTCATTGATATGATGGTATATGCGATCGAGAAATTAGCCCCCGGTATGGCTAATATTAGCGCGATCGGCATCGGGACACCAGGCCCCGCAGATATTACTGGTAGGGTGGCAAAAATCGCCATTAATCTCGAAGGCTGGATTGATATCCCCGTCGCGACGATTATTCAATCCCGAACAGGCATTCCCGCAGTCGTCGGCAACGATGGTAACTGTGCTGGAATGGGCGAAAATTGGCTGGGTGCCGGACGCAACTACCGCAACTCGATCTTGTTAACTTTGGGTACCGGAGTCGGCGGCGCAGTATTTATCAATAATGAACTATTTACCGGACATGCTGGCAGTGCGGGTGAGCTAGGACTGATTTCTTTCGATCCCGATGGGCATCCCTGCAACAGCGGAAATAATGGCTCCCTCGAACAATTTCTCTCAGGACAAGCAATTCGGCGGATCACTGGAAAAGAACCCAAAGAAATGGGCGAACTAGCCGCCGCTGGCGATCGATCCGCGTTAGAATTTTGGGATAATTATGGTCGCAATCTGGGCATCGGCTTGACTAGTATCATCTATATTCTCACCCCCGAAGTTGCCATCATCGGCGGCGGCATCAGTGCCAGTGCCGAATACTTTATCCCCGCCGCCCAACGCGAAATCGAACGTCGAGTCATGGAAACCTCCCGCCCAAAATTCAAACTAATCCCCGCCCAACTAGGCAACCAAGCAGGCATCACAGGCGCAGCAAAATTAGCTTGGGAAATGTTAAAACGCAAACAAAAATAACAATCTGTAGGGGCGGGTGTCTTGTCGTTTTTTTATGCGGGGGTTTCCCCCGCATAAAAACGCCGCTTTATGCTAAAAATTACCGCTTCTAAAACAACATAAAAACGAACCCGCCCGCCCCCACCAGCAACCTAAAATCCAAAACGGCATGTCATTAGAATCACAATTAAACATTTTTGGTCAAACAACATCTGAACCAATTTCAGCTACCAATTTCGATCTTATTCCCACAATTAGTACCATTCCCATTCCGCCAGGTACATATAGCAACATTACTCAACTTGCCACCCATTGTCAGATTTGCCATCGCTGCGAACTTGGCAACACCCGCACCAAAGCAGTAGTTGGTAGGGGTAATGAACAGGCATCAATTATGATTATTGGTGAAGGCCCAGGTCAAAATGAAGATGAACAAGGTTTACCATTTGTTGGTCGATCGGGTCAACTGCTAGAAAAGATTTTAGCGGCAGTTAAACTCACAATTGAATCAGATGTTTATATCTGCAACGTCGTTCGCTGTCGCCCACCCGAAAATCGCGTCCCCACCCCCGCCGAAGTTGCTGCTTGCAAGCCCTATTTACTAGAACAAATTCGCCTAGTAGATCCCAAAATTATCCTGCTCACAGGTGCAACCGCAGTCAAAGCAATCACAGGCAAAAAAGAAGCCATCAGCAAAATTCGCGGCAACTGGATTGAATGGGAAGGCAGACTATGTATGCCAATCTTCCATCCAGCTTATCTCCTCCGCAACCCCGCCCCCGATGTCGGCAAGCCCAAATGGTTGATGTGGCAAGATATCCAAGCAGTAAGAGCTAAGTTGGATGAGACACTTTCAGCAACATAGCATTAATTGTTAGCTTGAGATTGGCTCGTTTTGCTTTTGTTTGAGGCAGAAGACTCAATAAATCAACCGCAGCTAAAAATTCTGTCAGAAATTGAGAATTGGGTAGCTGGGATTTAGCACCGTCGGTATAGGAGCGTAATAACTTGTGGACATCTTTAGACTCTTTCCATCCATCCAATTTGCTAATAGCTGCTCTCAAGGCTGTGGGTGGTAGCTCTGCTGGTACATCATCCAAACTCATCTGACTAATGCGGCGTTGAATCTGATTGAGACGTTCTGAAGAAGTCGTGACGGCTTTGAGATCTGTCTCGTCATCTAGATTGGCTAAATATTGTTGCTTAACCCCGATTAAGTTTTGGTAGAGTTCGGTTAAAGACCTCAAGAGGGAATCTACTGGGATAATTTTACCTAATACTGGTGTTTGGTTGGCAGTTGCGATCGCATATCCATACGCATCTTTTTCACCCGTAAGATCGTTCCAGTAAATTGTCTGTCGATCGTCAATAATTAATTTACCATTAGGGTCGAAATAATCTAAGGTTAGTGCGACTAAATTATTAACTTCTCCATTGTTTCCAGCACCTAAGGCAATTGGATTAGCCAGATAATTTACTCCTAGCTTTCGAACTTTCTCACTCACATCTTCGCGAAACAATAGTTCGTATTGAGTATATAGAATAGGACTAGCTTCCTGTTTGCGATAGTGGTTTTCTTGCCAGCTTTCTTGTTCTAGTTTCCGAACGGGGGCGAGTCGCTCAAGAAAACTAATGTAATCAGGTAAAATCGCATCATCGAATTGAGTGTCCCCATAAATCGAAGCCCCTAAATTACTCAGATCTCCTGACTGTTCGCCGTCGCCATCGGGATTAAATCTTTCACCTACCAGCTTTTTATTTAGGTTCTTTAACCGACTGGCTTGGCGCAACAGTTGGCTTTCACTGTTGGCATAGTAAATGTGAATCTTGTCAGGATGATGTTGTTTAGGTCGATCGATCCGCCCGATTCGTTGTTCTAGCACCATCGGATTCCAGGGCAGATCGATATTAATTAAGTAGTCTGCATCCTGCATGTTCTGACCCACAGACAAGGTTTCTGAGCCAATTAAGACCATGATTTCCTCGCTTGGAGCCGGACGATCGATCGCTGCTCGACAAGTGGCTACAGGCGCAAATAACCGGAATAGTTCCTGACGTTTAATGCCAAACTTTTTTGACTGACCTTTGATGACGTTATGCGGTTTAAATTGCTGGCTACTTCCTAGCCCATCATCAGCTTGATATAATTTGGTCGAACCGATCGCCATCCCGATCCCTGCTGTGGCAATATCTAATTTCTTAGCCATATAGCGATAGTAATCCACCACTGTATCGGCAAAAGTAGAAATTAATAATACCTTCTTACCTTGAGCAATTAACGTTTGCACCTGATGGGTAACTTGCGATCTTTTATGATCCTTAACAAATTCATCGGCGAGTAACTGTTCGATATCTTGAAGTTGGATTAAATCCGCTTCGCAATGGCTCTGCATTAATTCATAAATCCGTTCGGCAGCAGTAGGATTGGTTCGCAGGTGATTAATGGCAATCTCGATCGATTGACGTAACTGATGGCGTTTTTCTGTCTTTTCTTCAGCATCTAATGCTTCCTCCTCTTCTAACTCCGCATAGTCCTCACCCTCTTCTTCATTGCTAATAGATTCGAGATTTGAGGGGATAGAATCGTTAAATCCATAATGCTCTAATAAAAATTGCTCCAAACCACTAGCATCCGGTGTCACTCCAGCTAATCGAGACTGCATTCGCTCGATATTCTTGCCGAAATTAACACAGGTGCGGCGCAAGGCATACATACTCGATTCGGCGCGTTGGAGAAAAAACCGCCGTTGGTTGGTAAGGAGCGAACGTTGCTCGACGCTCTCTTTCAAGTAGCGAATCGGATCGGCAACGGGAATGAATAACTCGGTTTCAAAGCGAGTAAAAATCCGCTCCAGTGCAACTTCAGTATCGGGTTCAAATACTACAGGCAACCATTCAGCTTGGCGTTTAGCGTAGACATTCAAATCCGGCATCGCATCTCGCAACATCTGGCGGGTGCGCTGAAGGAAGATCTGACGGTAGACGCGGCGAAACAGCTCGGTATTATCTGTAAACTGATTTACCCCCGTATCTCGCTGTTGGAACCAGTGAGCGACTTCCACGGGGAATTTCCAATCCTTGAATCCTTCGGGGCGAGTGAGAAAGGGATAAAGGATGTTGTAGATATCATCGCGGCGGTTGTTCCAGGGGGTAGCCGTGAGCAGCAGATAGTGACGATTGCGCCCTGCTTGTAGATCTCGTTCTTTTAGTTCCAGACAGAGTTTGTGAATGCGATTATTGTGGTTGCGGATACCTTCGTGAGCTTCATCGATGATGACTAAATCCGCGCCCCCAAAGCGGCTGAAGTTATCAAGAAAACCCCTACCCCGACTCATTTGATTTTTGTTGAATAACTCGTAATGGGTGTTTTTATCCAAGCCCAATTCTGTCATTTCCCGTTCCCAGTTAGGGTGGAGTTTAGAAGCGGCAATAATCGCGATTTTGGTAGTGGGTGTTTCCTGGCGATAGAGCAGGGCAACAGCAGCGGCGAGGCGAGTTTTGCCCAATCCTACTGCATCGGCACAGACAGAAACACCAAAATCCTTCATTACTTGTAAACAGTGCTGCGCTCCATCTTTTTGGTGTTGAAACAGAATCCCCCGATCGACTAATCCATCTAAAATATCACTGCGGGTAGTCCGAAACTGTTGGATCTGTTGCTGTGCCAACCAGTACAGGAAATCAATTGGTTGTCCTTGTTTTCCACTCAGAATCGTCTCTACAACCTCCTGGAAGCCCTCTATTTCACTAAAATCGGGGAGTTGGTGGTTATTCTGAATTTGGGGCGGTTGAGTGGGTATAATGTTGTATCTTTGCCCTTTAGCTGTTACCTGTAACGTATCGATCGATTGGGGCGGATAGGTAGGATCGATCGATATTTCCGCTTCGATTTGGGTAGGTGTTTGACTGGTAATCTCGATCTGAATCAGATCGTTGTGGGGGAGATTGATTGATTCGATCGCATCGAGATTATTTCCAGTAATGATAACGGGAGTAGTTTCTCCTGCTGGTAATTCTTCGAGAGTAATCGTCTCAATTTGGGGTTGAGATAACCTGTCGCGTCTCGCCCGTTCTTGTAATACTTGTTGTAAGAATGTTTGAGTCAGATCGAAACTCAGATCGGTGTTGTGCCACTCGCGATCGAAATCCTGAATGCTCTCTAGAATCGTTTCACGATCGCTCGAACTATCCCAAGACTTGAGAAAAGTCACGCTCTCGGCATTATAGCTATGAGCCGCACGGGTGAAATTATCCGAACCTTCATGGAGGATATGATTATCGCGACTGTCGCTCAATATCCCAGTTTTGCGGTGATATATACCCCGCCCACCCTGCATTTTAATTAACTTAATTTGCAGAAATTCCAGCCTGACTAATTCGGCTAATAGTTCGGTACTGGTAAAATCCTGCTCGGCTAAAGTTTCAACGAATTCTTGGAGCGAATTAGCGATGAAGCTACCCCGATAATCTGGGTCGTGGAGGCGTTCTAAACTAGCAATGTCATCTTGCTTGGTAAAACCTTGCCAGTCCATCAACAACTGGATTTTACCCTCAGTACGGATGATTTCTTTGAGGGGTTCTTCATAGAGTTTCAGTACGCCACTATCGAAGTAAGCAGTCGAACGGCGGTAGAGATTGCTTCGCTCTAACATTTGCTCGATCGTGCAGTGATAATCGGCTAGTTGGGCTGGTAAATTATAGCGGCGTTTAATATTTTCTATTTCTTTAAAACTACCCGCCCATAATGCTCTGTCTGTGGTAATTTCTTCTAAATGTAAGAACTGCTCGATTAAATCCATTCCCCCAGTTCGTAATAGGGCGGGACTGGGGATATCCCCAGGCTGTTTGGGTAGATAGATATTGATTTCGGCAGTCTGCGGATCGATGCACAATAGCTTGTGACTTGCCTGTTTGCCCTTGAATAAGCGGGTGAAAATCTGTTGGAATGATTTGCTGTCGCCGCTATCTCGATGCTCGAATATCAACCAATAACGATCGCCTACTCCCTTGATTGGATTGCCTACAGGGATGTAGTAGGGACGCTGAGAGCGAATTTGATTGGTAAATACAGTTTCCAGCATTCGAGGCACTATCTACGGGACTAGACTTATAGTGCCTATTTACGAGGGTGGAATTAACAAATCGATCTGACTTACACCATCGATTTTGACTGTGAGTTCCTGACCTCAAACCGTTCATCAGTCGGTATCGTCTGTCATAATTGAAGATAAATTAGCGCGATCTATAGCGATGGAAGCCATAACTCTCGAACAACAAATCTTAGGCAGTATCCGCACCTTGCCCATACAGCAACAGCATGAGGTGTTAAACTTTGCCCAATTCCTGCACCAAAAAGCAGCAGTAAAGCCCCCTCGTCGCAGTCTCAAGGGTTTAGGTGCCGATTTGAAGGTTCAGATTACTGAAGCCGATATTGATGAAGCTCGTCAGGAAATGTGGGGTAACTTTCCACGGGAGATCGTTTAGGGATGGCGATTGTTGCCGATACACACGCCATCATTTGGTATTTGGTTGAGCCAGAGCGATTATCTCAAGTAGCTTTAGATGCACTAGAAGGAGCAATTGCGGCTGGATCGCCAGTATATATTTCCGCGATTTCTTTGATTGAAATTTGTTATTTAATTGAAAAACGTAGAATAGCTAGCGATCTACTCCAACGGATTCTAGCAGTACTTAATGAGCCAGATCCTCGCCTAATCGTAGTACCGATCGATCTGGCAATTTCCATCGCGGTTCAAAATATCGATCGCGATACCGTTCCCGATATGCCCGACCGAATTATTGCTGCAACTGCCTTACATTTGAATTTACCACTGGTGACTCGCGATCGAAAGATCCAAGCTTCACAGTCAATTATCACAATTTGGTAAAGATACCTAGTTGTACTCAGCATCGATCGGCCAATTCGGAATCGCCGCATCGATTTTAGCCATCAGATCGATCGTTTTTCTAAGAGCCACGATGGTTTTTTGGTAGTGGCTGGTGTCATCAGAGCTAAGAGTGTAACCTTTTCGGTAATTGAGCCATTTTTTACACACTGGATAACCACCAATATGAAAGTTCCAAACTTCTTCGGGTACATCTACAAACCCATCTTTTTGTTTGTTGATCAATATCTTATTATTTTCATATTTAATGATATCTACAACTCCACCACCACCATTATCGACAAAGGAAGATTTTAATTTAGATAATTCAGAAGATTTCATCAGATGCAGATTCACCAATTCTTCTCCCAATTTACCAAGTTGGCGAAATAGATTTACGTTGTGGGTGATAGGTACACGAGGAAAATCTGTATTTATTAATTTAGAATAACGGCTACGATAACCAGGGGAATGAAAAATCGCGTAAATATAATAGAATATGTCTTCAGGAGAAGGTTTATACCCAAGCACATTCTGCAACTTCTCATAAAATTCAAGTGAGATATTGGGACGACGTACAACACCCATTTTTATTTCTACCGAAGAGGTCGGATAGATATATAGAGGGAAAAAACATGACTGAGTAGTTGACTCGCCACATTTAGTCTCTATGATATTGTTTGAACAGAAAAAATGATCGCTTCGATCTGATTTATTAGATTTAGCAGAAATCAACCCTAAATTATTACCTAATAGCATATGCTGCATGATTTTCTTGGCTGTCGTCCAGACAAGAGAATCATGATAAAAAATTAATCTTTCATCAAAAGGACGATAGGTAATAGATTTAATGAATTGTTTTAAATCTACTTCTTTCTTTATATTCGATCTAGATCTTTGAATATCCCATCCCTTTTTATTTGAGATATGAAGCTCTTGACAAAGAGCTTCATCCGAACTTGGTGAGTCTTTGAATATTTGAACACGTTCCAATATTGGTTGTTCTTGGAAGTCAACGACCATATTATCTCTTGCCGAAATTACTCCCGCACTGTTTACTGGGAAAATATCTGTTATCTTATAACCCTGTTCATATTCATTAAGGAGATTTGCATTTTGTGGTATCAATAAATAGTTAGGAGATAATGGTGTAATGTTATTCCATTCAGTTGTGTTTATACAGTTTTTAGATAGCCATGTATTTTTATAATTCTCAACTCCATACAAACTTGTATGTTTAACCATAGATCCACAGCTTTCTTTTTCTCCATCTGGCTTTTGAGTAAATAGTCCAATAGAAACTCCTTGCTGAATTTGAAATACATTTTCATCTTTAGAACCATCAGGACATTTTTCTTTTCTTCTAGAATTTCCGTGAAGATCGATTACAAATATATTATCAAAGGTTTTAGACAAGCTTTGTCTCATTCCCCTGAGCGAAGAACTATGCAGATAAGTGTGATTCGATACAAATGCTAGTATTCCGTATCCTGTCTTGTTTATCTTCCACTCAGCGAATCCAAAAAACTTGTTACAATCATCTTGTAAATTCTTTTCAAACTGTAGTGCGCCCTTTTCCTTAATTTTAGTTCCGTCAACAAAACGGTAGCCTTCAATCCATTTTTTAGCATTATCACCAAGATTTTGTGATTGAATAGAATAAGGTGGATTTCCAACCACAACCATTACCTTTTCATCAGTTTTAATCGCAGTAGCTCGATCTGATTCTTCTGAAATGTATTGCTCGAATAAAATATCTGCCTTTCTAGTCGAATCCTCTAAGGTATTCGTTAGATATATCCCTAAACGTTGATCTTCATCAAATTCATAGCCACTCTCCTGTAAAAACAAACTAAGCTTGAGATGAGCAATCGCATAAGGAGCCATCAACAACTCAAAACCGAAAATCCTTGGTAATAGATGATCTCTGGCATACTGCGACCACGACATATCCCCAAACCGTTCTTTAATCAACCGATGAGATTCTACATCCCCATCAGTCCCTTTAAACCGCCGCTCTACCAACTGAAAAATCCACAGTAGGAAGGTGCCCGTACCCGCCGCTGGATCTAAAATCATCACATCAGGATCGGCTAACCCCAGCGGCTTGTGAAACTTATCCTTGAGCAGAATATCTACACTCCGTATCATGTATGAAACCACCGATTCTGGTGTGTAATAAACCCCTCGTTTCTCTTTCAGACTGGGATTATAAGCATCTAGAAACGGCTCATAGAAATGGATGATAATATCGTCCCGATTTCCTGTCTGGGAAAAATCACTTAAAATCGCTTCCATCTTCGCCGCTCGGAGAATACCAAAAATATGGGCAATCTCCGTAATCAACCCATCCCCAAGATCGTGCCGTTCTGAAATATCCTTAAATAGCTGCCGCAAAAATGGATTAGTTTCTGGTAAATGTGTCCATGCAAATTCTCGATCGAATAATGGCTGTTTGACTGTGGGATCTACCTGTAATTCTTTCTGCCATTTCAGATGACTAAATACCCGCGCTGTAAACAATGAATAAGCCACCGTCTGAGCATAAATATCAGCAAAACTATAGTCTTTATCAGTTTTTGCCTCTAGCTCTAGAAAAGGTAGTAGCTTATCTTTAAAACTTGCCAGTAGCTTATTCAAATAGCCATCTTTCTGTTCTTGCCGATAAACCTTGGGAATAATCTGTTCGATCCTTTTTGCCACTATCGCCAATTGCTGCGCTAATTCCTTCGCAGTTTCGATCGGATCGTAAAATACCCGTTCGACTAATGGCACCGAACATAAAATATTTTGGGCAACTGGAACTATCTTAAACCGCTCTAAACGGGTAGCTAGCTCCCTAGATCCCAATTCAAAGACTTTGATGTCCCGCTGCTTTAAACCACCTTCCTGCGGCAAAATGAAGGCTACCCGCCCCGATTCTTCACTGCTAGGATAGAGCAGATACATCACAGGCTGTTCGGTACTCACCCGATCGAGATAATGCTGATAAATCTCTGAATCTTTGGCTGTCGAGAAATCTTTAATTTCTGCCTCGGTGAGATCGTTCAATCGCTCGTCAAATCCAATCGCAATCGGGCGAGTATTCGGTATTTCTAATTCATCCGTACCAAGGCGCAGATACCAAAAGTCACTTCCTTGAGTATCGCGTTCTTGCCCCAAACAACCAAGCTGACTCCGCAATCGATCGACTCGATTTTCAATTAAATCTAGACTTAAAGTAACTTGATTTTTGGTAGTAGACACGATAAATCTGAAACTTTTTCAAGGGTCAGGCTTATAGTCGGCTCACCCAATTCAATAAACATCAGATTTTATGTACAGTTAAAAGCTAGTTTTCAATATATGCTAGTAGAACAACTGAGTAATCATGTTTTTCAAATAAGTTTGAACTAGCAAAAATACTGAGCCGCTAGTATTCTCGATCGACAAAACATACAGTAGTTTCGCTAGAAATATGCAAGTCCGATCGCGATCTATCATCGCCACTATCTAGAGTTCAGCCATTATGACAACCTAGTCACTTCGCACGAGGATGTGACAAATAACCGATGCCGAGTTAGTTCGTATTTTTCTCGCATTTTCGTTGCTCATTCACTAGTTTTATGTACTAGTGTCAGCAGAGCGTAATGGGTAAGAGGTAAATCTAGTAAGATAAGGTGGAGAAATCGATCGAGCCTCCCACATGACTGCCGCGCCCAAACACCTGAAATCTAGAGCACTCAAGCCCAACAGCGTTAAGCCTGCAAAGGAACTCTGTAGCGAATGTGGACTGTGCGACACCCACTATGTCCACTACGTCAAAACAGCTTGTGCTTTCCTTAATCAACAAATTCCCACCCTGGAAACTCAAACCCACGGGCGCAGTCGGGACTTAGACAAAGAAGATGACCTATATTTTGGTGTCCATCAACAAATGATGGCGGCGCGAAAAATCGACCCAATCCCTGGTGCCCAGTGGACAGGAATCGTCAGTACCATTGCGATCGAGATGTTGGAGCAGGGGCTAGTAGAAGGGGTCGTCTGCGTCCAGAATACGCCCGAAGACCGATTTCAACCAATGCCGATTATTGCACGGACTAGGGAGGATATTCTCGCGGCTAAAGTCAACAAGCCCACCCTCTCGCCCAATCTCTCGATCCTTGAACAAATCGCCGAATCAGGCTTAAAAAAGCTATTAGTAATCGGTGTCGGTTGTCAAATTCAAGCCCTCCGCGCCGTCGAGAAAGAATTAGGCTTAGAACAGCTCTATGTCCTGGGCACACCCTGTACTGATAACGTTACCCGTGCTGGATTACAGAAATTCCTGGACACCACCAGTCGATCGCCATCAACGGTCGTTTATTATGAATTCATGCAGGACTTTAATGTCCACTTCAAGCATGAAGATGGTTCCACCGAATTAGTCCCATTCTTCGGATTGAACACCAAAGAATTAAAAGACGTATTTGCCCCATCCTGTTTAAGTTGCTTTGATTATGTCAACTCCCTCGCCGATTTAGTCGTCGGCTATATGGGCGCACCATTCGGGTGGCAGTGGATCGTCGTCAGGAACGATCGCGGTCAACAGATGCTAGATTTGGTCAATGATGCGATCGAGACTCAAGCTGTGATGTCCAAAGGAGATCGCACAGCCGCAGTCCAGCAGAGCATTCCCGCCTACGATAAAGCCGTCACCTTACCCATGTGGGTCGCCAAAATCATGGGCGTAGTCATCGATAAAATTGGCCCCAAAGGACTCGAATATGCGCGGTTCTCGATCGATTCCCACTTTACCCGCAACTATCTATTTACCAAACGCAATTACCCCGAAAAACTAGAGCAGCATGTACCAGACTACGCCAAGAAAATCGTAGCTCAGTACAAACTACCAGAGTAACTGCTTACCTTCTTCCAACTTCAGCACATAGACTCACATCTGGTACCAATGCACAGATACTATTACTGCGATAACCTCAGGGCGGGCATAAAGCGGCGTTTTTATTCTCCTGGGGGAGAGGCTGTGCCTACGGCAGGCTTTGCCAACGCCAACGGAGGTTCCCCCGTCTTGGCGTTTTTTTATTCGGGGGTAACCCCCGAATAAAAACGCCGCCGAATAAAAAAACGACAAGACAGCCGCGCCCCTACACAATTAATCTGTAGGGGCGTGGCTTCATGCCCGCCCTAGATCTACGCTCACTTGACACTGGGAAGAAGGTATAATCGATCGAGACAAGAAGCCAAAATATTTAGACTAAAACATGCTGAAAGCTGGAATCGTGGGACTGCCAAATGTAGGCAAATCAACCTTATTTAATGCCCTAGTTGCCAATGCCAAAGCTGAAGCTGCTAACTATCCTTTTTGCACGATCGAGCCTAATGTAGGTAGTGTGTCAGTACCCGATGAGCGGCTTCAAGTCCTGGCAGGCATGTCAAAATCCGAGGATATTGTCCCCACACGAGTAGAGTTTGTAGACATTGCTGGACTGGTAAAAGGTGCCAGTAAGGGCGAAGGATTGGGTAGTAAATTCCTCTCCCACATTCGAGAAGTAGACACCCTAGTTCAAGTTGTCCGCTGCTTTGAGGACGACGATATCATCCATGTATCAGGTGTGGTAGATCCCAAGCAAGATATTGAAGTGATCAACCTAGAATTAATTCTCGCCGATATCGACCAAATCGAGAAGCGGATCGATCGAGCGCGGAAAACCGCCAAAGCCAGTAAAGAAGCCCAAATCGAAGTTGATGCCCTCGAAAAACTGCTGGTTGAACTAAATGCTGGTAAGCCAGCGCGAAAAGTTGAGCTGAGTGAAGAGGAAAATCAAAGCGTCAAAGGACTAGGCTTGCTGACCCGCAAACCGATGATCTATGCGGCAAATGTCTCAGAAGAAGACCTAGCCACTGGCAATGCTTTTGTCGAACAGGTAAAACTAGTCGCCGCCACTGAAGATGCTCAAGTGACAATAGTTTCCGCCCAAGTAGAAGCCGAACTACTCGAACTTCCCGCCGAAGAAAAAGCCGAATTCCTCGAATCGTTAGGCGTAACTGAAGGCGGCTTGAAATCACTGATTCGCGCCACTTATCACCTGCTCGGACTGCGGACTTACTTCACCACAGGGCCAAAGGAAACCCGCGCCTGGACGATCAAAGCGGGGATGTTTGCACCCCAAGCCGCCGGAGTTATCCACTCCGATTTTGAGAAAGGATTCATTCGGGCAAAGACGATTAGCTATGCGGATATGGTCGCCACTGGCTCGATGCAAGCAGCCAAAGATAAGGGTGTACTGCGGAGTGAAGGAAAGGAATATCTAGTCCAAGAGGGAGACATTATGGAGTTCCTGCATTCCTAATTATGTACAGCAATTCCAAATCCAAACATCTTGTAGGGGCAGGTTCATGCTAACAAGTTCAGATTTGTACCAATAAGTATAGCCGTCGCCAAGGCGGTTAGGACATGGATTGTAGGGGCGGGTTTATGCTAGAAATTTCGGCTGTACACTCATAACCTCAGAACAAAACCCGCCCGCAACCGCCAAGGCAATAAATAATCTATTGTAATATGTCCTAACGACCT
>JANNDL010000066.1:0-2269 GCA_031387665.1 Chamaesiphon sp. OTE_75_metabat_95 | reverse complement strand
CAAGACCGCGCCCCTACACAATTAACCTGTAGGGGCGTGGTCTTGTGCCCGCCCTGTGGCTATCGCCGTAATAGTAAATATGTTTTAGTAAATAGGTAAATAATTTTAAAATTTTGAAGATTTTCGATCTGAGATGACGCTAACCTGGATAGACACAATCCTTTTTGATGATGACTCCCGAACAGATCCAAGAGATTAGTCGCCTGCGTAGTTTAAATCTCTCGCCCAAACAAATCGCCCGCAATTTACAGTTGCGTCCAGCCGCAGTCACCGAAATTATCCGCCAACAAGCTACCGCTTTGGCACTAGGTAGAGCTGAACGAGGTGAAGTTGCGCCATTGTACAATTGTCTGGTGAATTCTTCTGTCGCTGAGATTTTAGCGACTGATGCACCTAAATTTACTGGTGACTTAAATGGATTCGCACAAGTATTTGTCGCACGGATCGATCGACAGAAATTAGTAGTTTGTAGTTACCTGGTCGATTATTGGTGTCTGGGGGTAAAAGATGCCTTGCCACCGAAAAAAATGGATCGACTACAATACGAAACAACGGTTAAATTTACGTCCGGTAATTTTGATGAAGATTTTGCAGAAATCACCCTAGCACAAGCTCAATCGATCGTCTTTGGAGCCTTAGACTATGCGGCTGGATTAGGTTTCGATCCACACGCAGATTTTACACAAGCAAAACCTCATTTAGGTGTACGCTTAGACGATCTGACTCCCATCGAATTTGGCAAAGATGGTAAGCCATATTACATCAATGGACCACACGATAATCCTGATCGAATTATCGCCGCGTTGAATCGATCGGTCGGCAAGGGCAATTATAATTATCTAATTGGAGCTGGAGACTTCTGATCGCAGGCAAGGTTTGAGTACAGGTTCCCGCGCAACTCTGTTTTGACTGATACTTGAGAGAGAGAATAGTTGAGATCATTCCCATTATGCAAGTTAAAGCCGCCGTCGCCTTTGAGTCAGGTAAACCGCTGGAAATTACTACCGTCAACCTCGCTCCGCCCCAAGCAGGTGAGGTATTAGTTGAAATTAAAGCCACTGGAGTCTGTCATACCGATGCCTTTACCCTGTCTGGAGCTGACCCAGAAGGCTTATTTCCGGCGATCTTGGGGCATGAAGGGGCGGGAGTAGTCGTGGAGGTTGGAGCAGGTGTGACGAGCCTGGTACCTGGCGATCGAGTGATTCCCTTGTACGTGCCAGAGTGTCGCAATTGCAGCTACTGCACCAGCGGCAAAACCAATCTCTGTCAAGCAATCCGGCTCACCCAAGGGCGGGGCGTGATGCCCGATGGCAGTAGTCGGTTTTCCTATGAGGGGGAGATGTTGCACCACTATATGGGTACGTCTACTTTTGCTAACTATACTGTGGTACCAGAAATTGCCCTCGCAAAGATTCGCCCTGATGCACCATTTGAAAAAGTCTGCTTGATTGGGTGTGGAGTCACTACTGGAATCGGCGCGGTGATCAATACGGCAAAAGTCGAACCAGGTGCAAATGTGGTAGTGTTTGGTTTGGGTGGGATTGGGTTAAATGTGATTCAAGCCGCCCGAATGGTGGGCGCAAATATGATTATCGGGGTTGATATCAATCCGGCAAAGCGTCCACTGGCAGAAAAATTGGGGATGACTCATTTTGTCAACCCGAAGGAAGTGGAGGGCGATTTAGTCTCCTATCTGGTGGATCTGACCAAGGGTGGTGCCGACTATAGTTTTGAATGTATTGGCAATGTCGAGTTGATGCGCCAAGCTCTCGAATGCTGTCACAAAGGTTGGGGTGTAAGCGTGATTGTCGGTGTTGCTGGAGCTGGGCAAGAAATCGCTACTAGACCATTTCAACTGGTTACTGGACGGGTGTGGAAGGGGACAGCTTTTGGTGGGGCTAAAGGTCGGACAGATGTGCCCAAAATCGTTGATTGGTATATGGATGGCAAGATTAATATCGATGATCTTGTGAGTGAAATCATGCCGATCGATCGCATCAATGATGCTTTTGATAAAATGCACCGAGGCGAATCGATTCGATCTGTGCTTACGTTCTAGTTGATTAGTCACCACCTTGACCGATCGAGTCTCCACCCCTTAAAATAGAAGATAGGGTCTGGCTGCGGCGTTGGTGACTGCCAATAACGTTTTTTGATCTATGCTTGAATTTTTTACGGGAACTAATGTTATTCCAGCGGCAGTAAACTGAACTATGTATTCAGAAACTATAAGCACGAATTTCCGGTACCCACCTGGTTTTAACCAGGT
>JANNDL010000186.1:0-7704 GCA_031387665.1 Chamaesiphon sp. OTE_75_metabat_95 | reverse complement strand
TGACGATTCCGCCGGAGCAAGTGGTGGCGAAGGGACGGTTGGAACCAGGGAAGATGTTCATGGTGGATACGGTGGCTGGGCGAATTGTGAGTGATGAGGAAATCAAGCATGAGATTACTAGCGCACATCCTTATCAGGCGTGGTTGGACGAGCATTTAGTGAGGTTAGAGAGCATCGCTCCTGCTGACTTCGGCTCCGCTCAGTCAACGTCGCTTAGTGGACAGATTGACGAGAATGCGGTCACTGAGCGGAGCCGAAGTGTACCGCTACTCCAGCGTCAAATGGCGTTTGGCTATACCTTTGAAGAGTTGCGGATGCTGATTACGCCGATGGCGCGGGATGGTGTAGAAGCAACGGGATCGATGGGGACTGATACTCCGTTGGCGGTGTTGTCCGATCGACCCAAACTCCTCTACGATTACTTCCAACAGTTATTCGCTCAAGTTACCAATCCCCCGATCGATTCGATTCGTGAGGAAATTATTACTTCTGCCCAAACGACGATCGGCTCGGAGCGAAATTTACTCAAACCCGAACCCGAAAGTTGTCATTTAATCGCGTTGAAATCGCCGATTTTAAGTGATGCTGAACTCGCGAAGTTAAAGCACCTGAATCAAGATGGTTTTAGTTCTGTGACTATGCTAATGTTATTCAGCCCTAAAGATGGGGTGAAGGGTCTGGAAGCAGCCTTAGAATCGATCTTTGCGGCAGCAGATCGGGCGATTGAAGACGGGATTAGTATCCTGATTTTGAGCGATCGCGGTGTGAATGCCGAAACTGCATCAATTCCCGCTTTACTAGCTGTTGCTGGCTTGCATCATCATCTAATTCGCACGGGTACACGTACTCGCGTCGGACTAGTATTAGAATCCGGCGAACCCCGTGAAGTCCATCACTTTGCAACCTTAATTGGTTATGGTTGCGGGGCGATTAATCCCTATCTGGCATTTGAGACGATCGAGGATTTAATTAATCAGAAAATCTTGCTCGATGTCGATTATCCAACGGCTGTTAAAAACTATATTAAAGCAGCGACAAAAGGCGTAACTAAAGTTGCGTCTAAAATTGGAATTTCGACAATTCAAAGTTATCGCGGTGCCCAGATTTTTGAAGCAGTCGGCTTGAATCAAGTTACGATCGATAAATACTTTACCCGCACCGCATCCCGAATTGAAGGTGCCGATGTCGGTGTAATTACCCAAGAAACAATTACCCGCCATACCCACGCCTTCCCCGATCGACCTGCTAAAGGTGCTACTCTCGATGTCGGCGGTGATTATCAGTGGCGCAAAGATGGTGAAGAACACCTATTTAGCCCCGAAAGTATTCACCTATTGCAACAAGCGGCGCGGACGGGTAAATATGACATTTATCAGAAATATGCCAAGCTAATTAACGAGCAGGATAAAAAGCACTTTACCCTGCGTGGACTGCTCGATTTTAAACCGCAAACAGCGATTTCGATCGACGAAGTAGAACCGATCGAAAATATCCTCAAACGCTTTAAAACAGGCGCGATGAGCTACGGCTCGATCTCTAGTGAAGCACATGAAGGACTGGCGATCGCCATGAACCGCATCGGCGGTAAATCCAACACAGGCGAAGGCGGCGAAGATCCCGAACGCTACACCTGGACGAACGAACTCGGCGACTCCAAAAATAGCGGCATCAAGCAAGTCGCATCAGGGAGATTCGGTGTCACCAGCCTCTATCTCTCCCAAGCCAAAGAAATCCAAATCAAAATGGCACAGGGAGCCAAACCAGGTGAAGGCGGACAACTCCCAGGTAAAAAAGTCTACCCTTGGATTGCCAAAGTGCGCCACTCCACTCCAGGCGTAGGGCTAATTTCACCCCCACCGCACCATGATATCTACTCGATCGAAGATCTCGCCGAACTAATCCACGATCTCAAAAATGCCAATCGGGATGCCCGAATTAACGTCAAACTAGTATCCGAAGTCGGAGTCGGCACGATCGCCGCAGGCGTAGCCAAAGCCCACGCCGATGTCGTATTAATCTCCGGCTTCGACGGCGGTACCGGAGCATCGCCCCAAACCTCGATCAAACACGCCGGACTCCCCTGGGAACTCGGACTCGCCGAAACCCACCAAACCCTCGTCTTAAATAACCTCCGCAGCCGCATCGTCGTCGAAACCGATGGACAACTCAAAACCGGACGCGACATCGCCATCGCAGCCCTCCTAGGTGCCGAAGAATTCGGATTCTCCACCGCCCCCCTCGTCACCCTCGGCTGTATCATGATGCGCGTCTGCCATCTGAATACCTGTCCCGCTGGTATCGCCACCCAAAACCCCGAACTCCGCGCCACCTATACCGGAGATCCCGCCCACACCGTCAACTTCATGCGCTTCATCGCCCAAGACTTACGGGAAATCATGGCAGCCCTCGGCTTCCGCACCCTCAACGAAATGGTTGGGCGCACCGATGTATTAGAATCCAAACAAGCGATCGCCCATTGGAAAGCCAAAAACATCGATCTCTCCAACCTGCTCTACCAGCCCGAAGCAGGCGCAGAAGTCGGACGCTACCAACAAATTTCCCAAGATCATGGACTTGACAAATCGCTCGATATTACTACTTTATTAGACCTATGCCAAGACTCAATTCTTGATGGCAAACCCACCACAGCCACCCTCCCGATCTGCAACGTCAACCGCGCTGTTGGCACCATCCTCGGTAACGAAATCACCAAAAAACATTGGCACGGACTCCCCGAAGATACCGTTCATCTCCACTTCCAAGGTAGTGCCGGACAAAGCTTCGGCGCATTTATCCCCCAAGGAGTAACCCTCGAACTCGAAGGTGATGCCAACGACTACATCGGTAAAGGACTCAGCGGCGGTAAAATCATCCTCTACCCCTCGCCCAAATCCACCTTCATCGCCGCCGAGAACGTGATCGTCGGCAACGTCGCCCTCTACGGAGCCACTAGCGGCGAAATCTACATCAACGGCATGGCTGGCGAACGTTTCTGTGTCCGTAATTCTGGGGTGAGTGCAATTGTGGAATCGATCGGCGATCACGGTTGTGAATACATGACAGGTGGACAAGTCATCGTCTTAGGTAAAACCGGACGCAATTTTGCAGCGGGAATGAGTGGTGGGGTTGCCTATATCCTCGACGAGCAGGGAGATTTCCCGACGCGCTGCAATACGCAGATGGTGGGATTGGAAACGCTTTCAGATGCGGAAGAGATTGGGAAGTTGCGGGGTTCGATCGAGAAACACGCCCAATATACCAAGAGTCAGAAGGCGGCAGAGGTGCTGGCTAATTGGGAGGCGATGGTGCCGAAGTTTGTGAAGGTGATGCCGCGTGACTATAAGCGGGTGTTGCAAGCGATCCAGAATGCCCTGGCTTCGGGATTGAGTGGTGATGATGCGCTCGATGCTGCGTTTGAGGAGAATTCCCGCGATGTGGCGCGGATTGGGGGGAGTTAGAAATCTTTCTATCCATAACTTGCAGGGTGGGTATTTCCCACCCTAACTTTTAAATTGACTTTATGCGGGAGGCTTAATTTTTAACGCTGCTTTAAGTTGCCCAAAAAACATTCCCCTCTTAGGTTGAGTTGAAAGAGCCTCGTCAACAGAAGATTTTTTCCAATTATTAAGTAAGGTAATTTCGGTCAGTGGTTCAAGCTGACGAGTAAAAGTCTCAAATGTGTATGAAGAATTTTCCTTGAAGTCACAACGCTGCATAGCATACTCTAACAAACCAAAAGTTATTTGCAAACTACTCGGTTTAAGAAGAGCATACTCTTTGCATTTTTCATCATTCCATGCCTCAGGAAATATTTTAGAAATTGCTTGAAGATAAACAATGAGAATTCGTTTTCGTTCAAAGGTTTTTTTATCGTCCAAACATCCACCTGGTAATAGAAGTCCTTTGAAAACTGGTAATAGTTGATTAGTCTTAATCCATTTATTTGTCTCTTTTGGCAGTCTAAGTATACGATTTTTTAGTGGAGAATTAGGGTCTTCATCTAGAGAATGAATTAACTCAATACATGCTTTGTCAATATCATTATCTAATAACCCCAAAATCAATTTCATTTGAGTCATTAGATCTTTATTTACTGGCTTTTGATTGCTGTTGATAGATACAAATATCGCGCCAACAACCTCAGCACATGCGTTGTGAAATGCTACTACTGGCAGCTCAAAAGTTATATCTTCTTCTAATCGACGATATGTATCATTGAAAGAGAATATACGATGTTGTCCATCTACAACAAAAGCGTACTCACCTTGCTCAGATGGAAAAGTGATAGTTGCCATTTTACCATCACTGTCGGGTTCAATTATAACATCTGATTTTAAGTTAAGAATAATATTGTTGGGTAATAGACAATCTTCTGCATCTGCAAGATATTCTCCAATTTCTTTAATTCTTGATGGCTCTGCAACACGCTGTAAACCTTTCTGGTTATCACGAGACATAGCTTCCACGAAGCACAAAGGTTCTAATTCCACAGCATTCATCGTAAAGCAGTACAGGATCGACCCTTTTTGCTTAATAATCAAGGCTCTAACTTGTTTCATAAATCTTTTCACTATTAACTATAAAGTTGTACGTCGCCAAACATCCGACCATCGAAAGCGATTACCTCTCGAACGATTATGGTTTTGACATAAAAAACGTAAATTGAATGTAGCATTAGTCCCACCTTTAGATACTGGTAATATATGATCTATTTCAAGAGTTACTTCAGGTGGTTGCTTTCCACAAAGCTCGCATTTTTGTTCCGATCTAATAGCGATTGTTAAATAATCCTCAAAAGTAAAAATTTTACGTTGGCGTGCATTTAATGTCAGGTCTATACAATTCCAGATATATTGTGCTTCCTCGGCTGTTAGTTCAACACAAAGTCTGCTATTTGCATATTTCCAGAATTGATTTAATCCATCCTTTTGTCTATTCCAATCCTGAAATTGCTCCAAAGTTGGTGTGACTTTATTGATTCTCTCTTCTTCTAAAATCCAATTAATTTCGTGCAAAAAGAGATTCGGATCTAAACCCAACTGTATAGTGAGTCTTTCTATGTTTAGATGATTACTGTCTTGTGGCATAAGTAGATAACGGACTATTACAAATTAGGCTGTTTCCTTGCCAAGTTCATCCTTGAGAATTTGAAATACTTTATTCTCAAGGTTTTCGCCAGTAATATTTCTAAAATCATCTGCAACTTCTTTTGAATAAGTGCCAATGTATTTTTTTGTTTTCAACTCATTAGTTGCAAGTAAGTCGTAGAACTCTCCATCCATTCGTGCTCTGAACAACACGGTGTATCTCTCACCATTAAATTCAAGCACTTCAGTCTTGTAAGGAACCATCTCATTCATAAAAAAGTGCCTCGATTCTAATTTGTGAAGTAACATAGCTATATACACACATATTTTCCACAGATCGGGACACTTTTAAAATTCGATCGATCTTCAGGCTACGAGATTGCTGATGGTGGGGGGATTCGATCGTGATGATGTTCGATCGGGCTTTGGGTGTTCGATCGATTACGGTACAACACGCGATCGATGCTAATGATTTTAGTGCTTTTGGTGGTGAGCCTTGAGGATTCGATCGTCAGGATCGATCGAATCGAGTGAAAACGGTATTTAACAAAGTTAAACCGTCAACCACCGCTCTAAATCACCCACACTGATAAAGTCTAACAAGTCTTCTGCCAAGGCTTCCACTCGATCTATACTCAAGCCATTCACTCGCGCTAGGAGTTCAGGTGAAAGGTTGCCAAGTTTTCGAGTCAGTTGTCTGACTACTAACGATCGCTCCCCCAACTCCCGACCCTGTAGTATTCCTTCTTCCTTCCAACTAGTAGTAAGTTCCATCACATCCTCCCGTTCTGTAGGTAATTTAATTTTATCAACTTCAACGCGAAACTGCTGCTCTTCGTCTGGATTCAACCGCAAGTAATTATCGATGAAGCCAGATATCAGGAAAGTTCTCGCCTTATCCAACTTGAGATTGGCAATCATCCGCAAACACTCAACCTTAACCCGTGGGCGATCTGCTGGGTCGATTTTCATCTTTGCCATCAGTGCCGCAGCCACCGGATTACGTTGAGTCAAGAAAGCTCTCCAGTCGAGTTGATTGAGTTGGATCGTCAAGAAATTAAAATCCATCACCTGTAAACCAGGAACTCGCACCTGATAAGAATTCTGTTCGGGTCGGAATGGCTTGTCGAATGAGAATAGAGCAATCGGGTAAACAGGCTGGAGATATTTTCGATGCAGTTGGGCGAAGTAGAAAAACAGCCGTCGATTAAAATCAGCCTTGGTAGTGGATTGATGTTCGCAATTGACCACCACCGATACCCGACTGCTAGCTGGCGCATTGGGACGACCCAAAAGATTGACTCTGATAATCACATCCATCGCCTTACGTTCTCCAGCGTCAATGTCTGTAAAGTATTCTAGCGGCAGAATTTCTAGACTATAAGGATCGATCGCAGCGAAGAATTCTGGTGTGAATAGTTCTAAAAACTCCAGAAAGAAAGTCGTTAATAGTTGCTTAAACAACTGGTCATGGTCGATGCTTTTACTCATGCTCTTTGGTGGAGCTTATCTAACTGGAGAGACAGAAGCATTTTAACACTTCGATCGACTCCAAAAATAGCGGCATCAAACAAGTAGCATCAGGACGATTTGGTGTCACCAGCCTCTACCTCTCCCAAGCCAAAGAAATCCAAATCAAAATGGCACAGGGAGCTAAACCAGGTGAAGGCGGACAACTTCCAGGTAAAAAAGTCTATCCTTGGATTGCCAAAGTTCGCCACTCAACCCCAGGCGTAGGGCTGATTTCACCTCCACCACACCATGATATCTACTCGATTCTCATGCGAGAGGCTTCGCCAACGAAGATCTCGCAGAACTGATCCACGATCTCAAAAACGCACCGATGTTTTAGAATCCAAACAAGCGATTACCTCCGGTAGGCTACGCCAACGCCCATTGGAAAGCCAAAAACATCGACCTCTCCAACCTCCTCTACCAGCCCGAAGTAGGTGCAGAAGTCGGACGCTATCAACAGATCGCCCAAGATCATGGGCTTGACAAATCGCTCGATATTACTACTTTATTAGACCTATGCAAAGACTCGATCGAACACGGCAAACCCACTAAAGCCACCCTCCCAATCTGCAACGTCAACCGCGCCGTCGGTACAATTTTGGGTAACGAAATCACCAAAAACCACTGGCACGGACTCCCCGCAGATACCGTCCACCTCAAATTCCAAGGTAGTGCCGGACAAAGCTTCGGTGCATTTATCCCCCAAGGAGTCACCCTTGAACTCGAAGGCGATGCCAATGACTACATCGGCAAAGGACTCAGCAGCGGGAAAATCATCCTCTATCCCTCGCCCAAATCCACCTTCATCGCCGCCGAAAACGTCATCGTCGGTAACGTCGCCCTCTACGGAGCCACCAGCGGCGAAATCTACATCAACGGCATGGCAGGCGAACGCTTCTGTGTCCGTAACTCTGGGGTGAGTGCAGTGGTGGAATCGATCGGCGATCATGGTTGTGAATACATGACAGGCGGACAAGTGATCGTTCTCGGTAAAACCGGACGCAATTTCGCAGCGGGGATGAGTGGGGGTGTTGCATATATCCTTGATGAGCAGGGTGATTTTGCGACGCGCTGCAATACTCAGATGGTGGGTTTGGAAACG
>JANNDL010000149.1:0-4201 GCA_031387665.1 Chamaesiphon sp. OTE_75_metabat_95 | reverse complement strand
GACTCCGACGCTATCGGTAGATCTGTTGGAAAGTCTCGGAGCCAAGTCACAGATCGAATCTTGGGGTGAGGGTGTGTATCTGCTGAGTCCTGCGTTGAAGACTGGCATCATTGTTATTCATCAACTACCACAGACACCAGCCAGCTTAGCGACGCGCGCTCGTCGGGTTTCCCGACGGTTTAGCGCGTCAAGACTGGTTTAGACTATTAGGTAAGGGGAAAGTGCAGTCACAGGCGATTGATGAAGTAGCGGCTTTACCACCAGATAATCCTTACCGCCAAAATGCCCTAGATTTGCTGGGTAATTTAAAGGTAATTTTAGAAGCTAGAGCAATTATTGAACCAGAGGAGCAGAACTTGATTATGCAGTTATCACCATTGTATCTAGAGAAGATTCACGCTGCCGAACAGGTTGGTCGTCAAGATGGAAAGCAGGCTTTAATTCTTCGACTGTTATCTAAACGGGTGGGGACTGTATCTTCGGAGGTGGAAGCACGAGTGAAAGCTTTGTCTCTAGCGATGCTGGAAGAGTTGTTTGATGCGGCTTTAGATTTTACCGAGATGAGCGATTTGATGACGTGGTTGGATGGACATTAATAATCGATCGATCGATTGTTACCGCAAAGATTATCTCGCTAACTACTATGACTCAAATTACGATCGATATTCCCGATGAACTCGCTCAACGCCTAGCACCGTTTCAAAACCAGTTTTCTGACCTTTTTACTAGTCTGATTGCCACTAGATTACTCGGACAAAGCACGATTGATTCCTCCGCTCCTACTTCAACTTTAACTAGCACCTCTGGCACATATCAAGAGATTCTAGACTTTCTGATCGATCGTCCCACTCCGGCGCAAATTATTAATTTCAAAGTATCTGAAGCATCTCAATCACGACTTCAAACTCTTCTCGAAAAGAACCGTGAGGCTGCTTTAACTGCCGCAGAAACCGCAGAAATCGATTTGTACGAACAACTCGATACTCTGATCGGATTCCTCAAAATTAGAGCTTATGCAGCACTTCAGGCGACTCCCCAAAACTAGCACTGTTCATGACTACATACATTCCAGCATCATTGCGCCAGTTAGTCAGTCAAAGGGCATCGGGAAGTTGTGAATATTGCTCGATCCATCAAACTTTTTCGATGTACAGTCATGAAGTAGACCATGTGATTGCACTCAAACATGGTGGAGAGAGTACGGAGAATAATTTAGTAATTGCCTGTCTACCCTGCAATCGTCACAAGGGTTCTGATCTCACGAGTATCGATCCGCTAACGGGTGTGATTACACCACTATTTAATCCGCGCACTCAAATCTGGTTGGAGCATTTTCAACTTGAAGGGGGGTTTATTCTGGGGTTAACCGCTATTGGGCGAACTACGATTTTTCTGTTGCAGATGAATGAAACAAGTCGCCTTCAACTCCGGCAATCTTTAGCGGCTCAAGGATTATATCCAGACTTGCCGTCTAATATCGAGACAAACTAGCCAAGCGTTGTGACATCAGGATAAGCAATTATTTTTTCATCTGCCGTTAACAAAGGAATTCCTAAAATCATTGAAGTTGCCACAATAATTTGGTCGGCTGGATCTTTATGGAAACCTGGTAATTGAGTCGATTTAATAATAATTGGAATGGTTAGATCGATCGATTGAAGATTTGGGTGAGACAAGGCTATTTCCAACCAATCTTCAATCGAAAATTTCAACTCTAATTTTCCGTACTCTACCAGCTTGGCTATTTCCCAACAAGAGTAAATACTAATACCTAAACCATCATCTTGTCGTTCTTGAATAATTTGTCGATGGCGTTGGGGTAATCTCGGACTATTATCGATCCACCAAATAAAAATATGCGTATCGAGTAAAATCATTTCAGCACATCCCAGTCTTCTAGGGGAATAGCTGACTCGAACGGATCGTCATAGCGGGTGACAGAGCCTTGTAAAGATTTCCAGCGTTCGTCTAGTGTAGGGCTTGCTACTTCCTGAGCTACATCATCTAGTACGATGACTTCTACTGACTTGCCAACGCTAAACGGTAGTCCCTTTAGAACGATCGAGCCATCTGCCATCACGATCGATCGAATTTTATAAGCATTCATAACTTATTCAGTTGATTGCGACTGTATCTATACAATCATTTTAGCCGATCAATCGTCCATCATTGATCGAGTCCCCAAATCCTAACCCTTATCGAATCTACAATCCACAAACCCGAATCGTCGAACATATCTAGAGATGATGGGCGGGTTCGATTACCTACGTTACGCTTCGCGAACGATAGCATAAACCTGCCCTCCTCCACAGTTAAATCAGATAACTGCAATCAATAGCTCTTCACCTTTCTTATCTGCTTCAAGATAGAAGTCCATCCATTGAAGATATTCATCCCAATTATTAGCATCTACTTCAACCATATTGTCGAGGTCTATCTGTCGTAAGATACTTGCTCCTTCGCTTACTATCTCACGTGATATTAAGCCTAGAGATTCCTCTCCTTCTATTAACATAGCTGGTGCGAACCTTCGATCTCCAAACATAATTCTTTCAACAATTGAATCAACATCTACAAATTTCTTTCTTGATAATTCACAAGATAATCCTTCCTCAATCTCAGGAAATGCTCCTAATGAATACCTTCTATTTTCTATCCCAGGATAAGCTCTGCAAGTAAGCATTAATTCAGAGCGGTACTCAGCAACTGCTAGACTTGCTTCCAGTTCAGATCCGAATATCTCATGATGTTTTTTGATAACACGTTCAAGGTCATTATTAATCGATCTAATTGAATCAACAGTAGATGAGCTATTGATATCAAAAAAGTGAAAAATACTATTACCTTGTAGAAAGAGAGAAACTAGTAAAATGTTAAGTGTTTGTTCCTGCTGAAGACGTTTGTAAAAACTACTGGTAGGAGGAATTGCTTGATACGATAAGGTTACGCTCATAAGGAAACTTGTCTATTAATTATAAATAAAGTCAGATAACGTATCACTCCAAACAATAATAAGATATTCAGTAGAACAACACTACAGTCAATATTCCCAATCTGAGATCGAGAATCTGCGCTACGATAGATAATCGCCCAAACAAACGTAAAACAGAGGCAAAATCGTGGCAGTTGCAGTAGATAGTCTCATTACTCCTGAAATCCTCAAACCCGCTCGTTACCTCGGTAACGAACTCGGCGCGGTGCATAAACCGTGGGAGAGTGCGACAGTTCGCTGGGCACTGACATATCCAGAAATCTACGAAGTTGGGGCGAGCAATCTGGGGCATATTATCCTCTACAGTATTATCAATGCCCAGCCGCGCCAATTGTGCGATCGAGCCTACCTTCCCGCAGCGGATTTAGCGCAGAAGTTACGTGATACTCAGACACCATTATTTGGGGTGGAGTCGCAGCAGTCTCTGGCTGAATTTGATATCCTTGGCTTTAGTCTCAGCTATGAATTGGGCGCGACGAATATATTAGAGATGTTAACTCTTGCCGGAATTCCCCTGACGTGGCGCGAACGTGAGGCGGGTAATTATCCCCTGATTTTTGCAGGGGGACAAACGGCGACATCAAATCCCGAACCCTATGCGGATTTCTTTGATTTTATCGCTCTGGGAGATGGGGAAGAGTTATTACCCGAAATTGGGTTGATAGTTGAAGATGGCAAAAATGCGGGGTTGAGTCGGCGCGATTTATTATTGGATCTGGCTCAGGTTCCAGGCGTATATGTGCCCCAATTTTATGACTCGCACGCCGATGGGAGCGTGAAGCCGAATCATCCTGATGTACCGGAACGGATTTTGAGAAGAGTAGCTACCCCGATTCCAGCATACTCGATCGGCTTGGTGCCCTACGTCGAAACTGTCCACGATCGACTCACCATCGAAATTCGCCGTGGTTGTACCCGTGGTTGTCGCTTTTGTCAGCCGGGGATGTTGACTCGCCCAGCGCGGGATGTGGAGCCGGAAGCGGTAATTAATGCGATCGAAACTGGAATGCGATCGACGGGTTATGATGAGTTCTCGCTCCTCTCCCTCAGTTGCTCGGATTATCTCGCTCTTCCCGCCGTGGGCTTGGAAATCAAGAATCGGCTCAAGGATGAGAATATTTCCCTCTCCCTCCCCAGTCAGCGGGTAGATAGATTTGATGAAGATATCGCCAATATCATCGGTGGTACGCGCAAAGGTGGCTTAACTTT
>JANNDL010000172.1:0-1862 GCA_031387665.1 Chamaesiphon sp. OTE_75_metabat_95 | reverse complement strand
GGGATTTGTAATTATTGAGTTCTTGCATGGCAGCTTGAGCCACGTTTTGGTCATTCCAAAACTCTGGCTGGGCGGCGACTTGTTCTAAATCCTGAATCTTGGCAGTCAATCCAGGCACGTCAAAGATACTGCTGGGTCTTGCCCAGGCGATCGATCGAGATGTTAATATTGCGTTTGATATCTACGGGGTCAATCATTCGTTGGTGGATGGTGGATGGTGGATGGTGGATGGTGAAAGAAAATAGCCAGTTGGGAGTAGATCTGTAGGTTGGGTTGAAGAATGCTGGCGTTGGCGAAAGCCTGCCGTAGGCACAGCCTTTCTGAAAGAAATAACCCAACAGACTCAGCCAGAAATTCCTACAAATTTCGGGCGTATTCTTCCAGCACATCCATCAATCTAGCTTGAGCGGTGACGGGGATGAGGTTGAGTAGGGGCGTTTTGAGTCTACCACCACCAAGATCGATCGAGATATTCGTCAAGATCTCCGCTAGTTTATCACCAGTTAAACCACTAATTATGAGTGGAAAAACTTGCTCGGCGACTGTTGTATGCAGCTTGGCATCTTTAAGATATAGGTGCCATTTTGCGACATCAATGTAGACCTTATCGCCAATTTCTGCTGCTAGCTCTTCGATTTGTTGATTGTTAGCCATTTGAGTTTGGGGAGTAATCAGCGATTTTAAAGACATACAAATAGAAGAGCTAGCAGCAGAAATCGGTGATAAGGTCTATATCGATGTCGCTAAATGGCACCTGTATCTCAAAGATGCCAAACTCCACACCACCGTCGCCGAGCAATTATTCCCATTACTGAATAATGGTTTGAATGGTGATAAACTCACCGAAGTATTGACCAATATCTCGATCGATCTTGGTGGCGGTAGACTCAAAACATCCCTGCTCAGTCTCATCCCCGTCACCGCTCAAGCCCGACTGATGGACATCCTCCAAGAATACGCTCGCAATCTTTAGCTGTTTGGTGTCAATATCTACAGGTTATTACTTATTACTTATTACTTATTACTTAAAGAATGATTGACCCCGTAGATATCAAACGTAATATTAACATCCTGATCGATCGCCTGGGGAAAACCCAGGAGTATCTTTGACGTTCCTGCACTGACAGCTAAAATTCAGGATTTAGAACAAGTCGCCGCCCAGCCAGAGTTTTGGGAGAACCAAACAGTGGCTCAAGCAGCGATGCAAGAACTCAATGACTATAAATCCCACCTCGCTCAGTTTCAGCAGTGGCAAAGCAGTGTATCTGATGCCCAGACTGCCCTAGAACTGATGGAAATGGAGCCAGATGAGGCTTTAGGTCAAGAAGCAAAAGAGAACCTATCTCAGGTCAGTTTAGAACTCGATCGATGGGAATTAGAACAGCTATTATCAGGTACATACGATGCGAAGGGGGCAATTCTTACAATCAATGCCGGGGCTGGGGGTACGGATGCCCAGGATTGGGCTGAAATGCTCCTGCGGATGTACACCCGTTGGGCGGAGAGTCGTAATTATAAAGTCCAGCTTGCCGAAATCTCCGAAGGAGAAGAAGCTGGATTAAAATCAGCAACTCTGGAAATCGAGGGGAAGTACGCCTATGGGTATCTCCGCAGTGAAAAAGGCACCCACCGCCTAGTCAGAATTTCGCCGTTTAATGCCAATGATAAACGGCAAACGAGTTTTGCAGGTGTAGAAGTGATGCCGCTGATTGACAACTCCGTCCAACTCGATATTCCCGACACCGATCTGGAAATCACTACCACCCGTGCGGGCGGGAAAGGTGGGCAAAATGTGAACAAGGTAGAAACAGCAGTTCGCATCGTTCACAAGCCGACAGGTGTCGCTGTTCGTTGTACTCAGG
>JANNDL010000121.1:0-10923 GCA_031387665.1 Chamaesiphon sp. OTE_75_metabat_95 | reverse complement strand
TGGGCACCGACTAGTCAGGTTTGTTCTAGTTGTGGCTTTCGATGGGGCAAGATCGATCTTTCTGTTCGCTCTGTTGTTTGCTTGAATTGCCACACCGAACATGATCGGGACGAGAACGCATCAAAAAATATAGAAATGGTCGGCACAGGGAATTGGCACGACCTAAAATGGACGGGGAGCGATAGTAAGACTACTTCGGTAGCAAATTGCGATGAGCTGTCAAGAATCCTCACGCCTTCAGGCTGAGGAGTATTTCAACTGAAACATCATGATGATCAAATATTTATCCCCTGCGGCTTTTATGGCAGCATCGCTATTACTCACAGCTAGTGTCACCCAAGCCCAAACTGCTAATCTGAATTCGACGGTAGGTAGTAACTCCACCGGAAATAACGTCATTCAAACCAGTCCCCAAAATAATCAGCAGGTAAACTTCCCCAATATCCCACTCAGTCCAGTTATTCAAAACCCAGTTAATACTGAAAATGATTTTGGGCTTAATTTGGGTGGGGCAATCAATACCCTTGATAGTCGGAATCTGACTCTGTATCTAGGTATTACCTATCAGCCAGGGCGTACCGATGACCATAATGTCCGCATGGCAAAGCTGAAGTCGGAAACCCAACTCCTCGAATCTCAAAAGCAAATTACCCAAACTCAGCTCCAATTGCTCAAGCAGCAGGTGACTGAGCAGGAGATTAGACTGCGGCGAATGCAGTCAAAAGAAGAACCTCTGCCAAAATAATCTTTATAGAACCCATTTGGGATCTTTTTAGCGATCTGGAAACCCTGTTAGAGAGGGCGGGTTTTGTTCGATCTCGAACGTTACAATCGATATTTGCTTGCATAAACCCGCCCCTTGTATCTTAGAGGGACAGACGAATACATGCGTATTTCAAAGATCTCAAAAGGGTTCTATATTAGTAATTAGCGTAGATCTAGGGCGGGCACAAGGCCACGCCCCTACAGGTTAATTGTGTGGATGAGTTTATTTGTACAAGCTCATCACTTCCATGATTGATAGCCGCGACTGTACGCCTAGATTCAGGGGTGAAGTATGCCCCTGATTGAGATGCTCTGCTGCCGCACAACCAATCATTGCCGCATTGTCGGTGCAGTATGCCATTGGTGGAAACAATACGGTAATATTCTGCTGACTGGCGGCGGCTTGTAAGGTAGATCTCAAGCCGCGATTGGCAGCCACACCACCGCCGATTACAATTGTCTGAAGATTGTGATCGATCGCGCATCTAATCGCCCGTTTAGTGAGAGACTTAGCGACACTATGCTGAAAACTCGCTGCAATATCTGCCACAGGTAATTCCTGTCCTTCTGCTTGCAGTTTTTGTACCAATCTCAACACCGCCGTCTTGACACCGCTAAAGCTGGAATCATAGGGATGGAAACCACCCCCAGGCAGGGAGATATTGCCCTCTGGTAGGGGATAAAGCTGTGGATTGCCTTGAGTTGCCAATCGATCGATTGCAGGGCCACCTGGATAGCCTAGATTCAATAATCTGGCTACTTTATCAAAGGCTTCGCCAGCGGCATCATCGCGGGTGGCTCCGAGTTCGGTATATACGCCGCAAGCCTGGACATGAATCAGGCTGGTATGTCCGCCAGATACTAGTAAACACAAAAATGGCGGCTGCAATTCTGGCGAACTCAAATAGGATGCGTAGATATGTCCTTCCAGATGATGCACTCCCAAAAACGGCTTGTTGTGCAAAATTGCCAGGGTTTTCGCTGCTGTCATCCCAATCATCAGGGCACCTACTAGTCCAGGCGCGACAGTTGCGGCGATGCCATCGATTTCTGTCCAGCTCATCCCTGCTTCACTGATTGCCTGAGCAATTAATTCCGTAATTGTTAATAAATGTTGCCGCGATGCAATTTCAGGGACAACACCCCCATATTGGGTATGAATTGGAATTTGAGATGCGATGATACTGCTGCAAACTTTACGATTGTTAACGATTGCTACGGCAGTTTCGTCACAACTTGTTTCAATTGATAAAACTGTTGTCATTAGCTGCTAATTTTAAAGATGAAAATATAAGTAAACAATTTGGCGATCGAGGTGGTGTAGCTGTTAATTTTTGATAATACACCAATTCAAATAGCGATCTCATTCGAGCTATCGCTAGTGACTAAAGTATCCCCAACCTTTACAAGATCGGTGGTATTTTTGGTCGATCGCGAAATCTTGCTCAAGTTGTCCAGAAGACCATTATAGTTTTTTTGCCAAAGCAGATCGAAAATACGATTATGTATTTTGCAAACAAAACTATTTGTTTTGTTACATAAAGAAACAATTACTATGCAAAAACTATTAGCTTTTGTCTTTGCCCTTTGTCTCTGGTTGAACTTCACGCCGACTGCCTCCGCTTCCGAAGTAGCTGGACTCACCCGTTGTGGTGATACTCCGGCTTTTCAGCAGCGTGCCAAATCAGCGCGAAATACGACAGATGACCCTGAGTCTGGCAAAAAACGCTTTGCTCGCTATGAGCAAGCTCTGTGTGGGCCTGAAGGACTACCGCATCTGATTGTCGATGGACGATTAGATCGTGCAGGTGACTTCTTGATTCCTGGTGTCTTATTCCTCTACATCGCTGGCTGGATTGGTTGGGTGGGACGTGCTTACCTGATTGCCATCAAAAAAGGCGACAACACCGAAGACAAAGAAATCGTCATCGATCTACCTCTAGCAATCAATTGCATGTTGGGCGGATTCGCTTGGCCTGCTTCTGCCTTGGGTGAATTCACCTCTGGTAAACTAGTTGCTAAAGATAGTGAAATTACTGTCTCTCCTCGGTAACTTTGGAGCAGCTTCGATCGGTAGCAGCTCAAAGTTAGCAGTATTCTAATTTTAAGATTATCTACCTGTCAAAGTTCCATGTTCACCTTTATTCCCACAGGCACAAACCAAGTTATTTAGACTTTAAATCCTGGAGATATTCCATGCCACATTTCGTCAGATTTCTATCTACTGCGCCAGTTTTGGCAGCAGTTTGGATGACATTCACTGCGGGTATTATCATCGAATTCAATCGGTTCTTCCCCGATCTGTTATTTCATCCGTTGTAAATTAGGGATTAGGGATTAGGCTTTAGGGGGTTAGAAAGAAAAACGCTAGCGTTTTGAAATCTTTAAAAGTCTAAAGCCTAAAACCTAAAGCCTAAATTTAGCCTATTCATTAATCTTTAGAGAGGTTTTTCATGGCAAGTCAAGCTATTAGTAGTCCAAGTCCTGAAGTTAGCAACTTAGCTACTCCAGTGAACTCTACCGGAATCATCAAATCTTTCATCAGCAACTTACCTGTTTATCGCAACGGCTTATCCGCACAGCGACGGGGATTAGAAGTTGGCATGGCACATGGCTACTTGCTAATTGGCCCTTTCACCATGTTAGGCCCACTTCGTCACACCGACCAAGCTTATCTAGCTGGATTGGGCGGAGCAGTCGGACTGATAGTTATTCTCACTGCTTGTCTATCGCTCTATACCAGTACCAATCCTGGACCACCATTGGCTAGTGTCGCTGCACCCACAGCACCTGCCAATCTCAAAGACAAAAAAGGCTGGAGCGACTTTACTTCTGCTTTCCTAGTCGGTGGAGCTGGCGGAGCTGCGGTTGGTTATTTCTTGTTGGCGAATGTGCCAGTTTTAAGTAGTTTCTCAATTCTGTCCGCAGGTTAATCATTGTTGAATTAGCTTCAGCGGTGATGCCAAAAAACCACAAAATACCCTGTCTTCCGATCGAAGACAGGGTATTTTGTTATAGATATTAATTTGATGGTTACTGGTTTTTAAAAATAAAACGGCTGTAATCCGCATTCTACCGTAGATGAATAGTTTTCTGAACTGTGAGTTTAATTTTTACTTGCTGCATCAATTAGATGCTTGTATGCACTAATTGGAACTCCAGTTCGCTTGGGAATCTCAACTAAAGCTCTATATTCACCACTCTGGTGGCGTTCATCACAGATCTTCGTAGCAATGGATGGATCGAGTTCTAACTCAATCAGTTCTTCCTTAGACAATATATTTAATTGCTGCCAATTAGTTGGACTGATTTCTGTAGACTGTTCGTAGTAAATAAAGGCAATTAACGGCTCAATTTTACGACAATAATCTTCAGGGATATCCGCAAGTTGTGTTAGATCTTCTAAGTCAAGAAACTGATATCCGGTCGCTCTAATGAGATCGATATTATCAGCATAAATACTCGGAATACCCACCAGATGAACGAGATCGTCGATCGAGCATCTATTGATATCTACATTTTTAACGATCTTGCCTCTGAGACTCACTTCTGTCCGAGCGAAGAACTTGTTGACGCTGGGGGTAATCCGAGCGATCCAGTAAAACAAAGCTGAATCAATTGTCCGCCCACTGCCACGAATATGATTGAACCGATTATTAAATTCTCGATCTGACATCAAGGACAAAGCAACAAATTCAAACAAGGAAATAATCAGCGGAATCCAAGTCCAAACAAAAACTAAATATAGGATGCCTTCCTTGTTCTTGCCGAGATAGAATTTATGAATCCCAATACTGCCAAGAAATAGGCAAAGTAACATTGTGGTGGTTCGAGATCTCATCAGTGATGTTCTTTGTGAATCAATTAAGTGCTTCAGGATTATGGTAACGCTGCTGACAAGAGACTTTGCAACCTTTTGTAGTGAGCACATCCTTAATGTACCCAACGGTGTCAATAAGATACATCTAGATTGATGTGAGAATGCGCCTGTGCATTTGTTTGTGTTAAAACAGAGGTTTGTCCCATTGTGCATCTTTAGCTTGTTCCTATGGCTTCAACCGACCGCGACACCATTCGCATTCGTGGTGCGAAACAACATAATCTCAAGAATATCAGTTTGGAGCTGCCACGCGATCGATTGATTGTGTTCACGGGGGTGTCTGGTTCGGGTAAATCGTCGCTCGCCTTCGATACGATTTTTGCGGAGGGTCAGCGGCGATATGTGGAGTCCCTGAGTGCCTACGCGCGGCAATTCCTGGGACAGTTGGATAAGCCAGATGTGGATGCGATCGAAGGTCTAAGTCCAGCGATCTCGATCGATCAAAAGTCTACTTCTAATAATCCCCGATCGACTGTCGGGACTGTTACCGAGATTTATGATTATTTTAGATTATTATACGGTCGGGCAGGTACGCCCCATTGTCCCCAATGCGATCGATCGATTGCTCCCCAAACGATCGATGAAATGAGCGACAGGATCCGCGCTCTACCTGAAAAGACGAAGTTTCAGATCTTAGCTCCAATCGTGCGTGGGAAGAAAGGGACGCATCAAAAGGCATTGTCTAGCCTGGCGGCAGAAGGTTTTGTGCGGGTGCGAATTAATGGTGAGATTCGTGAATTAGCCGACCGGATTGTATTAGATAAAAACCAGAAGCACACGGTCGAAATTGTGGTCGATCGACTGGTGAATAAAGAAGGGATTGAATCGCGATTGTCGGACTCTTTAACTACTGCTTTACGTCATGGAGAAGGTATAGTCACCATTTCCATTATAGAAGATACTTCTGCGGAAAACAAGGAAAAATCGCCCACGGAACTAGTCTTTTCAGAAAAATTCGCCTGTCCCGAACACGGTGCAGTAATGGAAGAATTATCGCCGCGCTTATTCTCGTTTAACTCTCCCTACGGTGCATGTCCAGCCTGTCATGGATTAGGGAGTTCGCGGACATTCGATCCTGAATTAATTATCCCCGATCCAGCCGCCGCTATTTATCATGCGATCGCACCTTGGTCTGACAAAGATAATTCCTATTATCTGTCCCTGTTATATAGCTTAGGACAAGCCGCCGGATTTGCATTAGATACGCCGTGGAATAAACTCACCGCTGAACAGCAAGGACTAGTTTTATACGGTCGCGAAGAGCCAATTTGGATGGAAGATATGGACGACCATCGCAAGTTTAAAGGAGTCGTCAAAATCCTCGATCGGCAATATAATGATGCTTCAGAGTTGCAAAAGCAAAAGCTCGAACAATACCTGACAAATCAGCCCTGCGAAGCGTGTAATGGCAATCGACTGAAAGCCGAAGCTCAAGCCGTAAAACTCGGACAGTATGGCATCCTTGATTTTACCAGTACGCCGATCGATGAATGTTTGGCACGACTGGAAAAATTAGAACTCACGCCGAAACAAACTAAAATTGGCGAATTAGTCCTTAAAGAAATCATCGCCAGACTGCAATTTTTGCTGAATGTAGGTTTAGATTATCTCACACTCGATCGAGCTGCGATGACCCTATCTGGCGGTGAAGCCCAACGCATCCGCCTCGCCACCCAAATCGGTTCTGGTTTGACAGGCGTATTATACGTCC
Organism: Chamaesiphon sp. OTE_75_metabat_95; assembly: GCA_031387665.1. Classification (GTDB taxonomy): domain Bacteria; phylum Cyanobacteriota; class Cyanobacteriia; order Cyanobacteriales; family Chamaesiphonaceae; genus Chamaesiphon. The sequence continues at coordinate 4,567 of JANNDL010000121.1, read as the reverse complement.
TCGACGAACCCAGTATTGGTTTGCATCAGCGGGATAACAGCCGACTATTAGACACCCTCACCAAACTCCGCGATTTAGGCAATACCCTCATCGTCGTCGAACATGATGAAGACACCATTCGCGCCGCAGATCATCTCGTCGATATCGGCCCAGGTGCGGGCGTACACGGTGGTCATATCGTTGTTGAGGGCGACTTAAATGCGCTGCTAAATTCCAAAGATTCGATCACAGGCGCGTATCTATCGGGACGCATGGGCATCGAGACACCTGCTATTCGCCGCGAAGGAAATGGACGCAGTTTAACTCTCAAAAACGTTCGTCGCAACAACCTCAAAAATTTGGATGTCGAGTTCCCCCTCGGAAAACTCGTCTCGATCACAGGCGTATCCGGTTCGGGCAAATCCACCCTGATTAACGAACTGCTTCACCCCGCACTCCAGCACCACCTTACCAAACGAGTACCATTCCCCAAGGATGTAGACGAGCTAAAAGGCATCAGTGCGATCGATAAAGTCATTATCATCGATCAATCCCCAATTGGACGCACCCCGCGATCGAATCCCGTCACCTACACAGGCGTATTCGACACCATCCGCGAAGTATTCACCCAAACCATCGAAGCCAAAACACGCGGCTACAAAGCGGGACAATTTTCCTTCAACGTCAAAGGTGGACGCTGTGAAGCCTGTAGTGGACAAGGTGTCAACATCATCGAGATGAACTTCCTCCCCGATGTCTACGTCCAATGCGATGTCTGCAAAGGCGAACGCTACAACCGCGAAACCCTCCAAGTTAAATATAAGGGTAAATCGATCGCCGATGTCCTAAATATGACCGTCGAAGAAGGCTTAGAATTCTTCCAAAATATCCCCCGCGCCGCCACCCGATTGCAAACCCTGCTCGATGTCGGCTTGGGCTACGTCAAACTCGGCCAAACCGCCCCAACTCTCTCTGGCGGCGAAGCCCAACGAGTCAAACTCGCCACCGAACTCTCCAAACGCGCCACAGGCAAAACCCTATATCTGATCGACGAACCCACCACCGGATTGTCATTCTACGATGTCCACAAGCTCCTAGACGTGCTGCAAAGACTAGTCGATAAGGGAAACTCCGTGATTGCGATCGAACACAACCTCGACGTGATTCGCTGCTCCGACTGGACGATCGATCTTGGCCCCGAAGGTGGTAATAAGGGGGGAGAATTAGTCGCGGTGGGAACACCGGAACAGGTGGCAAAAAATCCGAAGTCGCATACAGGGAAATATTTGAAGCAGGTATTGAAGCAACACTCAGCTATGAAAGCTTAACCACGGAGTTTAAAATCGTGCCAGAACTATTAAGTCTAGATTCCGATCTTCTCATCGATCTAGAAGATGATGAAGATCTGGATGGAGAAATAACCCAGGACAGATTATTATACGATCCTGACAAAATTAATATCGCGACAAGAGAACCAACGCTCGAACAGTTATTAAGAAGAGTTGGTGAAGATGCTTTAGATCTTGCACCCGATTTTCAGCGTCATGCTAATTTATGGAAAGATGAAAACAAAAGCCGATTGATAGAATCAATCATGATTCGGATACCTATTCCAGCTTTTTATATTGATGGTAGCAATGAAGATCGGTGGTTAGTGGTAGATGGTCTCCAGCGATTATTTGCTCTCAAACAATTTATCTTAGATAAAACTCTAAAACTGACTGGCTTAGAATATTTAACTAGTCTTGAAGGTAAAACCTATGATGAAATAGGGAGAAGATATCAAAGACGACTTGAAGAGACACAACTTACCGTTTACATAATCGAGAAAGGTACTCCCCCAGAAGTTAAATTCAATATATTTAAGCGAATCAATACTGGTGGACTATCTCTATCACCTCAAGAATTGCGTCATGCGCTTAATCCTGGTAAAAGTGGGCATTTTTTAACAGAGCTAGCTAGCTCAAATGAATTCAAAGAAATTGTTGGACTTACCGATGCTAAAATAATGCGAATGGTCGATCGAGAATTTGTCTTGGGTTTTCTGGCTTTTAGTATGACTTTAGATCGATCGTATCCGTCAAAGGGTCGCAATTTATTTTTGATCCAGGCGATGGCATCGATAAATCAATTTTCGGATCGAGAGTTTGATAATACAAGAGCAAAATTCAAAAGATCCTTAATAGCCAATCAAAAAATATTTGGTGAAAATGCTTTTAGAAAGACCCCTAAAACTAGAAAACCCCCGATCAATCAATCACTATTTGAGTCGTGGATGACTATCATTAGTAATCTAACAGATGATGAAATAGAGATATTAGTCGAGCGGAATAAAATAATAATAGAACTGTTTTCTAATCGGATAGAAATAGACCCCGCATTTAGTAAGTCAATATCACAGTTAAAAGAATCAGTGGAATATAGATTTGAGACAATAGATGCGATCGTAAAGGAAGTACTAAAATGATTAGCTCACTATACATCAAGAATTTTAAAGCAATAGGTGAGCATTTACTTACATTTAAGCCACTCACCCTAATATCAGGCCTGAATAGTACTGGTAAGTCATCAGTATTGCAATCGATTTTAACTTTACGACAATCCTATCAACAGAAGTTACTACCTGGTGAGGGATTAGCTTTAAATGGCGATCTCGTTAGTATCGGTAGAGGAAAAGATGCTAGGTTTGAAGATGCAAAGGAAGATTTAATTCAAATCAAACTAACGAATAGCTTAGGAATAGATTGCAGTTGGGAATTCAAGTGCGATCTTCAAGAGAATGATTCAGATGTTTTGCCGATCATTTCACAAGAATCAGAATCTTTAGAGATATATGAATCTAGTAGTGTTTTTAATGAAAACTTTCACTACTTGCAAGCAGAAAGAATTGGGCCGAGATCGTCTTTTAAAATGTCTAATTTTCAAGTCGCCCAATTAAAAAGCCTCGGTACCCAAGGTGAATATACTGGTCACTTTCTATCAATTAATGAGAGAATTAAAATTTGCAACATAAAATTATCTCATCCTAATGTCAAACAAGCTGAAGATAATTTAGGTGTGATAACCCCTTCCTTAGATCTAATCGATCAAGTTGAAGCATGGCTGGGCGAAATTAGTCCAGGGGTTAGAATAAGACTAGATCCAAAACCAGATCTAGATTTAATGAGTATTCGATACCAGTATGGTGATAGCGATCGATATCGATCGACTAATGTTGGTTTTGGCATCACATATAGTTTACCAATAATTGTTGCAATATTATCTTCTAAACCTGGGGCATTAATTATTATTGAAAATCCTGAAGCCCATCTTCACCCAAAAGGACAAGCTAAAATGGGTGAACTCATAGCATTAGCGGCTAGTTGCGGAATTCAGGTCATAGTAGAAACTCATAGCGATCATGTACTTAATGGTATTCGATTAGCTGTACATGGCGGTAAAACTAATCCTGATGACGTTCAATTATACTATTTTCAAAGAGTGAATAAATTAGGAGAATCTATCATTAATCCAATTTCTTTGAAAATGAATCGTCGAGGAAGAATTGATCGATGGCCAGATGGATTTTTCGATCAGTGGGATAAAAGCTTGGAAACTTTACTAGATCCAATTCAAGAATAGCAATGGAAATAGAAATGGTTTTCAATGAACTATCAGCAGAGAATCTTAATAATGATAAGTTCCAAGCAAGAGATTTAATGTCTGAATTAGTGATGACTTTACAAGCATCAACCAAAGCGGGGGTTAGTCGCATCCTTAGAACGAGAGATGATATGAACTCGATCGAACTTGCTCCAGAATATTCTATTGCTAAATGGCGTAATGATCCAGATGTTGAGCGGGAATTGAAAAGTTTTTTGAGAAGTTTAAATAATAGATCCCCATATTGTGACAATACAGTCGCAACAATTCAAGCTCAATTCGATCTAGCAGATGTCTCCTTTAATGGACAAAAATCTGAAGGACTAAGATTTGCGGCGATCACTCAGTCAATTGCGATAAGCCTTGCTTCTAATCCAGAGTGGGATAAATCTACATTGTTGCTCGACTTAGAAGAAATTGAGCCTGATGGTGAAATAGTTTGTAGTAAAATCGAGATAAAACATGCTAGTTCTACACGACATATTGAGAAAATTACCCCTTGGATAAAAGAACAGATCTCTAGCGATATCGAGGATGGGAGACAACTGTGGCTAGATCGAAGTAAGTTATTCGATCGAATCGATTTCTGTGATTGTGTAGAAAAGCAATTAATAGATATATTAGCTGGCGATCCTAAGTTAATACACATTGTTAATGTTTTCTCAACACTCAATCAAAAATGTCAATCTAGGGAAACAGGATCTCTTTCCCTAGAAGGATTAGATGAATCGGGTGAAAGTGAATCAACAATGAATAATTCAAATTTCCGAAAGAAGAGAACTTTCAGGCGTCCTGACGGACAAGAGGTAGAAGTTCACGGGGCTAAGGCAGAAGAGAAGGTGGAATTTCACCAGAACGAGCAGCCGAGACAGATTCAACGAGAAAGTCAAGAATATTACGCTCTTGCAGATTAAGTGAAGATACAACAGTGAGTAAACGAGACACA
>JANNDL010000118.1:0-33005 GCA_031387665.1 Chamaesiphon sp. OTE_75_metabat_95 | reverse complement strand
GGGCTTCGTTTCTAGCTTACCTGCCCCTAAATCCCCCAATTCTGGGGGACTTTCTAAAAGCTAGCTCCCCCAGAATTGGGGGTTAGGGGCACACAAATTGAGATTTGAAAGAGTTTCAGACTTGTGTATACACGGTAGCCTTGGAAAGGGGGACTAAGATCCGGATCATAGCCCCCTTTCCAAGGGGGTTGGGGGATTCGGATCTAGAAACGAAGTCCAGCCAACTTGTGTATACACGGTAGGTCGGAGAGGCTAACGCCAACAACTATCAACTAATTTAACCTATGTCACAATCAATCAATCGATCTCCACTTTTTTTGCGTAACTTGAAATCTAGCAACAACAAGCAGTTTGCCGTGATTGGTTTAGGTCGGTTTGGGAGATCCGTCTGTGCAAACTTGCACCAAGCAGGTTGTGAGGTGCTGGGCCTTGATACCGATCTCAACCGAGTTACGGATATTCTAGCCGCAGGGCAAGCGACTCATGCCATTGCTTTAAATTCTACCGATCCTCTAGCACTCAAAGAGGCGGGTGTGTTTGAATTTGAGACTGTAATCGTCGCCATCGGTAATTACTTGGAAGAGAGTATCGTTACAACATTAAATCTCAAAGAAGCTGGTGTACCGCTGATTATTGCCAAAGCTGCTTCCGATATTCATGCCAAGCTGCTCCAAAAAGTTGGAGCCGATCGAGTAATATTACCAGAGGCTGAAGCAGGCCATGCACTGGCAAAAACACTGACAAGACCAGGAATTTTAGATCGCTTCGATCTAGACACCAATCACAGCATTGTCGAACTCAAAGTACCAGCATCTTTTTATGGCAAAACTATTCTAGAGCTGAAATTACGGCATGATTATGGCTTAAATGTTTTGGCGATCGGTCAATCTCAACGTTTTGATATTAACCCAAAACCAGATCGCCCCCTTTGCGAGAACGATCTGATCGTCGTACTCGGTAAAAACATCGATATCGATCGATTACCACTCGATCGAAATATTTAATCATGGCATGACTTGAGCACTATTAACTAATCCAAATGCGTCAATCCACTCTACATCAACTTAAAGTATTTGAAACTGTCGCCAGACTAACTAGTATTACTCGTGCAGCAGAAGAGTTGTGTTTGACGCAGCCCACAGTGTCGATGCAAATCAAACAGCTCACCCAAAATACTGGGGTGCCCCTATTTGAGCAAATTGGTAAAAAGTTATATCTCACGGCATCAGGGCAAGAACTCTACGTCACTTGTCAAGATATCTTCGATCGATTATCTCGATTTGAAATGAAGATTGCTGACTTTCAGGGCTTAAAGCAGGGGAAACTAAAATTAGCAACAATTACCACCACCAAATACTTTATGCCTCGTGCCTTGGCTCCATTTTGCCAACTATATCCAGGTGTAGATATTGCTTTAGAAATTACTAATCATGAGAAAGTTTTAGAACGACTGAATGAGAACCTCGACGATCTATATATTATTAGTAAAATTCCAGAACGCTTAGATGTTGCCCTACATCCATTTCTCGAAAATCCCCTCGTTGTAGTTGCCCCTAAAAATCATCCCCTCGCTGGCGAAAAGAATATTCCGATTGGTAGATTGCAAGGTGAAGCATTTATCATGCGCGAGCGAGGATCGGGTACGCGCGATGCGGTAGAGCAGCTACTTGCCAAGCATCAGATTTCGGTCAAGGTGCGATTAGAATTGGGCGGAAATGAAGCAATTAAACAAGCAATTGGGGTCGGATTTGGGATTTCGGTACTGTCTCAGCACACGGTGATGCCAGATGCGATGTCAGGATTGACAATATTGGATGTCGAACACTTTCCGATCGAGCGTTACTGGTATATCATTTATCCAAGTGATAAACAGCTATCGATAGTTGCCAGTACGTTCTTTGACTTCCTACACCAGGAATCACGGGGTATTGCAAATAGAATGCGGACACAGATTAATTAACACCACCGTAGCAATGTAATCAACCGAATCTTGAGCGAATAGTCAAACGGCATTAGGTGTGGCGATTGTTATTCTATCGATCTAATAAACCTAAAACCTAAAGCCTAATCTTTCATGTCAAATCAATATATACCGATGTCTACTCAACCATTACTTTCCGCGCAGGGATTGTGCAAAACTTTTGGTGGCGTGAAGGCTGTACAGCAGGCGGGAATCGAAGTAGCTGCGGGGAGTATTACGGGTTTAATTGGTCCAAATGGAGCGGGAAAAACGACGTTTTTTAATCTCTTATCCAATTTTATTCGAGCTGATGCTGGGCAAATTGAACTCAGTGGTGAAAAAATTCATCATTTGCAGTCACATCAAATTGCTAGACTGGGGATGGTGCGGACATTTCAAGTTGCTAAAGCTCTCTCGCGGATGTCGGTACTGGAAAATATGCTGCTGGGTGCTAGAGATCGGGCAGGGGAGAAGATTTGGGAGGTATTATTGCAGCCGAAGCTGGTGCAGACGCAGCAGCGGGAATTGAAGGATAAGGCGATGTCGATTCTGGAATCGGTAGGATTGAGTGCCAAGGCGAATGATTATGCGGGGGGGCTGTCGGGGGGGCAGCGGAAGCTGCTGGAAATTGGGCGGGCGTTGATGGCGGATCCGAAGCTGATTTTACTAGATGAGCCTGCGGCGGGGGTGAATCCGCGCTTGATTGAGGATATCTGTGGTCATATTCTTAATTGGCGCAAGGAAGGGCTAACTTTCTTGATTATCGAGCACAATATGGACGTAATTATGACATTGTGCGATCGAGTGTGGGTACTAGCAGAAGGCACTAATCTCGTGGATGGTACGCCAACTAAAGTACAAAACGATCCAAGGGTAATTGAAGCTTATCTGGGGATTGATTAACTGAAGTATTGGCTCAGTAAGTAGGTAAGCGCAATGGTTTATCAGGTAGAAATTGTCTAGAACCTAGCTGGTGGGCACTGTCCACCTTACTCACCTGTGCCAACAGCTATCAATTCTCAATTCTCAATTCTCAATTAATTAGCAATTCCTCACAAGTTCCTCAAGTTTGCCCGCTAGAATATTGCCCAAGTAGTTGAGTTTCCAGATTGTTTGGTCTAGCGCAGACATCGAACCTTCAAAATTAACAATCACACGGTCAAGGAATCTAAACGTCATGATTGAAAATATTAATTTTCGGACAGGAATTAGCACATCAATCCTGCGGGCGGCTCAAGTAGCTCTGGCAGAAATTCCTCATAAATTGCATGTAGTCAATCGCCAGCATCACCCCTCAACATCTCGGTCTGTAACCCGAATCTCCAAGCGAGATCGGAGCTTCGTTCATCCAAAATTAGTGGAAACCGATGCCCAAGCACAGATTCTCGATCGAGATCTGGCGTTTAATCCACGTCAATGGCTACTATCGGGAAATCCTCAGTTAGCGAGTTTGGTGACAAAGACGATTGGCGATTGCTGGATTGACCGTCTAGATCAGCTCCAGCAGCTAGTACCGCTTGCTGAAGATCCATTGTTCCAATCTCGGTGGCGGGCGGTTAAGCAGCTAAACAAGCAGGTGTTAGCCAGCTACTTAGAGCGAGTGCAGGGGATCAAAATTAATGTCTCGTCACTGTTCGATCTTCAGCTTCAACCGATTGTCGAACCGCAACGACAATTATTGAATATTTTGCATATCATTACGCTGTTTAATCAGATCAAACAGCAGCCTAATATTAATATTTTACCACGCACTTTTATCTTTGGAGATCTGGGTGAAATTGAACAAATTGAGTCTAATCTCGACCCAGATTGTCCACCACCATTGAATACCAATCGTGAGATTATTAGTTTAATTCAATCCCTGGCACAAGTTCTAGCACACGATCCTGATATCAGTGGTAAATTGCAGGTGGTTTATGTGCCAAATTCGGCTGGTTTGACCAGTCAAATGTATGCAGCGGCTGACTTAACTCAAGAAATTGCGATGGCGGCAGTTGAAGATGTCGATCTAACCAAAGCGCAAGCAGCAATTAATGGAGTACTATCGATCGGTAGTCTGGGCAAAACTAATTATTGGTTGCAGCAGGCAGTTGGCGAGCAAAATTACTTCTGCTTTGGATTACCAGTTCCAGAGATAGCCTTGTTCAAAGAATATGGTTATGACCCTTATAACTATTACAAGCACTATCCAGAAATTCGGCAAGCAGTTGACTGTTTATTGACCGGATATTTTACACCTGAGCATCCGACTCTTTGTCAATCTTTGATCGATACCTTGTTCGGTACTGACGAGCAGATGGTTTTAGCTGACTATATTTTCTACATTACTTGTCAAGCGCGGGTTAGTGCTACTTATCGCCAGCAATCAATGTGGACAAAGATGTCGATCTTGAACGTTGCTGGGGTAGGATAGAGAGGCTAAAAGCTATGGTTTGTTGGGAGTGTTGAGTGTCGATCAAAAATATCACCTCGGTGAAAGTATCGATCGGATTTGCAGCCGCTTTATTAGTAGTGATTATTAATCTAGTTGTTGCGGGTCAAAGTATTCGGAAGATTGCAGCTAATAATCGATCGATCGATCGGATTCACGAAATCGTGATGAAGATTAATTCACCCCAAGAGCGGCTGCGCCAAGCATCAAAACTAGCCGAGCACGACCGATTGCAAGCGGAGTCGCGGCAGAGCTTAGAGGATGCCAAACTTGCGGTGGAATTTTCTGGCTTATTAGACCTAATCTTGCTGATATTTTTGTACGGATTGGTAAACTGGGATCTGACCAAAAAACAACGAGCTGAATCAACACTATTGAGTTCTGTTACTGAATTTGAAGAACTATATCACAGTGCCCCCTGCGGTTATCATTCTCTAGATCTAACTGGAAATATTATCAGAATTAACCGCACCGAACTGCAAATGTTGGGCTATGAAGAAGCGGAAGTTATTGGTAGAAATATTTCGGATCTGATCGCACCTGCGAGTATTGAACTATTACACAAAAATCTGTCGTTACTCAAAACACGCGGCTGGATTCACGATGTTGAGTTTGAAATGATCCGCAAAGATGGTGGCATTGTCCCAGTTAGTGCCACCGTTGTAGCCGTTAATAATGCCCAGGGTGATTATATCGGCTCACGGGCAACAGTAATTGATATTAGCGATCGGATCAAATCTCGCAAACAAGCTAGACTATCTGCGGAAATAGCTCAAAAGATTCGGCAATCGTTGCAGTTAGATGAAATCCTTCAGACAGCGGTAGCAGAAATCCAGAAACTATTGGAAGTAGATCGAGTTTTGATTTTTCGATTTGAACGAGATGGATCTGGAAAGGTAGTTCAAGAAAAAGTTTTGCCTGGATATCCAGCAGCAATGAACAGCAAAATTATCGACCCTTGTTTCGATCTCAGCTATCACGATCGATATAGTCAGGGTCGTGTCTATAATATTGCGGATATTACTCAAGCCGGATTTGCGCCTTGCTATGTCGAATTTTTGCAGCAATTTGAAGTTAAAGCTAGTGCAATCGTGCCAATTCAATTACGCGATCGATTATGGGGACTATTGATCGTTCACCACTGCAAATCGCCGCGAGAATGGCAATTGAAAGAGGTAGAAGCTATGTCTCAAATTTCCACTCAAATCGGGGTGGCTCTGGCTCAGTCGCAATTGTTGGAACAAGAACAACTTCAGCGGCAAGAACTGACTCGATCGAATGCTGAATTGGAACAATTTGCGCATATTGCTTCCCACGACTTGCAAGAGCCACTGCGGATGGTGATTAGTTATTTGCAACTACTAGAACGTCGCTATCATGGCAAACTCGATCGGGATGCCAATGAATTTATTGACTATGCGATCGATGGTGCCGTGAGGATGCAAACTTTGATTCAGGCATTACTCAGCTATGCTCGCGTCAGCAGCCGCAAACAGCCCTTTGGAGCTGTTGATTGCGAGATTGTATTCCAAGATGCGATCTCCAACCTGTACGTCGCGATTAGGGACAGTGGAGCGATCATTTCCCACGATCCACTGCCAATCGGTTGGGGCGATCCGACTCAACTCACTCAGGTATTTCAAAATTTAATTGGCAACGCAATTAAATTTCGGCGGGAATCACCGCCCAAAATTCACATTAGTGTCCAGCCTGTCCAGCTAGAAACTGAAGAGCACCAGCTCACAGCATCAACCCAGCGTACTATCGATTTAAACTCGTCATCGACAACCGAAACGACCCCACCGCCAACTGCTTGGTGCTTTGCTGTTGCTGATGATGGAATCGGGATTGAAGCCCAATATCTCGATCGAATTTTTGCGATCTTCCAACGACTGCATACACGAGTCACCTATCCAGGTACGGGGATTGGATTAGCCATCTGCAAAAAGATCGTCGAGCGTCATGGTGGTACAATTTGGGTAGAATCTACACCTGTAACATCTAAATCAGTGTTGTCACAATCTTTGCCTGTGCAACCAGCATCTTATGGGTCAGTATTCTACTTTACAATCCCCGCAGTCGATCGCGTTTCTCTTCAACATGCCAATAAACAGCCGCACGATTGAAATTTTACTGGTCGAGGACAATCCTGGTGATGTCAATCTAACCCGAATTGCCCTCGCAGATAGAGAAATCAATGTTAATTTAAGTGTGGTAACTGATGGTGTCGAAGCAATGAATTTTCTCCATCGTCAGGGCGATTATCATCAAGCTATTCATCCCGACTTAATCTTGCTAGATTGGAATTTGCCCCGTAAGGATGGACGGGAAGTATTGATTGAGATTAAAGCCGATGAAAGATTCCAACGCATTCCCATTGTCGTCCTCACCACTTCTGAAGCTGAAGAGGATATCCTAAAGGCATACAATCTTCACGCCAATTGCTACATCACCAAGCCTGTAGACTTTAATGAATTTGTCCAGATTGTGCAGTCGATCGAGGATTTTTGGTTCAAGATCGTTAAGTTACCACCAGGGTAGGGAGCTTGGGAGACTTGGGGACTTGGGGACTTGGAGACTAGAACTATCGATCTCAAAACAGCTAAACCACTAAACCACCATTCGCCTAAAGCCTAAAGCCGAAGATGATCACTGTTCTGAACATTCTGCTGATTGAAGATAATCCTGGTGATATCCGACTATTGCAAGAAATTTTGCGCGAAGTAAAAACCACTCGGTGCCATATCACCCCCGTAATGACCCTAGCCGCCGCCATCGAGCAGTTATCGCTCACATCATACACTCCTCACCCCTCCCGCCCCCAGTCCCCCAGTCCCCCAGTCTCCCAGTCCCATCACCCTACCTTCGACATCATCCTCCTCGATCTATCCCTCCCAGATAGCCAGGGAATCGAGTCTTTTGTGGCTTTGCGCGATCGATCTCAGCATATTCCGATTGTCGTGCTGACTGGCTCAGATGACGAGAATCTCGCGATTTTAGCGATGCAGCAGGGAGCGCAAGATTACCTTGTCAAAGGACAGGTTGACAGTAATTTATTATTGAGATCGATTCGATATGCGATCGAGCGGGAACGGGCAGAAACGGCTTTAAGACAGGCCAAAAATCAACTAGAACAGCGTGTAATTGAGCGCACTCGCGACCTGCAACAGACTCAAGACAGCCTCAACGACGCGCTCCAAAAAGTAAACTTTCACTTTGAAAATTCACCGCTAGCGGCAATCGAATGGGATCGAAATTTTCGGGTGACAAGATGGTCGGCGACAGCAGAAAGAATTTTTGGTTGGTCATCGGCGCAAGTATTGGGGAAACGACCAGATGAATGGCAATTTGTGGTGGAAGAAGATTCCGAACGGATCAGTCAAGTGATGAAGCGTTTTGTCACTGGCACTGAGATTAGTAATGTTACCATCAATCGCAACTATTGTCGAGATGGAACGATAGTTCATTGTGAATGGTACAATTCAGTTTTATTGGATGAAAATCGTCAGATGGAATCAGTTTTTTCATTAGCATTAGATGTGACCCATCGCCATCAAGTCGAAAAAATGAAAGATGAATTTATCGCGGTTGTCAGTCATGAATTGCGAACGCCGCTGACATCAATCTATGGTTCGCTGAAGCTATTGGATAGCGGGTTACTAGTCCAAGAACCAGAGAAAGAAAAACGACTATTAACGATCGCTGTAGATAGTACCGATCGATTGATGCGACTGGTGAATGATATTCTAGATATCGAACGGATCGAAAGTGGCACCGTTCAAATGGTCAAAGCTGTGTATCAGGTGTCTGAGTTAATGGCAAAGGTAGTTAATGAGATCGAACCATTAGCCGATAGTGCCGGAATCAAACTTAGTGTCAGCGATACAGGCGGGAATGTTTGGGTGGATGTCGATCGAATGATTCAAACTTTTACTAATTTAATTGGTAATGCAATTAAGTTTTCACCTAGAGGTAGTACTATTTGGTTTACCGCTACTAAACAAGCTGGTCAAATGTTGTTTCAAGTCCGCGATCGTGGACGGGGAATTCCACCTGATAAATTAGCAATTATCTTTGAAAGATTCCAGCAGGTAGATGCTTCTGATGCCCGAACTGGTGAAGGAACTGGTTTGGGTTTGGCAATTTGTCGGAGTATTGTCGAGCAACACGGTGGACATATTTGGGTAGAAAGTGTGTTGGGCGAGGGGAGTACATTTTCATGTATTTTAGCTCGTTCGCCAGCAATTACTGATAGTCAACCACCCAGCTACATGTATAATGACTCCACCTACCAGAAAAATTAGCTGTTCAGATCTCTTTTAGACTTTTCCTTCCAATGAGCTTTACCGAAATCACCGTTACTGAATTAGCAGCAAAACTAGACGATCTCGTTGGCGGAGCCTCTCTGGAAGAGAATCGACAATATCAATTTGTCGATGTGCGTGAACAACGAGAATTAGAACTTGCAGCTCTACCAAAGTTTATTCATCTGCCCTTAAGCGAACATGGTGAGTGGTCATTAGATATCCATGCCAGATTGGATAAAGATCTGGAGACATTTGTATTGTGTCATCATGGCATTCGATCGGCTCAAATGTGTCAATGGTTAATTGCTCAAGGTTTTACCCAGGTTAGTAACATTATTGGGGGGATTGACGCTTATAGCGATCGAGTGGATCGGACTTTGCCAAAGTATTAGGAGCAGGGAGCGGGAAGTTGAGGATAGAGTCTAGCCGATCGAGCCAAACAGATCTAAAATAAAGATCGAACAGCTTTACAAATCTCAAGATTTTCCCTCATGGCAAAACAACCTACCGTCCAACCCAAATTAGTCGTGACTAGATTTGGCTTCAATCGGTTTGCAGAGCAATTTAATGGCAGAGCAGCAATGATCGGCTTTGCCGCCTTGGTGATCATCGAATTTCTGACCGGACAAAGCCCGTTCGCGCTAGTGGGCATCCACTTCAACTAGGATATCGATCCCAACTATACGGCGATCTTGATGATTGTTGAGTCCTAAATTTGGGCACAATAAGCAGAGCTACTTGCGAGTATTGGCTAATTTTTGGGCAGGAGTCGATCGATTCCCCAGACTAAAACGGTAAAATGGGAGCCATAGATCCATTGCCTTGTGTCTCAATCCACCACTCCTAATTGCAACACCCCTAAATGAACGCAATCTTCCCACCTGTTTTGAAACGACTATACCGCAAAGAACCTATTTCTAGTTTTTTGATCGTTGTTGGTGCCGTTGATGCTGTCATCGGTGGCATAAATGAGATTGGGACATTGATGATTTTGGGCTTGCTCACTTCAGGGCTTTCCCTTGGCTACCGCTGGTGGTGCATCCAGCAAGCTGAGACTAAGCTAGATTTTAAGTCCAAACAGCTATATCTTCCGCCTAGCTCTAATCACAGCCCATTACCCAATTTAGACAGAAGAGATCGCCGTGAGTAACAATACATCCTGGACAACTGAAGCTGAAGCAAGAGTCAAAGAAATTCCTTTTTTCGTGCGTCCCGCCGCTCGGAAGAAAATCGAAAAATTTGCCCAAGAGCAAGGCTCCAACGAGATCACTATCGAGATTTACGACTTAGCCAAGCAGCAATTTCGGCAAAAGAATTAGAGTGCTTTAATGCTACTCGCGGAGAAAGATCCTAAGGTGATTCCCAGGAATGAATATACCCTGGGTTGTGATTTCGACTCCGCTCAACCACCGAGGGTTGAGCGGAGTCGAAACCCGGTTGATGGGTATCTTCTTTCTCAGGAATCACCTAATCCCTATCCCCTACTTTCTAAGTAGGTGGATGCAATTATTTATAAGGTAGATTATGCCTGTAACCTAGCTGGTGGGCAGTGCCCACCCTACGCAACATCTTATATTTAATTAAGCCCAGATACTTAATTCCCTCTTCCTAATTTATGTCGATCGCATTTAGCAAATATCAAGGCTTGGGTAACGATTTCATTCTGATTGATAATCGTCACAGTGATACTCCAATTATCGACCCAGAAGAGGCAATTATTTGGTGCGATAGGCATTTTGGGATTGGTGCTGATGGGATAATATTTGTATTGCCTGGACAACAAGGATCTGACTACACCATGCGGATTTTCAATTCCGATGGTTCGGAGCCAGAAATGTGTGGCAATGGTATCCGCTGCATGGCAAAATTTATTGCTGAATTAGAAGGCAAAATTGATACAGAAGTTACCTACCAGATTCATACCTTGGCTGGGATAATCACACCTGAGGTCATGATCGAAGGCGATGTCCAGGTTGATATGGGCGAACCACGGCTATCAGCTCCCGAAATCCCAACTAGTTTGGGCATGGTGGATGAGCAAGTCGTAAACCAATCGATCGAAGTCGATGGCAAAACTTGGAGCGTTACCTGTGTCAGCATGGGCAATCCTCATTGTATGACCTTTGTAGAGGATGCCGATGCGATCGAGCTAGCCACAATTGGCCCCAAATTTGAACACCATCCCGCCTTCCCCCAACGAACTAATACCGAATTTGTCCAGGTGATCCGTCCTGACTATCTCAGAATGCGCGTTTGGGAACGCGGTGCCGGAATCACCCTCGCTTGTGGTACAGGTGCCTGTGCCACAGTCGTAGCAGGAGTACTGACCGGAAAATCCGATCGCACCTGCACAGTAGAATTACCAGGTGGCTGTCTCCAAATTCATTGGTCACTAGCTGACAATCGTGTCTACATGACTGGCCCTGCGGAGTTGGTATTTAAAGGGGAAGTTGCGGAGTAGTGGGGATGAGGAGACTGGGGGACTGGGGAACTGGGGGACTGGGGGACTGGGAGAATTAGTATTCGTAAACTATCTACTATCCACCATTCACTATCCACCAATTTCTCATTGCTACTTCAACTTAAATCAATAAACTATACCCCACCAAATTTTAGTCGCCCATTACTGACTGATATATCTTTTAGTCTAGCAGCGGGTGAATGTGTGACTTTGACTGGAATCACTGGAGTAGGAAAAAGTACCCTGCTGCGGCTGCTAAATCGCCTGAGTGAGCCGACAAGTGGTCAAATCTTATTAGATGGAGTGGATTATCAATCAATCTTACCAGTGACATTAAGACAGCGAGTGATGCTAGTCAGTCAGACTCCGCAACTATTGGGGGTGAATGTGCGCGAAGCATTGGCTTATCCGTTGCAATTGCAATCACTAGGTGCAGCAGAAATCAAACAGCGAATCTTGAAAGTTGCCGACCAATTTGAGATTCCCACTGATTGGTTCGATCGCAATCATTTGCAGTTATCAGTTGGGCAGAAACAGATAGTCTCGATCGCTAGAGGTGTAATTACCCAGCCACAAATACTATTACTAGATGAACCGATCGCTAGCCTAGACCCTAGCACAGCAGAGCGAGTTCTAGCTACTATTAATACTATTTGTCGATCGCAAAATATCGGAATCATTGTGGTTAACCATCAGTTAGAATTAGCCGCACGATTTAGTGATCGATTATTATATTTGCACGATGGTAAATTATTGATTGATAAGTTGAGTGCAGCCGTTGATTGGCAAAATCTGCAACAGCAGATCCGTGAAGCTGAAGATCGATCAATCTCCGAATGGGACTAGCTGATTGTATTTGACAAAGTAATAAACGATACAGTTTTTTTGACAAAACACTGATCTAAATTACAAAAATTAATTGTTGTATTTTATACTGACTAATTGAGAATTCTCGAACTAGTTGCTCAACAGATCTATTCAATAAGTCCCTCGATGAATAGGTTTTAGCTAGATCTAAATTTTCTATACTCCGAAAAATATGTATTTTCACGGATCACGTAGTTGTAATACCTCAGTATATTGTCGTATTGATATTGCTGTTGAAATAGACGATGGTTAGAAGTTGTAAGCTGTAGTTTCAAGAATTCTTTATGCAACAACAGAAGAATAGTAACTTACAATATAGTCCCGAAGTACTACTAGACCGCGATCGACAGATCATCCAGATCGAAGACACCCCTGCTTTCCGTCGGAATAAGCAGCGTGCAGAGCTAGAATCTAATCATGTCAAAATGCGATCGATACTTGCCAGTGTGATTGGCGATTATCAGATTGGCTCCAAGTTGAGACAAGGAGAATACCGCAAAGATCTTGGTTTAGATTGCCTATCGGAGATCGATCGAGTCAGCACAGGGAATATCAGCCTAGTCAAAATTCGCTGGCACGGCGCATTTGAGCTGGTACAAAGTCCATCCAATACCCACTATCTAATTTATCTGGTGTTGGCAGGATCTCTAGTCCAAAAAATCGGCGATCCATCTGCCGCAAAAAAGGAACAGCTACACCAAGGACAACAGAGCTGTTGTTGCTCGCCAGAAATTGCGATAACACTCGACCTCAGCCAAACATTGGCGAGTAGTTTCAGCGAACAAGGAGAAGTGTTATTGATTTCAATCGATCGAGACTCAATTGATGCAGCCTTGAGTAAATTGATCGACCGCACATCCAAGCAGCCAGTCCAATTTTCACCCAGTATCGATCTTACCAGCGAATTTGGACTGAGCCTAAAAAATTTCGCCCAGTTTCTCTGGCAATCTGCCAGCAAGAGATCGGATCCGGCAGCTAAGACAGCCGCAACTCCTCAGTCAGTAGATTTTGCGCCGCTGGTATTGCAGAAGCTAGAGCAAGCTTTTTTGGCCTGCCTGATTGAAGGTTTGCCGAGCAACTATTCTGAGGAAATCCTTTATCAGACTGATGGTGCTTTCGCTCGGCACGTTCACAAAGCGCGGACATTTATTGAATCTCATCTCGACGAAGAGATCAAGCTCGGAGATATCGCTAATGCTACAGGCGTATGTTCGCGCTTGCTTCAAAAAGCTTTTTCCGATCATTGCGGCTGTTCGCCGATGCGATTTGTGACACTGGCGCGGCTGCATCAGGTGCGGCAGGAATTGACAAAAGCAAGTACCAACACCAAAATCGTGGATGTAATGATGCAGTATCAATTTACCCAAGGCGGTAAATTTGCTAAGGAATATCACCAGCTATTTGGCGAAAAACCATCAGAAACATTAAAACGATCTAGCCAGTTCGTTGGCGGAAAGCCTGCTCCGTTGGAGAATCGACCAAAATCTCAGCTCTGGCACCAGCTTGATGATACCACGGCCGATCGAGTTGGCGGTGGATTAGTTACTGCCCAGCAGACTAACCCGACGCTGCCAGCTTCATTAGGATTATTTGCCGGATTGCGGCATTTATTTGGTGGCAAAGTATTGCAGACTTGAAATCATTACTTCAAGTTCTGATTAGTTCACTATGCCAAAAACGAATGTCATGCTCATGACTAAGGCGCATATCGAATATACATCAGTTGATAAATTTCATATTATTAGTGCATGGCTTCTTTAAGACATTATTAATAAGGAAAAAAACAATGACTAACAACGCAATGACTGTAAAAATGTGGGATGAAATCACCGAAGTTCAAGCAGAAACTTTGAATGGTGGTACTGGCTATAATGGTCGCAACGGTGGGCCTTCTTTCAACTTCACTGGTAGCAACATCGGTTTCTTCCAATACAACGAAGGCGATGGAGTCCAAGTTAACACCGCAGCTATCAATCAAGGTTCGAGCGTTAATGTTCGTCGCGGTCGCCGCTATCACTAAACGATTGATAAGTCTAAGTATCAAAAAACTTACTCGATCGGGAGCAATTTAATGACTACTAAAACGACAGTCAATTGGTGGCACCAAGCCTCCGAGCTGAATGATCATCAGTCAGAAAATCTCAATGGTGGTTCTGGCCTCGCGTCAATCTTTATCTCTGGCGGATTAGGTGCGTTACAAATTAACAGTGCCAACGGTGCTCAGATTAATGTAACCTCCGAACATGGCACGCTAAAATACAGCGGCTTTCGTAATCGTCGTGGATATCGTAGTCACTATATTTTCTAGCTGAAAGTCCTGAAGTAAACCGCTCTCTTCTGGGAGAGCAGTTTACTTACAGAGCTGATTGTGCTGTTTTTTTAGATACCGATCGTTTCAATTCAACAAAATACCGGAAAAATAAAATGACTAAAATTGCACTAACAGAAATAACCGATCTTCAAGCTGAAACTCTGAATGGAGGATCTTTTGTCCGTCAGTGGCAAAGTTTCTATTTTGACAAGGTTAACAGTCTCCAAATTAATGGTCGTGATGGCGTTCAAAACAACTTCTTCTTTAATTTTGGACGCAACAAACGTCACAGATAGTAGATAGAAAGTTAATTGTTGCAACGCGATTTATGAAACCCCAAATTGTCCGCCAACAAAATGAAGAAGACTGTGGAGCCGCTTGCTTGGCAACTATTGCCAAGCATCACGGGCGTACTTTTGCGATCGGTCGCGTGCGCTCTGCGGTGGGTACAGGGATGCGGGGCACGACCCTATTGGGATTGCGAAGGGGGGCTGAAGCTTTGGGATTTAACGCGCGTCCCGTTCAAGCTACAGCCGAACTGATCGACAATCTCGATGCGGCACCGTTGCCAGCGATCATTCATTGGCGGGGCAATCATTGGGTAGTTTTGTACGGTCAGCGGGGCAACAAATATACGATCGGCGATCCTGGCAGCGGAGTCCGCCAGATCGCCCATCAAGAGCTAGTTACCAACTGGCCGAACGGGATTTTGCTGTTGCTCGAACCGGATAATATTCGGTTTAACGAGCAGTCAGACGACAAGATCGGCGGCTTTGGGATGTTCTTTCGGCGAGTATTGCCCTACAAAGGGACGATCTTGCAGGCGATCGCCATTAACATCGTAGTGGGGCTATTGGCTCTGACGCTGCCCATCCTGATGCAGGTGCTCACCGATGATGTGCTAGTAAGGAGCGACAGGCAACTGCTGATGACGGTAGGGATTGCAGTGCTTGCTCTTAACGTATTCAGGAGCATCATTACGGTAATTCAATCAAATCTAGTTGCTCACTTCAGTCAAAAGCTCAAACTAGGATTGAATCTCGATTATGGCTTCAAGCTCCTGCGTCTACCCCTGAGTTATTTTGATGCCCATCGGAGTGGCGAAGTCGTCAGTCGGCTGTCAGATGTAAAGCAGATTCATAGTTTAGTTTCCCAGGTAGTTCTGGGTTTGCCCAGTCAATTTTTCACTACTCTAGTTTCAGTCGGCTTGATGCTGTTTTACAGCTATCAGCTCACCCTCGCCGCACTCGCGGCTTTTGTTGTGATTATTGGGATTAATATCCTCTTCATTCCCAGCTTAGAACAGAAAACCCGCCGCCTAATTACCGAAGGTGCTGAGAATCAGGGATTTCTAGTGGAGACTTTTCGAGGCGCGATCGTCCTCAAGACTAGTCAAGCTACACCCCAAGCCTGGTCTGAATATCAGCGCAATTTCGGACGGCTGGCAAATCTCGAATGGGGGACGATTCAGCTAGAGATCTACCTCAGCACGATTACTCAGCTATTGGGCAGTGTGACTTCGATCGGGCTACTCTGGATGGGTAGTTATTTGGTAATTGATAAAACTCTAAGTATTGGTCAACTAATTGCCTTCACAGGCATGAGCGGTAGTTTGTTTGCTTTCCTGAGTACGATTGTGGGGCTGGTAGACGAATTTATTACGGCTCAAATTATTGTCCAACGACTGAGTGAAGTACTAGACACCCCGATCGAAGAAGATGCCAGTCAGCCGAAGCCTAGAGTCAGACTTAGCGCGGCCAAAGACATCACCTGCACCAAGCTCAACTTCCACCATGCGGGACGAGTCGCTCTACTCAAAGATTTTAGCCTCGAAATTCCCGCTGGAAAAGTTACCGCGCTAATTGGTCAATCTGGCTGTGGGAAAAGCACTCTGGCGAAGCTAATTACTGGACTATATCCGCTCCAGTCAGGAAATATCAGCTATGGCAAGTATAGCCAGTCAGATATTTCCCTTGATTGCTTGCGCCAGCAGGTGATGCTAGTACCTCAAACTCCTCACTTCTGGAGTCGATCGATCATTGAAAACTTCCAGTTTAGCAATCCAGAAGTGCCGTTTGAAGACGTGATTATGGCGTGTGAAATTGCCTGCGCCGATGAATTTATCCGCGAACTTCCAGACAAGTATCAGACGGTGCTGGGTGAGTTTGGGGCGAACTTATCGGGGGGACAATTGCAACGATTGGCGATCGCCAGATCGATCGTTACCAATCCCCCAATCTTGATTTTGGATGAGTCTACAGGTGCCCTCGATCCAGCTTTAGAGGCTGAAGTCCTCGATCGCATCCTAGCCTACCGCCACCGCAAAATCACCATCCTGATCGCCCACCGTCCCTCGGTAATTAGGCGAGCTGACATGTTAGTCTATCTCGATCGAGGTGAGCTGAAATTAGTCGGTTCTCCTGCGGAATTATCGAAGATTGATGGCGATCATTTGAATTTTTTGAATGGTTAGTGTGACAGCGGAAATCTACCCACCCGCACTATAAATGTGCTGCCCTACGGGCACCCCTCCATTAGCGTTGGCGACAGCCTGCCGTTAGGCACAGCGTCTGCCTACGCAGAGGAGGGGATTTTCGCCTAAAGCCTAATCTCTAAAGCCTAAAGCCTAATCCCCAATGAAAGACTTCAAAGCAGAAGAAGCTCCAGTTACTAACTTTAATCGCAATAGTAATTTGATCCCGCTGTCACGACAGACTGCGCCAGACAAGAGCGATACCGTGATTCCGTTTCCAGAGGAGCCGGATTATGCAGTCCTCGAACCAGTTACGCCCACCCAATTTATTCCGCCAATTCGCCGCTGGATTAGTGTTGGGGGCGTAATTATGGTGAGTAGTTTTGCCGCAGCGATCGGATTGAGTACGATTTTGAAATATAAAGTCACCATTCAAGCTCCCGCAGTGGTACGTCCGGTGGGAGAATTGCGGCTAGTTCAATCGACAATGGCAGGCTCGGTGCTGAGTATTGCGGTACGGGAAAATCAAGTGGTGAAAAAAGGCGACACGATCGCCACTGTCAAGGATTTACGCATGGAGAATAAGCTCCAAACCAGGCTCAATCAATTGGCGGGAGATAGCCGTAAAGCCAAAGAACAGCTTCAATCGATCGATGCCCAAGTCAGTGCCAGCGATCGCCAAAACGTGGCAGAGATCGATCGAACTAATCGATCGATCGCCGGAATCGAATCCGAACTCAGTCGCGCCCAGCGGGACTATCGCGACAAGCAGATCGTCACCCAATCCGAAGTTGCCGAAGCCGAAGCCAACTGGAAAGCCGCCCGCCGCGAACAGCAAGCCGCCGAACTAGAGCTAAAAGTCGCTGAGGCTAACCTCAAATCGACTCAGGCGAGCTATCAGTCAGCTTTTGCCAGATCCCAACGCTACAAAAATGCAGGCACTGCTGGAGCGATTTCCACCAACCTGCTGGAAGAAGCCAGACTTACCACTGAACAACAGGCTCAAGCGATCGTCGCCCAACAAGCCACCATCCTCAAACAGCAGCAACTCGTCGCCCGCAACAGCGAAGCCGTCGTCGCCGCCGCTACCCGCATCCAACGCGCCCAAGCCGCCCTCAACCCCAGTAAATCTGATTCCATTACGATCGTCCAAAAAATCGCTGGCGAACAAGCCAGTGGCAAAGCCGCCGTCGCCCGTCTCCAGCAAGATCGGCTCAAACTGCTCCAACAGCGTGTCGAAGTCGTCAATCAAATCGCCACCAACGATCGAGACATCGCCCAGATCACCACCGAACTCAAACCTATCCCCGTCCTCGCCCCCGTCTCCGGTACAATCCAAGAACTCAGCCTCCGCAACAACCTCCAAGTCGTCCAAATTGGCGACAGGCTTGCCCAAATTATCCCTACAGGCACACCCTTAAACATCAAAGCACTCGTAGCCATTTCCGACATCAGTAACGTCAAAGTTGGTCAAACAGTCCAGATGCGCGTATCCGCCTGCCCCCATACCGATTACGGCGTAGCTCCAGGCACCGTCACCGAAATCTCCGCCGATGCCAAATCAATCGACAGAAACCCCTCCCAACCGTCCCAAACTCCAGCAAACGGTGTTTATGAAGTAACCATCAAACCAGCTAATCTCACGCTCAAGCGAGGCCGCAATGCCTGCCAGATTCGATCGGGCATGGACGGCCGCGCCGACATCGTTTCCAAGGAAGAATCAGTCTGGCAATTTATGCTCAAAAAAGCACGATTGTTGAGTATTTAGGAGTTGGGAGTTGGGAGTTGGGAGCACAGAACCCAATCCTGAAAATCCTCCAAATCCTGATTAAATAGGGATTAATAACACAACCGCATAAGCACAGATCCCCTCTTCCCTACCAGTCGCATCCAATTTCTCATTAGTCGTTGCCTTAACCCCAATCCGATCTGAATCCAATTGTAATGCTTCCGCCAATCGATCGCGCATCGCCTGAATATGGGGCTTGAGTTTCGGGCGTTCAGCGACAACTACCGTATCGAGATTGCCAATCTGCCAACCGCGATCGAGAATTAATTGATTGACCTGCTTTAATAACTCAATGCTATCCGCACCCGCCCACTTCTCGTCCGTGGGTGGGAAAAAATGGCCGATATCTCCCAGGCTCAACGCCCCCAACATTGCATCCATAATCGCATGAGTCAGCACATCCGCATCACTGTGTCCCAGTAGTCCCAACTCGTGCTCGATCCTCACGCCACCCAAAATTAGGGGGCGATTTGCGACGAGCTGATGAATGTCGTAACCATTACCGATCCTGATATTCATGGAGATGTGAGAAAATAATAGCTATTATCCGATCGTACCCTATCCCTAGTACTGGGCGGCATAAATCTAGTTACTATTTTGGAGTGATGGGGAGACTGGAAGCAACAAATGGTATTTTCAATCGCTAGAGGGAGGAATCCTGCTGTGCTAGTTGAATCTGGAGATCGTAGATATATTGATGGAGATGTGCAATTGCCCGATCGAGATAGACATCATTGCTGTACAATTTGCTCATCATGATTGCACCTTCGATCGTCACAAAGATAATTGTCGAAACTTGCTCGATGTCTGTACTAGCGGCTATTTGACCTTGGCGGATGCCCAGCTCGACGATGCTCCCAATCAAGGCTCGAACTCCATTTACTGCGTTTTGGACGTGGATTCGCATCCCTGGGTGAGTATCGTCACTCTCTACCGCCATATTTAATACTGGACAGCCCCCTACACAGATTGGCTCAGTGGTAAAGCCTTTGAAAGTATTCACAAACGCGATTAATCTGTCGATCGCTGTTTCTTCTTTGCCAACTCGATCGACTGCTGCTGCTACAATTAGTCCGAGGGAATAATCAAAAGCAGCTACGGCAATCTCATCTTTGTTTTTGAAATGCTTGTAGATAACACCTTTGTGTACTCCAGTTGACTTCACGATGTCAGCAATCGAAGTGCCAATGTAGCCATTTTGATTGAAAATAATCGCGGCTATCTCGATAATTCTTTGCTTAGTCTGCTCGGCGTTAGACACTATGTAGATAATTGATAATTGATAATTGATAATTGGTTACAGCAACGCTAAATATCATACTGCTATTTGGATCTAAGTTTCAATTGCGATAGCGTTCGCGAAGCGCCTGCCTGCGCAGAAGTGCTGCCTTGAGCAGGTCAAGACTTTCAACAATCTATCTAATTAAAATACTAACATCTATACTTGACAAAATTGCCGAATCTCTTGCCAAATTCGTTCGCTAGCGTCGGTGAGTTGATGATCGCTGTCCCATTCGAGTAGCTCCACCCAAGCTCGACCGTTTTTAAAAGATCGACTAGCTTCAACTGGAATTACATCATCATGAATGCCATGAATAATGCGGGTGGGCAAGTTGCGATCGATCTCAGCTAGTGGATATTTTCGAGCATCAGCTAGAAAATCATAATGTAAGGGTACTAGATTTTTAATTGCGTGATGATAAATCGATAGGTACCCAGTTTTTTGCCATAAATTCAATTGCTGCTCGCCAATTTTTGGGAGCCAATGTGCCAGAAAATCAAAAGCAGGTGCAAGTAAGATCAACCTTTCTACTTGAGAATGATCTTGAGCAATAATTGCAGCAATCCAACCACCCAAACTCGAACCAATTAGAGTTACCGCAGAGCCATCTGCGGGAAACAAATTCACAACTTGAGCAATTTGGCGAGAAACTGTCAGATGTGTAAAGTCATCTTGATTGAGATCGGGAACTTGGAGCTCGACCCCAATTTGGGCAAACTGAGCCTGAATATATTTAGCCTTTGTCGATCCAGGCCCAGATGAAAAACCATGCAGGTAAATATACATAAGCTACTAGGTATTGTAAGGTTTATTATCGCAGAGGATAACACGCTACCCCAAAGAACTTATAATCAAGGGTTACTGCGCTTTAATCGATCGATATGTCCCTCTCCACCCCCAACTCTGATAACCAACTTGCTCTCACCAAACGCCCTCGTCGTCTGCGGCGCAATCCCAGTATTCGCAGCCTCGTCAGCGAAACCAAGCTCACCGTTGATGACTTGATTTATCCGATGTTTGTGATGGAGGGGGAAAATCAGCGAGTAGAAATTGTTTCCATGCCAGGTTGCTACCGCCATAGCCTGGATCTGTTACTCGTCGAGATTGCCGAGCTGTATACCCTCGGAGTTAAAGCCGTCGCCCTATTTCCCGTCGTCTCGGAATCCAAAAAAGATGACAATGGCACCGAGAGCTACAACCCCGCAGGATTGGCTCAATCGGCTGTAAAAGCAATCAAAGCTAAAGTGCCTGGGACGATCGTAATTACCGACGTTGCACTCGATCCTTTCACCACCCACGGACATGATGGGGTGATTGATGAGCATGGTGTCATTCTCAATGATGAAACTGTTGAAATTTTAGTCAAGATGGCTGTCTCGCAGGCACAAGCTGGCTGCGATATGGTGGCACCGTCAGACATGATGGATGGACGGATTGGGGCGATTCGACGCGGCTTAGATGCCCACGGCTTTACAGATGTGGCGATTATGGCTTACTCCGCCAAATATGCCTCAGCTTACTATGGCCCATTCCGCGACGCGCTAGACTCTGCCCCCAAATTTGGCGACAAGAAAACTTATCAAATGGATCCCGCCAATGCTCGTGAAGCTCTAACCGAAATCGAACTCGACATTGCTGAAGGTGCCGACATGGTGATGGTCAAACCTGCCCTAGCCTACCTGGACATCATTCACCAAGTCAAGGCAAATTGCAACGTCCCTGTTGCCGCTTATAATGTGAGTGGTGAGTATTCAATGATCAAAGCCGCCGCCCAACTCGGCTGGATTGACGAGCAAAAGATTGTGATGGAAACTCTGCTGAGTATCAAGCGAGCTGGTGCCGATCTGATCCTCACTTATTTTGCCAAGGATGTGGCGTTAATTTTGCAAAAAAAGTAGGACGGCATCCTGCACCATTTTAGAAATATTAGTGCTAGCAGTAGATCCAGGGCACCCCTACAGATAACTTGTAGGGGTGCCCTTAATGGGTACCCTCAGATCTACGCTTACCACGATGAGATTCACGAGACTTTCTTCAAAATTGAGTGATTAGGGATCTATCATTTTTGGACGTAACCAGGGAACAATAGAGAATAACTAGCAAGAATTGAACATCTACATCCAAGCACTCATTATTTACTAGCCACTGACTCAATATGGCAGCGACAAACTTTCGAGATTACTACGCGCTCTTAGGAGTGAATAAAAACGCCAGCGCAGACGACATCAAAAAAGCGTATCGGGGATTGGCGCGTAAATATCATCCAGATCTCAATCCAGGGGATAATGTTGCTGAAGCAAAATTTAAAGAAATCACCGAAGCTAACGAAGTCCTCTCCGATCCTCAAAAGCGCAGTGAGTACGACAAGTTTGGTCAATACTGGAAGCAATCTGAACAGTCTAATGGTAACACTCGATCGAATACCCGTCGCACATCAACCACCCCACCAGGGGATTTCAACTCAGTTGATTTTGGTCAGTACAACAACTTCGACGACTTTGTAAATGAATTATTAGGTCGTTTTAATACTAATTCAACCCCTAGTAATCCAACTCCGCCAAAGTCTCCAGGCGCGAAAAATCCAACAACAGCTAAAACGGGAAACGATCCTGCTAGTAGCAATCCTAATCAAACTAATGGTACTGCAAACGTTGGTGGCGATCGCGAAGCCACGATCGAATTATCCCTGCTCGAAGCCTTTAAAGGTGTTCAAAAAAGTTTTAATCTCGGCACTGAAACAATCAAAGTTCGCATTCCAGGCGGTGCTAAAGCAGGTAGTCGAATTCGCGTGCGCGGCAAGGGCAATGCCACTACTTACAACAAGCAACGCGGCGACTTATACCTCACCGTCGAACTTCAACCCCATCCATTCTTTCGACTCGACGGCGAACAACTAATCTGCGAAGTCCCAGTCACCCCCGACGAGGCTGTCCTCGGTGCCCAAATTGAAATTCCGACCCCAGATGGCATGGTCACAGTCAACGTACCTGCTGGGGTTAGATCTGGTCAATCCCTTAGGCTGCGTGGCAAAGGCTGGGCAAATCCACGCGGCGAACGCGGCGATCAATTAGCCAAAATCATCATCGACACCCCCAAAACCATCAGCACTGCCGAACGCGAACTATACGAACAGATTCGCACCACTAGAACCAACAATCCGAGGAATCATTTTACTCAAGTAATTCTTTAGTGGTTTAGTGAATAGTGGTTTAGTGGTTTAGTAAATAGGAAATAATCTTAACCATCAGAACACTTTGATCGATTTCAATACGATTAGCACAAGTTAGTTAAAGCTAAACCACCAAACCGCTAAACCACTAAAGAATGACCATCCGCATCTACGGCAATCGAGAACTAAAAACATTGCCAGGATTGGAAACTAGACCCACTCCAGCACGAGTGCGGCAGGCATTGTTTAATGTGTGGCAAGGATCGATCTCTGGTTGTCGCTGGCTGGATCTGTGTAGCGGCAGTGGGGCGATGGGGGCGGAGGCTCTGTGTCGGGAAGCCAAGATCGTGATTGGGATCGAACGATCGAGTGCCGCCTGCGATATTATTGAACAAAATTGGAAAAAAGTAGCGAGTGAATCCCAAAGCTTTCAACTCTTGCGTGGAGATATTATCACACGGCTGGATGATTTAAGGGGACAGCAGTTCGATCGAATCTACTTCGATCCACCCTATGCTGGAGGATTATATCAGCCTGTGCTGGCAGCAATCGATCGATCTCAACTACTCGCTCCATTCGGTGAACTAGCAGTAGAACATAGTCCAGATGCAAAAATTAGTAACCTACCACTAGATTTACCGACTCTTAAAATTTGCCGCCAGAAAAGCTATGGCAACACATCAATCTCTTTTTACAGTACATAGTTGGTGCGTTATGCTGTCTTGTCTCGCTAAACCGTCGGGGAACAAAGGCGTGCGCGAGCCGCTGACGCAGTAACACACCCTACGACTAATTACAACCCAACTTGGTTGCCACGCTTGTATTGCATGTAAGCAGCTACGAATAGGCCACTAAGAGTAATGAAAACTAAGCCAAGCACGATTCCGGCTAATAATGGTTCTACCACGTTGAGACTCCGTATTAATTAAAATAATTTACTCTAGCGTATCGGGTTTTGTGGTGTTGATGCAAGATCTTCGTGCGGAATCTAGTAGATCTGGCGGTACTCTAACCATTCTCTGGCATTGCAGTGGCAATGGGTCATTGATAGATAACTTTACAATCAGACAAAAAGCTTAAGATATTTAAGAAATGTTTCACAAGCCTGAGATTTGTGGATAAACTATTAACTGTAGACATTACCTTTCGGCACAAGGTTTACACTCTCGCTTCAGCATTCTCAATATACTTCATCAACAAAGTAGGCACGTCTTGGATATTCGACTACCTAAACTCAGTCAAACATCGTGGCAACAGATTGGATCGATCGTGATGGCTGTTTTGTCGATCTGTCTATGCGTAGTAGTTGGTTGGCACTCACTTCAGGAATCCAATCCCTATGTTGCAGGCGTACTGGCAAAGACAGGCGATCCGACCCTCGGACACGCTATCTTTCAAATTAATTGTAGCGGCTGTCATGGGCTAGATGCACATGGGCGAGTCGGGCCGAGCCTGCGAGAGGTTTCCAAGCGCAAATCTTCTCACAGCTTAATCGAACAAGTGATCAGCGGCAATACTCCCCCCATGCCCCAATTTCAACCGAGTCAGCAGGAAATGGCTGATCTACTCAGTTACTTAGCTACGTTGTAAAAGTTGGGAGTTGGGGATCGGGAGATCGTAGGGTGTGTCACTGCGTTGGCGGAGCCTACCTTCGGGAACACCATAACGCACCAACATCTACTCTAATCAGGGTTCAAGGACTGCAACTTAAGAAAATAGCCAAGCAGATATAGAGAGCCACAAAGTACTGGTTGATAAGTAGCTGTAGTAGCCATCGCCACAGTTAAACCAGTGATTAGATCAGGATAGGTATCGATCGAGTCTAAACCAACACATACAGATCGAGCAATATCAGCAAGTTCAACTGGGTCTGCGGAACTATGATCGGGAACAGGGACAAGGTATAGTCGATCGCCAGGACGTAGTAAAGCTTGAAAGATTTCCAGGTGTGATTTAGTCGAGAGCATCCCCATCACCCAACTAATCGGTGTATTTAGAGTATCGACATACTGCCGCAAAGCGATGGCTGCCGCTGGGTTGTGAGCACCATCGATCAATAATTGACGATTCCGCAAAGCGGAGGCTTCTGTGGAGGCAGACGCGTTGCGAACGCCAACGAGCCAAGTCATCCACTGAATTCGTCCCCGCCATTGGGTATTTGCCATCCCCGTCACGATCGATTCATCACTAATTTTCCATCCAGACTGGCGCAACGTCTGGATTGTAGATATCGCAATTGCTGAATTTGTCAGTTGCATTTCACCGAGCAATGCTAGGGGATATTCAATCCCCCCAGATTTGACCCAGGGCAGTGAATCTGCTGATAATGATGCTTGTGGTGTCGATCGAGGTTTTGGTATCTCTATGGCTGATTTAACCCAAGTTGCAGGACAATTTAGAGCAGCGATCCGTTCGGCTACTACTTCGATCGCCTCAGGCGGCAGAGTACCAATAATTGCAGGACAATTAGCTTTGAGAATTCCGGCTTTTTCTCCGGCAATCTTGGCAACGGTATCACCAAGCTGTTGCCAATGTTCGAGACTGATCGAGACAATTACAGTCGCCAGCGGATTGGCGCACACATTAGTCGCGTCCAGCCTACCACCCAGTCCCACCTCAATCACTGCAATATCTACTTGGGACTGAGCAAAATATAGCCACATTGCCGCTGTCACGATCTCAAACTGAGTCGGGGTGGGGGTTGTCGGATCGATGGCGGTGATTACTCGATCGATCGCAGCCACCGCAGACTCAGTACTAATTGGCTCATTATCAATACAAATTCGCTCATTCCAATCTACCAAGTGCGGCGACGTATATCGACCAACCTTATATCCAGCAGCAGTGAGAATCGTCGAAAGATAAGCACAGACAGAACCTTTGCCATTTGTCCCCGCCACATGAATAATCGGGACAGATAAGTGGGGAGAGTCAAGTGCTGTTAATAAAGCTTGAATCCGGCTCAGTCCCAGATTCACCCCAAATTGATGAAATGGTGCTAGTAATCGTTCGATATCTGAAATTGGGTCAGTCACGCAATAGTCGTAGAAAATCTCGATCGCAGTATAGCGTTTATTCATAGCCCTTAACAGTTCTGCTAAGGCAGAGGCGATCGTCAATTGTATAGAAACCATTTGAGATCTTTTTAGCTCCTAGTGGAGGAGGGTAGGTTTTGTTCAAAATCGAATATAGCATCGACATTAAACGACAAGACACCTACCCCTACAGATCCACCGACGAATCGATAACGCAGTTGCGAGCCAGCCGTAGGGGCAGGTTCATGCTAGTAATTGTCGCCCTTACACCATCATCTTCGAGCAAAACCTGCCCTCCCCCACAGCAACCTGTCGGAGTGAAATCCTAACCTAAGTAAAGTAAATTTCCAATTAAAATATTTTTTGTCCTGAATAGCTTCAAGTCAGCGTGTATATATATTCAGCAGGCACAAATCAATCTTGGAACATTCCACAATTGGGCAGCGTCAAGTTTAGTAATCAGGAAAAAATTCAATCCTGCCAGCTCAACTTAAACGAACTTCAGATTTGGAATCGCTATTCTCTCACACAGAGAAAGCACCAAAACAGGTTTGGTCGAGCTAATCTACTTAAAATGGGAAACTCAAAATGAAAAAGAATATCGTCGCATTAGTCATGATTTGCTCCTCCGTTGCTACTCTAGCAATGAGTGCTCCAGCTAGAGCTGGAATGGGCACCAGTTCAGTTGGACCATCCTTATTGATCACTAACGGAACTACTTCGATTGGTATTGATTCTAAGTTTGGTATCAGTGACAATATCTCAATTCGTCCACTAGCATACTTTCCTAACGGCGGAACTATCTTTGGTTCTTCTTTGACTTATGATTTTGATGTAAGCCGTTCCAGCAAGTTTCAAATCACTCCTTTCCTCGGTGCTGGTTTGGCATTCTCTTCTGCTAACAATGGTGGTGGCAGTCGTACTGATACCTTCTTTACTGGCGGTGCTGACTTTGGTGTCTCTGATAGCGTAGATCTCAAAGCCGCATTGATCGTGCCATTAAGCTCCAACAACTCCACTACTTCGATCACCCTCGGTGGTGGTTTCAAGTTCTAGGATTTTTAACTATGGTAAATACATTTCAGTCAATTCTGAAATGTGTTTCTAAATTAATAGCCTTCTCTAATTTAGAGGAGGCTTTTCAATATTTTTATCTGCTAACCATTGAGCATAAAGATCGGGACGTTTTGATTGGGTTCGATCGAGTTGTTGTTGATGTCGCCACTGAGCAATTTTCTCATGATTGCCAGACATTAATACTTCCGGTACCCGAAAGCCGCGAAATTCGGCAGGGCGAGTATAGTGAGGATAATCCAGCAATCCATCTTCAAAACTATCGGTTTTCAGTGATTCGACTTTACCGACAGTTCCAGGTAATAGTCGTGTAATTCCATTGATCAAAGTCAGCGCGGGAATCTCACCACAGGTGAGCACAAAATCACCGAGGGAAATTTCCCGATCTACAATATTCATTACCCGTTCATCAATCCCTTCATAATGACCGCAAATGATCACTAATTGATCGTAGCCATAGCGCAACTCTTCAAACAAGGCTCGATCGATCTTCTCGCCCTGAGGACTCATAAATAGCACCTGTCGCCGTGGCAACACAGGTAATGACTCCACCGCTGCAAAAATCGGTTCTGGCTTCATCACCATCCCCACACCGCCCCCATAGGACTCATCATCGACCTTGTGGTGTCGATCGATCGTGAAATCACGGGGATTGGTTAGATGTACTGAGGCAATCTCTTTGGCAAGGGCTTTGCTGAGTAATCCACAGCCGAGGGGGGATGTGAAAAATTCGGGAAACAGGGTAATGATGTCAAAACGCACGGGCAAAAGGATCGATCAGAGGTCTGCTTATTTTAACTCAAGTTGCTACTGATAACTTCAGCGGTTAAAACCGCCAGCAATTTCAAATTCAAACTTATTCAAACATCCCGTAGGGGTAGGTTCATGCTAAAAAGCCTAGATTTGCACAAATAAGTATCAAACAAAACCTACCCAACCTCACCAAAAATCATCGATCTTTGGTGAAGGATCGGTAAAGTATTTTGAATTTGGAATTGCTGCAAAATCGCAGGCTTTCAGCCAACAGTCGCCAATAAATAATCAGCAGCTAGCTCTGGCAATAGCACTTCCAATTCTAAATCGGCGGCGGCACTAGCTAGTAAATCCAGATCGTAAAGATCCTGAAGGTAGGGCAGACAACCAAGCACAGGAGTCCGAGTCAAAGATTGAATTAGTTCCGCTGGCGCAAGGTTGGCGATCTCTTCCGGCGAGAGCGGTTGAGTGCAGTTGAGCACAATTCCCCGCAATTGCACATTATATTGCTTTGCCAGTGCGACATTTGCCACAGCTAATCCGATCGATCCGAGCTTAACTGGTACCACCAATACCGCTGGTAATCGCCACTCTCGCCCCAAGTCTGCTACCACTAGCTCCTCAGTCACCGGAGTACCCAAGCCACCCGCCGCTTCAACCAACACAAAATCATGCTGCTGGCGCATTTTAGTTAAAGCTTGCCAAGCAACACCGAGATCGATGCTCTCACCCGCCGCTGCCGCCGCAATCGGTGGTGCCAGCGGGTGTTCTAGATAAATCGGATTGACTACCTGAAGCGTGCCACCAAATACTCTAGCATAGAACTCTCGATCGCCCACACCGCACTGAATCGGCTTGAGAATGCCCCATTTTTGCCGCGAATGATATTTCTTCGCATAAGCAGCCAATGCTGCCGTTAGGACGGTTTTACCCGCATCTGTGTCGGTACTGGTGATTAGGAGCATTTTTGGGAGTGTGGGAGTGTGGGAGGGTGGGAGGGTGGGAGGGTGGGAGTGTGGGAGTGTGGGAGTGTGGGAGAAATATTTAGGATGCTCCCCGTCTCCCCGTCTCCCCATCTCCCCATCCCTACCTCCTAATTCGTGTCAATATCACCACCACTCGGCGGCGCATCACCACTAGCTGGCGGAGCTGATTTCTTGGCTTCAGGTACTGGGATGGGCACCTGTTCTTCCTTCGGTGATGGATTGCTGATTCCATTGTCACCTGAATCTGGTTTTGCGACAGGAATTTGCTGTTGTTGTGTTTCTAAAGTTGCGGGACGATTTCGTCGTTTGCGTGGAGTCGGAGCTGAGTCCTCTTCGTTGGCGATAATTCTGCGTTTACGGCGGGTGCGGGAGGGTGTTTCCCCGCTGGAATCTGTTGTGCGCTCTCGTCTGGTTTGAGGGTTGGGTTGCTCAACGACTGGCTTGCGTCTACGCTTGCGAACTGGACGTTCTGGTTCGGTTGGGGCAGCACTGGGGGTAACAGTAGGTACCTGGTTAGGGATTGGTACGGGGGTGAAAGTGGGCAGATCGTTATTGGGAATGATATTTTCGGGGCTAGCTGGAATTGCTTTCAAGCCAGTACCACCAATGGGAATGGGCACACCCAATGGTGCTGTCGATTCAGGTGTCATCGCTCCGGTAGGATTGGGGCTGGTATTCAGCGGAGCAGATCCAGGTGCAACTGATAATTGCGTAACGCTCAGTTTATAGGGAAAAACTCCGACTAAACCTTTGATCGGACGTAATTCGATCGTATAGTCACCAGATGAAGTGAGCTGTCCGCGCCAACCCACGACTCGATCGGATTTGTCATCGATCGGGCTACCTGTGGGTGCAATAATGGTCATCAAAACTTTAGTTGCCATTGGTGTCGCCACTGGCACTGGAAGCTTTTTGGATTTGGGATCTTTTACTGGAGTGGAACTGGGGCTGGTTACTGGTAAAGTCGGATCGACAGGTTTCACTGGTTGACTGGGATCTACAGTTTGAGCCGTCAGTGGCACCAGTTGAATATCAAAATTTGCTCCAGCAAGGGCGGGAATTTTGTAGATGACGGGAGTATTAGCCTCAACATTACCGTCTTTCTCGATCGGTCGATCCATTTCTGGCTGAATCGTATCGCCAGTAGTTGAAGTAGCCGGAGTATTAGGATCGGTGGGAATTGTGGGATTATTGAAGTCAATTTGCTTGGGTGGGGGGACAACTGCCACTGGCTCGGCTGTTGGGGGCTGGCGGAGGAGTTGAGTGACTCCAAACCAAGAGCCAGCTCCAGCCAAGAGCGAGATCAGGATCCCGACGGGAATAAATACTTGGGGCTTTTCCCAAATTGATTTGACGTTGAGATTAGTCAGTTTGGTTTGAACGCGATTAACAGCCGCAAACGCGCTTTTGGCAGAGGCGGCGACTGTAGCTGGTGATAGGGCATTATACGGCTCGTCTTGATCCTGAAATTTGTCTTCGATCGGAATTGGTGCAATACTTAACGCCTGAAGATCTTGCTGAACTTCGATCGCTGATTGATACCGATCATTTGGCTGGGGACTCAACATTCGACTCAGCACATTCGCAAAGCCATCATCGATTTCTGTCCATTTACGCCATGCCCAGTTCATCTTGTTACCCTCAAATAGCGCGCTAGGTTCTTTACCTGTTAGCAGGACAATTGCGGTAACGCCTAGTGTGTAGAGGTCACTATTGGGATAAACTTGTCCGTATTGGAGCTGCTCGATCGGGGCATAACCTGGTTTACCGATCGCGATCCGTGGACTGTCGGGGCTAGGTTGAAGCTTATTGGCAAATTCTTTGACAACCCCAAAATCGATCGGTACTGGCAACCCATCTGCATCACGACGAACGATATGTTCTGGAGAAAGATCGCGGTGAATCGTGCCTTTGCTATGGATATACCCAATCACTGGTAATATTTCCAGCAAAAATTGACAAACTTCAGACTCACTAAAGGTTCTACCACCACTGCGGCGATCGTCCAATAGATCTCGATAGGTTTTGCCAGGAATGTAGTCTCGAATCAATAGCAGCCGACTTTGATCTTCTACCGTCGTCCAGAATCGAGGTACCTGAGCATGTTGAAGTTGATAAAGTAGCGTTGCTTCTTTTTTGAATATCTCTTTGGCTTTGGCTACCGCACTGGAAAATTGAGCAAAAGGTGCGAGTTCTTCGATCGCACAGTAGGCATCACCTCGACCGCGATCTACTGCCAGATATGTCCGCCCAAACCTGCCTTCTCCCAGCAGATTCAGGATGCGGTAACGTTGCTGCAAAAGAGTCTCTGGGGCAATTGGTAACATACAATGCGATCGCTCAATTTCCAGCGATCGAAAATACAACAGCTAACCGTAATGTCAGTTCTAACATTGGCTACCATTTTAGCACGATCGATATTCGACCGCTGATTCTATACTGTCATGCTGATTAGTTCAGCTATACGGCTGGGAGCGTGGGCGCGTGGGAGCAGTTTAGCTCAAATTGAGCTGATTACAGCAACGTTAGTTGAGCATCTGCCTCTGCATCTGTGGATGATTCAACATCCAATAAGACTGAATCTGCGGCGAGATCTGCCGACAACCTGTCGCCAGCCAATAGCTCATTGGCGGCGGCAATCATCGCCTTGGCAATACTTTCGAGATCGGGACGATTTTCGAGATAGGTGGATAGAGCTACCATCGGATCGCCGACGCTACAGCCCAGCTCAGGCAAGCGGGGACGGCTCAATTGACTGATTAATTCCGCCTGAATTGTGTAGTGATGTGCGCGGCTCAATGCCTGATGCAAAGCGGCTGTATTTACCAGCTCGACTCGATCGGGACTAAGCTGATAAATCAATCGTACTACCACATCAGTAATATCTACTTTGGCGATCGCTTTTTCAATCTCCACTTGAGGTTGATCGCTCTCAGACACATCGATTTTAATTGTCCGAAACTCCCGCACAGGTAGAGGGCAAAATTCCCAGGTAGTCTCAAAATTTTTGGGAGCTGGTTGTGCAATTGGTTCAATTGTCACCATCACAAAACCCTTTTCTTCTTTTTCCTCGCTAAAATCCACCCGCTCGATACTACCTGGATAGACAACCGCCGGATCGTTAGTTTTGTTCAAATTTTGATGACGATGAACGTGTCCCAGAGCCACATAGTCAAAGCAATCACGAGTCAGGAAGGATAGGGGAATCGTAAACCCTCTCCCAACTGCCAGTAGTTTTTCGGCTCCTAATGTGGCATTGTCTGCCATCAGGTGAGCCAATACGATCGTCGGTAACGCTGGATCTAGCTTCCGAATTTCGCCTTCAATTCGGGGCTGGAGTTTATCGAGCAGTAATTGATTGACTTCCAAAATCGATAGACTCGCCGATATCTCACGAGTCAGCAGGGTAGATCTGTCAATCCACGGCAAAGTAATAATCTGAATCTCACCACTGCGCGTAGTAATGGTATGAGTATCGATCGTATCGCCCACAATCGTGCCTGGAACACCTAAGGAGCGATAAATAGACAGACTTGCCCCACCCTGCCCTTGGGCATGTCGATCGTGATTTCCGACTAATAATACCAGCGGAATATTTGCCGCCACTAGCCGATAAAACTCTCGCGCAAAAGCCTGTTGAATATAGGGCGCAGGTGTCGCATCGGGAAAGGCATCCCCACCAAATAGCACTAGATCCACTGGCTCTGAGATAGCCCGATCGATCGATCGTGACAGAGACTTGACAAAATCTTGAAAACGTGTGTTAAAACCAGTCTCAGGGTCGATTTTGCCATGAGCAAAACCACCGCCCATATGAATATCAGATAGATGCAGAATTTTCATGGCAAATCTTATGCGAGTATCTCAGTAAGTATATACTAATCGATTTGGAATCAGCAAAAATACTCAAGACTAGTCACGCCCCTAGCTAAATTTCGGGATCATAAAATTTGATAACCACTTATATGTCCCCTCGCTCTGGTAGACTTGTAGACTGAAATCCCTATAAATACAGCTTCTTGGGAGCGCGTTAGCAGTGGAAAATACTTTAGGTTTAGAAATTATAGAAGTAGTTGAGCAAGCAGCGATCGCGTCTGCACGCTTGAT
>JANNDL010000106.1:0-15646 GCA_031387665.1 Chamaesiphon sp. OTE_75_metabat_95 | reverse complement strand
GTGGCTCGGCTGGGAGGATGGTCTGGTTATCGTTCCCAAACACCCCCTGGTATGCCTACCTTGGTAAATGGTCTGAGGCGATTTGAGTCGATCTTTGAAGGATGGAAACTCGGTCAAATTCGACTTGTGTATACACGGTAGGTGAACGGGGAGGTTTTTACCCAAATTCCTGATAACGCCAACGAGCTGCGATCGCTGTAGACTGCTGGTGAAATAATTAGCGCAGGTCTGTAGCCACGTTGTTCATGTCTCTTGGTGGGATTAAAGTCTAGGAAGACAATATCACCTCGATCGGGAAGATAGTTATTGGACATCACCAAATTTCTTCGCCCATTGGTAAACCAGTATCGATCGAGCCATGTAAATTATCAGGTGTAATCCCAGCAATCAATTCATCGAGCGAATACTGCTTTTGCTTTTTGGGCTTGATCACGAGACTACCATCGATCGTCACGATTTCAACTTCACCCCCAGCAATGAGTTCGATCTCTTTGGCTAGATGTTGGGGGATTCTTACAGCCAAGCTGTTACCCCATTTGGCGACGGTTCCAAGCATTTAAACTTCTAATTGTGATTACTAGTAGACACAATGTTTCTACATCATAACCAATCGGTCGATCTTTGCCTAGCTCGATCGACATAATCATTTCTCATAGGTAGAATTACTAATTAAAACTTTACAAACAAGGGATCGACCAGTCACAATAGAAGGAGCGAGACAGATAGAGCAAATCATATAGAGGTCAACTTATGGTAGCAATTAGCGTTAAAACTTCAACTCGGCTGACAATGCAGACAGCGGAAATTGCTGCCGACACCACTGTAATTCGATCTCTCGACTGGGATCGGGACAGATTCGATATTGAATTTGCTCTAGAAAACGGTACTACCTACAACTCTTTCCTAATTCGGGGCGAGAAAACAGCACTAGTAGATACTAGCCATGCCAAGTTTCGCCAGATCTATCTGGATGCTCTATTGGGATTAATCGATCCTAGTGAGATTGATTATCTAGTCATCAGCCACACCGAACCCGACCATAGTGGCTTGGTCAAAGATTTATTACAACTCAACCCAAATATTACCGTCGTCGCGGTGAAAGTGGCGATCCAATTTCTGGATAACCTAATCCATCAGCCTTACGAAAAGATGATGGTCAAGAGTGGAGATAAGTTAGATCTCGGCAATGGTCATGAATTAGAATTTGTCGCTGCGCCTAACCTACACTGGCCAGATACGATGCTCACCTACGATCATCTGACCCAAGCTCTATTTACCTGTGACGTATTTGGGATGCACTATTGTGATGACCAGATCTTCGATGAAGATTTGGCGATCCTCAATTCTGACTACAAGATTTACTACGATTGCCTGATGGGGCCAAATGCTCGATCGGTATTAGCCGCAATTAAACGGATGGGCGACTTACCACCGATCGCCACGATCGCCACTGGACATGGGCCACTGCTCAAATACAACATCACCGAACTCGTCGGTCGCTACCAGGATTGGAGCCAAACCCAAGCCAAAGCCGCAACTACCGCAGTAGTATTCTACATCGGTGAGTACGGTCATGGTGACGCACTAGCCCACTCGATCGGTCAAGGCATCGCCAAAACAGGCGTAAGCGTAGAACTCATCGACCTCCGCGAATCTGACCCCCACGAAGTTCGCGAATTAGTCAACATCGCCGCTGGCGTAGTCGTCGCGATGCCGCCCCAGTCCGGTGCAGAAACCGAGCAAGCTCTAGTCAGCACCATTCTCGCCGCAGTCAATGCGAAACAAAGCTTCGGGCTATTTGAGTCCGGTGGTGGCGAGGACGAATCGATCTATCTACTCCGCAATAAACTCAAAGAAATCGGTGTCCGCGAAGCCTTTGAGCCGATTCGGATCGAAACCGCCCCCAGCGAGAATACCTATCAGCGGTGTGAAGAAGCTGGCACAGATCTCGGTCAATGGCTGACCCGCGATCGCAGTATCAAGCAGATGA
Organism: Chamaesiphon sp. OTE_75_metabat_95; assembly: GCA_031387665.1. Taxonomy (GTDB): domain Bacteria; phylum Cyanobacteriota; class Cyanobacteriia; order Cyanobacteriales; family Chamaesiphonaceae; genus Chamaesiphon. Next base: position 13,656 of record JANNDL010000106.1, on the reverse strand, counting down.
AATCCCTCGACAACGACCTCGACAAAGCCTTGGGTCGGATCAGCGGCGGACTCTACATCATCACCGCCAAACGCGGCGAAGCTACCAGCGCGATGCTAGCATCCTGGGTCGCCCAAGCCAGCGTCGAACCAGCGGGCATCTCGATCGCAGTTGCGAAGGATCGCGCGATCGAGTCCCTCATGCACGTCGGCGACAGGTTTGTGTTAAACATCCTCGAAGAGGGCAACTACCAGCCCCTAATGAAGCACTTCCTCAAACGCTTCCCACCTGGAGCCGATCGATTTGCGAATATCAAGGTTTACCCTGCCAGCAACGGTTGTCCCATCTTAGCGGACTCACTAGCCTACTTAGAATGCGAAGTCGTCAGCCGGATGGAAGGCGACGATCACTGGATTGTCTACAGTACTGTGGATATCGGACGGGTAGCTAAGGCTGATTCACTGACTGCGGTACATCATCGGAAAGTTGGGAATCACTATTAGATTGGTGTCTGAACTGTGATTAATAATGGTTAAATGATGAACTGTGATTTTCTCTAGATATTAATCATAGTCAATCTGTTAATCATTCCAAATCATAGTTCTGACAATCAAATCTCACACAACTGAGGAAATCTTGATGGAACGAGTAGTAAGAAATCGAGTTGAATCGCCACCAGTTTGGATCGATTCTCTGAGAGAGAGGCTTCGCCAACGAGTTGTCAGCGTTCTCGAAGTCGTCCAAGACTTCATCATTATTTCCCTGTGTATTGGGTTGTTTGTAGTCATGGTATTGCAACTGCGAGGGATGTTCCTCTCCCTCCTCCCACCACTAGATTTTCAGGTAGTCACAGCCGATATTCTGTTTATCTTGATCCTCGTCGAACTGTTTCGACTGTTGATTATTTACCTCCAAGAACAACGAGTATCGATCGGGGTAGCCGTAGAAGTGGCGATCGTTTCTGTCCTGCGCGAAGTCATCGTCAAAGGCGTACTTGAAATCCCCTGGACTCAAACTCTATCTGCCTGTGCTTTTCTAATGGTGATGGGTGTTCTATTAATAGTTCGGGTATGGATACCGCCAACATTCGACGGCATCGATCCAGAGAAACGATTTTCTAAGCAACATGATTAGCGGGTATTGAAAAGGTATAAAATGATAATGGGATATTTGTTAATTAAAAAATCTTTATGAACTCAAGTCATCTTGAATCCATCAATCCAGAAAGAATTGACTATTTGCTCCATCAACAGAACTTATATCAAGCCGCCAAACCAGAATTGCTCGGACAATATGAGGGGCAATATATAGCATTTGAAAATGGAGTTATATTAGATAGCGATCGCGACGATCGACAGCTAATGCCCAGACTATATGCTATGTATGGACATCGAGATATCTTAATTGAGTACGTCTGCGATCCAGAACCTCAATTATCTGTATCTGCTGCTGGTCATTTATTTCCAACTAAATAATGTCTCTGTTTAACTATGTTGAGTTAGGTGCTGGTTTACCACCTGCTCCGATTGTCACTTTGACTATTTATCCGCCTGAATGGGAGCGAAAGTTAACAGAAAATCTTAGTTATTCCTGTACGGCATTTTTAGATACTGGATCTGATTGTACGTTGCTGCCTCAGGACGCGATCTCAGCATTAAATCTCACTACTTTCAAAGCTAATGCTCAGATTGTTGGTGTTGGAGGAGGACAAATGCAGGGCTTAGGCTGTTATGTAGATCTGAGTATTGGCACACGACATTTTTCGGCTATTCGAGCTTATGCTTGTCGATTAGTAGATTTGAACGGACATGCAATTATTGGGAGGGATGTTCTGAATCAGTGTCTAGTGGAGTTTGATGGTTTGTTGGGCGAAGTGAGGTTGTAATCTTAGTGGATCGATAATCGATCGGAGTGCAAATGTAGAAAACAAGACAATAAAAGCACTTAACATCTGAATGGTGGACACTATTCACTATTTCATATATCTACTCAATTTTCTAATTAGAATGGAAAATATTTGCATTGTACACGAACCAGAAGTAACAGATATAGTAGAAATATTTGTGGATAAACTACGACGAAGTGGTGATGAAGTTATGGTGAGATGTGGAAATAGGTTTCCAATCGGGGACAATATGTTCGTATTTCTAGAGGCGTTATCTTGGAAATTTGATAAAACCTTCGTCATTATCTCTGGTAAACCAGACTCAATTCTTTCTACTTGGATATCAAGAGAACTGAAAATTCAAAGACCAATTGGTAATTTTACTAATGTGTATCCTGCCTTTTTGACATCAGATGATATTCAGCCGTGGTGGGTTGGAGATGAAAAACTTGTCATTCTTTCATGCGAGTAAGAATACAAAAAGTGGTCGTTGGGTTTTGTGATTTGCAACCCAACCCACCAGTTCAACTAGGGCTGTCACTTTCCACCAGATAGCTTTCAGATATTTCTCGTGGGGTTGGGCGGGTTTGAATTAAATCCCATTGCATTCGGTATCAATTACATAAACCCGCCCCTACAAATCTTTTAAATATATACTCACACCCAAACCCATGACACCCACAAAACCCCGCGATGTCCAAATCGCCACAATCGCTTCCAACACCACCGTCCTCCGCTCCCGCACCTGGGAACGCCTCAAATTTGAAATCGAATACGCCCGTCAAAAAGGCACCACCGCCAACTCATATCTAATTGAAGGCGAATCCACCGCCCTAATCGACCCCCCAGGCGAATCCTTTACCGATATCTTCCTCGAAGAACTTGGACAACACGCCTACTACCAACGCCTCAACTACATCATCCTCAGCCACGTCAACCCCAACCGAATCTCCACCCTCAAACGTTTACTAGAAGCTGCTCCCTACGCCACAATTATTTGCTCCAAGGCAGGTGTAAACACCCTGCGATCGATCCTAGCCAATCAAACCTTAGACATTCCCTCCCCTCGTGAAGACGAAGCAAACGATTTGGGGATCGAATTTGGCACTAACCAAACCCTCAAAGTCCACGTTGTCCGCGATGAAGAAACCCTCGACTTGGGTAATGGGCACGTTCTTCAATTCCGATTTGTGCCTACTCCCCGTCACCCCGACGCGCTCTGTACATTCGATCGAGCCACCAAGATTCTCTATACTGATAAACTTTTCGGCTCCCACGTCTGCGATGATGCTGTCTTTGATGAGCATTGGAAAACCCTCACAGAGGATCGCCAGTATTATTTCGATTGTCTCTATGCCGCACAAGCTCCTCAGGTAGAGGCGATCCTTGCTAAACTTGCCCAACTACCTGCGCGGATTTACGCGCCTACTCACGGCTCTATCGTCCGCCATAGCCGCAGCGTTCTCACCCTCGATTATCAGAGCTGGTGTGAGCAACAGCAAAAGAAAGATCTCAATGTTGTCATGCTCTACACCTCTGCCTATGGCAACACTGCCACCCTCGCTAGAGCGATCGAAAAAGGCGTAACTCAATCAGGAGTAGCCGTCAGATCGATCGATTGCGAATTTAACACTCCCGCAGAAGTCACCCGCGCTGTTCAAGAATGTGATGGCTTCATCATCGGCTCCCCCACAATCGCCGGACATCCGCCCACCCAAATCCAAACCGCCCTGGGAATTATCCTCTCCACTGCCAATCAAACTAAAGTAGCTGGTGTATTCGGTTCCTATGGTTGGAGCGGTGAAGCTGTGGATACGATCGTCAGCAAACTCCAAGATGTCGGCTATCCCCAAGGCTTTGAACCAATTCGCGTCAAATTTGCCCCCACGGAAGAAACCCTCATCCAGTGCGAAGCCGCAGGGGTAGAATTTGCCAAGGTACTGAATAAAGCCAAGAAAGTTCGCGCTCCCAGACAGATTAGTGTAGATGGACAAACCGATCGGACTGGACAAGCGATCGGGCGGGTAACTGGCTCTCTGTGCGTGATTACGGCAAATAACGGCGGTACCCCAGTCGGCTTGATGTCTTCGCGGGTATCTCAAGCTGGATTCACGCCCCCAGCAATTACGATTGCGGTTGCTAAGGATAAAGATTTGGAATGTCTAGCTAATCCTGGTGAGAAGTTTGTGCTGAATATTCTTAAAGAAGGCAACAATCTCCAGCGTCATTTTTTGCAACCAACAACGATTGGGATCGATCGATTTGCCGGACTCGAAACATCACTAGCTGACAATGGTTGTATTGTTTTGACGGAGGCTCTTTCCTATATGGAATGCACCGTCAAAAATCGGATGGACTGTGGCGATCGGTGGTTGCTCTATGCTCTAGTAGATAATGGCAAAGTACTAGAGGCAAGTAGTGTAACCGCGATCGACAGACGCAAATCTGGCAATCAGTATTAATAATCGGAGTGAAATCAATACGGTTCGTTTGAGCTTTCACCCGCTCTAGTTTCAGTCCGCGTAGGCGGACTTTGCACCATTAGCGGCGGTTTTAACCGCTGACTAATTGACTAACAAAAAGCGTATTGTGAGTGAACCGATCGAATCATGGTCAGGTGTTGCGCTAGGATAAGGTGTGCATCACTTTGACTAAATCCCTATGGCAAGAGTGCCAATTCTCACATACGATCGGGGGACACTGATCCTACATCCACCACCACGGGGTAGAGGCTGGATGGATTATGCTACCTGGGACGATCGGATCGAGAAGTTTCGGATTCCTGGCAGCAACTATCGCGAAGTGATCGAAACGCTCCAGCAGGAAAACACCGATTTTATCGATCATGCCAAAGCTTTTATCACGATCGAGCTAGACTCTCAGCTCAGTCTGGAACCCTATCCTCATCAAGCAGCAGCTCTACTCGCCTGGAAACAGGCAGGAAGGCAGGGTGTTGTAGTTTTACCTACAGGGGCAGGTAAAACCCTCGTTGCCCAGCTTGCGATGGCTTCTACCCCCCGCAGCACATTGATTCTGGTACCGACGATCGATCTGATGCATCAGTGGTACGCCCAGTTGTTGGTAGCGTTTCCAGGTACAGAGATTGGACTTTTGGGTGGTGGTTCACGCGATCGGACACCGATCCTAATTTCGACTTATGATAGTGCAGCGATTCAGATCGAATCATTGGGGCATTTATACGGCTTATTAATTTGTGATGAATGCCATCATTTGCCGACTGATTTTTATCGAGTTGTGGCTGAATACTCGATCGCGCCTTATCGATTGGGACTTAGTGCAACCCCCGAACGTAGTGATGGTAAACATCTAGATCTAGAAACATTAATTGGCAAAGAAGTCTATCGTCAAACCGCCGCAGATCTCGCTGGTTCAGCTTTAGCACCCTATCGAGTCGAACAGATCAAAGTTAAATTAAGCGATGAAGAACTCAGCCGCTATCATAAATTAATTGAAGAACGAGATATCTTTCTCCGCAGTCAAAAAATCTCCTTTGGCAGTATTGATGGTTGGCAAAAATTCATCAGAGCAAGCTGTCGATCGACTGAAGGCAGACGAGCCATGCTAGCCCATCGGGAAGCTAAAGAAATCACTCTTTCAACTAATGGTAAACTGAGGATCTTAGCGGAGATACTCGATCGACATTATCCCGAAGCCACGCTGATTTTTACCAGCGATAATGCCACCGTCTACCGCATCGCCCAAAGCCTATTAATCCCCGCAATTACCCACCATACCCCAGTCAAAGAACGTCACGATATCCTCACCCATTTCAGGGAAGGCACATACAATGTTTTAGTTGCCTCTCAAGTACTGAATGAAGGTGTCGATGTCCCCGCAGCCAGCATCGCCGTCATCCTCTCCGGCACAGCTTCCCCCCGCGAATACATCCAAAGACTAGGGCGAATATTGCGAAAAGGCAAAGCCGACAAACAAGCAATCTTATACGAGGTAATCAGTGAAGGTACCAGCGAAGAACGTGTCTCCGCCCGAAGACGCGGGGAAACGGTAGATATTAATAAAAACAAACCAGAACCAAGCAAAGTAATTCAGTTACCAATTCGGTATAATGAATCTGTCGAACCAGCTCGAAAAGTTGCCGAACCAAAACCAGATCCAGAATCAACCGATCCTGACGGTAAACTAAAGTATTAAATTAGTGAATAGTGGATAGTGGATAGTGGATCGTTACTACAAATTCGCCTGAATTTGAGTGGTGGGCAGCTTGCACACATACGACTAGTAGTAGACGGCGGAAGTTTCCCCTCGCTTTTTTACCGCTCAGTTCGGCTCCGCTCACTGAGCGAAGCCGAAGTGAACACCCACCCTATTTATGCCGTTCAGTACTAGACTATCGATCCGCTACTGACTATCAAATCTAACGATTCACGATTCACTATTCACGATCCACCATTCACCAACTCCATGACTAAACAAATCATCCAAACTAACCTAGCCCCTGCACCAGTTGGCCCATATAATCAAGCGATCGTCGCAACTGGTAGAATGCTATTTGTATCAGGACAAATTGCGATCGATCCCACCACTAATCAACTCGCTCATGATGGCGATGTCGCCAAACAAACCGAACTCGTCATGGCAAATCTCGCGGCAATTCTCACCGAAGCTGGAGCAACATTTGAAGATGTCGTCAAAACAGGCGTATATCTCAAAGACATGAATGATTTTGCGACAGTAAATGGAGTCTATGCTCGTTACTTCGACGAAAAGACTGCACCAGCTCGTGCTTGTGTCGAAGTCGCTAGATTGCCCAAAGATGTCCTCGTCGAGATTGATTGTATCGCCGTAATTGGATAGCTCTAATTTAATTCTGCCTGATACTTTGCCCACATCTGGCGATAAGCATCCTCCATATCGAGGGTAAATTGTTTGGCATTCCAGACAGGTGCAGTAGTTCTACCCGATCGCAGTTTACCAGCAATCTTGTCTCGGAGTTCTCGATCGAGTCCCAACTTAATTCCCCACTCGATATACTCTTCCTGACTCCAAGCAATCCCTTCCTCAATTCCAGCATTGAGCATAAAGGTATAGCTATTTCGCGCGGCAAACTGTTGTCCAACTTGAGTCACCATCGGGATGCCCATCCAGAGAGTTTCGAGGGTTGTGGTGGCTCCATTGTAAGGGAAAGTGTCTAGTACGATATCTGCGATCGCTAAATTAGCTCTGTGGGTAGGTTCATCCGCAACATTTCCCACGAATCTTAACCTGTCGAACTCTACTCCTTCTTCGGCAGCAATTTCACCAAAAAACGCTTGAATCATCGTTGGATCTGTATCCCCTTTAATAATAAAATAACTATTAGGTACACCCTTGAGGATTTGCATTTGCGCCCTAACTGTATCTGGATGACGTTTAAAACCCCTTTGCCCACTTAAAAACACAACTGCATCATCGGGAATATCTAAATTTTGACGATCTAGAGTTGGTATCCCTACTTCAAAACCCTTAACAGCTAGATAACTTTGAGGCAATCGCCAAATTTTTTCTTGATAGTAATCTTGAGCATTTTCTGGTAGAACATATCGGTCTGCGAGAAAGTAATCTACTGTGGATAATCCCGTCGCATCCCAACCCAACCAACTAACTTGAACTGGTGCAGGTTTGGCGGCTAGTACTCGGCAAGTAGTATCTAAAGTTAGACTGTCTAAATCAATTAAGATATCAATTTTATCCGCTTTAATTTGAGCAGAAACCATCTCACCGTCAGGATTCATGCAGTAGCTTACATCTGACTGACTTCTAAACCATTGCTGATAAAAAGGATTGTTGGCATCTTGATTGATACAATAGGTAAAAACCTGGAACTTCTCACGATCGTGATACTGAAGTAACCAACGACTTAGCCAGCCAACTGAGTGATTTCTGAGTGTAGATCCGACATAGCCAATACGAATTACATGTGATGGCTTGATTAATGAAACTGCTTCAGCGTGATAATTTTTGAGGTGAGCTTGATTCTGTTCTAGATAAATCTTCGCAATTTGATTTTGTAGCTTGCGATGATTTTTAGGTCGATCGTGTGTGTATGGCAAGAAAATATTAGAAACAATTATACTTTGATTTTCTGCTAAATTTAGTTGCATAGATTTCTCAGCAGCTAGATTTTCAATCGATTCTTGATATTGATCGAATACAATACTTGCTTTCGTCCAGTTCCCCGCAGTTAAATATGTGAGAATTAATATGTAACTCGATTGAATTTTGTCAAGTAGATTATCAGAGAGTTCTTGAATAGAACAACAAACATCAATTGCTTGCTTGTAAAAGCCTAGATTTGAATATGCTCTACACAAAGCATTTGCAAGAATAAAATTTGATGGTCGTAATGTTCTACAAAACTCTAGCATCTCAATGACAAATGAATTTGTACCCATCCGATGTGAGATATTTGTGATATCACCAATGAAGCCGTCGGTGATGGCATCTGAAATAATTAGATTGTTTGACAGACATACTTGAATAAATTCACTAGTGCTTTCAGCCGGAAACATCATTAGCGATTTTAATAATTCAGACAGCAGAGATATATTCGTGTCTGAATCAATGTTATTTAGCACTAATTCAATAGCATTCAATTCTAGTAAAAAGTCAGGAGTAAATCTATCTAGTTTGATCTCTAATAAAATCAGTCGAAACAAGTTACTTGTATTTGCTAGATCTACTTCTCGTAAGTGTTGACTAATTAGCCAAGCATTGTCTAAATTATGAGAATCAAATTCTTGAGCAGCAGATCGATCGAGTACCTTTGACAATTCACCACTTAAAACTAATGATTCTGGTTCAGAAGCGTCTTCAAACGGACTGAACCAAGTAGCTTGAGCCTCAAGTTCTTCTCCCTGGAGTAGATAAGCTAGTCCCAAATACCAGTAGTTATGACTCGTATGATCGCCATTAGCGATCATTGACTCGTAATGTTTGACCGTCTGCTCTAAGTTGGTAGAAAAGAATTGGCGATCCTCTACAGGAGATAAAGTATTGATAGTAGTTGCGCTCTGGACAGAATCTATAACTTCCATATATTTATACTTAAAGTGGCAATATCAATTAATTCAGATCTTGTTGCTGCTGTTCTTGATATTTTGCCCACATCTCCCGATAAGCTTGCTCCATATTGAGGGTAAATTGTTTGGCATTCCAGACAGGTGCCGTAGTTCTACCCGATCGCAGTTTACCTGTAATCTTGTCACGGAGATCTCGATCGAGTCCCAGCTTGATTCCCCACTCGACATATTCCTCCTGGCTCCAGGCAATCCCCTCTTCAATCCCAGCATTGAGCATAAAAGTATAACTATTTCGTGCTGCAAATTGTTTCCCAACCTGTGTTACCATCGGGATACCCATCCAGAGAGTTTCTAGGGTAGTAGTTGCCCCATTGTAAGGGAAAGTATCTAGTACAATATCTGCGATTCCTAAATTCGCTCGATGAGTTAGTTCATCAGGAGCACCATCAAGAAATCTCAATCGATCTAGACTTACTCCTTCTTCTTCTGCGATTCTTCCAAATAAATTGCGAATCATTTCAGGATCGCTTCTACCTTTAATTAATAAATAACTATTAGGTACGTTTTTAATAATTTTCAACTGGCACCGAATGTTATCTGGATGACGCTTATAACCACTTTGGCTACTAAAATAAATTATTGCATCATCAGCAATATCCAAATCCTTTCGTTTTAGCGTTGGAATTCCTACTTCAAATCCATCTACGGCTAAATAGGTTTGAGGCAATTTCCATAGTTTCTCTTGATAGTAACTCTGAGCATCATCTGGCACCACATAAGAATCGACGATAAAATAATCAATTGCTGGGATTCCTGAAGCATCTAAACCTAGCCAAGTTGCTTGGACTGGAGCTGGTTTATATGCCATCACCATGCAACTAAGATCGAAAGTTATACTATCTAAATCGATTAGAATATCGATTTTATCTGCTTTGATTTGAGCAACAATTTCCACCGGATTGTTAAAATAATAGCTGACATCTACCTTGTCTCTGAACCATTTATGATTAAATGTGTTATCTGAACTTTGATTGACACAATAATTAAAGATCTGAAACTTCTCACGATCGTGATAGTGCATCAACCAGCGACTGAGCCACCCGACAGAATGCTCTTTTAATGTCGATGCTAGATAGCCAATTCGGAGTACACCTGTTTTTTTCTTGAGAGACAGTTCTTCAAATTCAGAATCCAGCGTAGACGAAACAAGGTTGTCTTGATAAATTTTAGAAATCTTATTTTGCAGTGGTCTATTTAGGTCAGGATTATCTTCAACGTAGGGAATAAAAAAAGATGAAACTATCAAACTTTGATGTTGAAACGTTGGTGCATCGTCAATGGTCTCTTGCTGTAAATTGCGATGTAATTCAGCTCTTTCCTGATAGCCATTCCAGTTACCTGCTGTCAGATAAGACTTTTGAACCATGTAACTTCCAAATAGCTGTTCAAATTGATTTGATGCTAATGTGTAGCCATGTTCTGCTGTATCAATTGCTTTTGCATGGAGTTCTACTCCTGAATACAAACTTGATAAAACTTGATTTGTATCTAGATCGTTTGGCAAGAAGGACTGACATATTTCTGCTAATTTAACTGAATATAGTCCCAGTCTTTGTTGATGAAATACTCTAAATGCTAGAACAACTAGCTTGCGGATGACAGTAGGACGTGACTCTTCACTAAATAAATTTAGACAAGCTTTGATTATGTCTAAACCTAAGTCATTAGTAACTTTTCTTGTTAAAGCTCCAATTGTCTCCTCTAGTAAATCATCTTCAATGCGATCGGTAGTTGTCTTGAGTAGATCCTCAATTTGCCACTCAATCAAGGACTCTGAGGTCAATAGATCGAGCTTGCTTGATATAAAAATTAGCTGTAAAATATTGTCAACTCGGTTGGGATTGAGCATCCATGAGTGTTGACGAATCAACCATGCTGTTTCCAGATCTGGAATCTGAGCCTGATAAACAGCTTCCTGTTCTAAAATCTCTAATAATTCTGTTGTATATATTTCTGCTTCTATTTCTGTTGCTTCTGATAATGGCACAAACCACGCTGCTTGAGCATCATCTTCCCTTCCTGTCAGCAAATAGCTTAATCCCACATACCAGTAGTTACTAACAATTGTTTCATCTACTGCAATTGCTGCTTCATAAAACTCGCTCGACTGGATCGTTGGATGTTCTATCAGCGGTGTTGTAGATGCTTGTAGATCATCTTCATTGATAAGTGATTCAGGATTAGCAGTGGATGTCTGCATAAGTAAAACTAGCTGAGTGGTAGATAATTATTTAGTAGCCCAAATTAAAGTATATAAATAAATATCTGAAATTAGATCGGGGTAATTACATAAGAAAATTGGTCTTGAGTTAGATCTGTATGTAAAATCACTTACAAAATTGATTTAATCTAATTAAGTTTAAGAACCTAATTGACTGTATCCAGAGGGGCAAGTAGGCGCGGAGGTGACAGAAGTGACTGATGGAGCAGTTGCACTAGCAGTTCCTGCCTGTTGTGCGCTACAGACAACACTAGCAACCACACTTTGACTGGCAGAATTGAGATAGAAGTTGTTACCACCGCTATAAGCTTTGAGAGCAGTGTCTCTTGATTGAGCAGTGATAGTCGCATTGTTATTTGCAGCAGTTAGAGAGTAGCTGTAGTTAAATGTGGATGCATTGCTAGTGGTACCAGTGAGAGTACCAATTGCCAATACATCAAAACTACTAGCAAAGGCACTATTTTCTGAGCGATAGGCAGTTTGAGTCCGATTGATGTATCCAACATTTTGTTGAGCTTCAGTTTGCTTTGCCTTTGCAGTTTGATTGAGAAAATTTGGCAACGCAATTGCAGCTAAAATACCAATGATGATAATAACGACTAATAATTCTACTAATGTAAAACCATCTTCCTTTTTATTTTGATTGAGATGTTGAATAAATTTAGCCTTTAGTTCGGTTTTCATCTTTATTTTACATTTAACGTTGTGTTGATTACGTGTTATTTTAAAAATTATCTAATCTCGATCAAAGCTATAAATCATTGCTATACAAAAACAGCCCCACGACATCTAAGCATTGTGAAGCTATTTTATAGATCAACTAGCAACTTGTCTCAATCGAAACTGGTGGCAACAAAGATTACGCACCAAGTCGATTATAAGCAGTACCAATAACAACACCACAGTTAGCGTTAGTACCAACAGTCGAGTTGTTAGAAGCAGCAACTGGGTTTGTGCCAACAGCAGTTCCTGGCAGTCGTGATTCACAAATGATGCTAGCGATTACACTCTGACTGGCAGAGTTGACAAAGCGTTCGTTAGCACCAGTGTAGCCCTTGATTGCAGTATCTTTGGCGACAGCAATGATAGTAGCACTATCAGTAACACCAGTTAATGAATAGCTATAGTTGGTAGTGGCGGCAATACCAGAAGTACCAGCTAGAGTACCAGCAGCTAGTAAGTCGTAAGTACTGGCAAATACAGCATTTTCAGAACGGTAAGCAGTTTGAGTCCGGTTTACCAAACCAATATTTTGTCTAGCTTCAGTTTGCTTGGCTTTTGCACCTTGGTTGAGGAAGTTAGGAAGTGCAATTGCAGCCAAGATACCGATGATAATAATTACAACTAGGAGTTCTACTAATGTGAATCCTTTTTCGCTGTTCTTTTTGCTGTTGAGGTGTTGAAGGAATTTAGCTTGTAGTTCGGTTCTCATTTTAAGTATTGTTTGTTTGGATTGGGTTGGGTTAAACTGATGGTGAATGAAATAAATTACATATCACCATAAAAGCTATCTCAACATTAAGAATATTGAAATAGCTTACCTAGTTAATTAGTAACCAGCATCAAGTCAAACTGGTGACAATAAATATTACGCACCAAGTCGATTATAAGCAGTACCAATAACAACACCACAGTTAGTGTTAGTACCAACAGTAGAATTGTTAGAAGCAGCAACTGGGGTGGTGCCAACAGAAGTTCCTGGCAATCCTGCTTCACAAATGATACTAGCAACTACACTCTGACTGGCAGAGTTAACAAAGCGTGCGTTACCACCAGTGTAGCCCTTGATTGCAGTATCTTTTGCGACAGCAATGATAGTAGCACTGTCAGTAACACCAGTTAATGAATAGCTATAGTTGGTAGTGGATGCATCAGAACCAGTACCAGCTAGAGTACCAGCAGCTAGTAAGTCGTAAGTACTGGCAAATACAGCATTTTCAGAACGGTAAGCAGTTTGAGTCCGGTTGACTAAACCAATGTTTTGTTTGGCTTCAGTTTGCTTGGCTTTTGCACCTTGGTTGAGGAAGTTAGGAAGTGCGATCGCAGCCAAGATACCGATGATAATAATTACAACTAGGAGTTCTACTAATGTGAATCCTTTTTCGCTGTTCTTTTTGCTGTTGAGGTGTTGAAGGAATTTAGCTTGTAGTTCGGTTCTCATTTTAAGTATTGTTTGTTTGGGTTGGGGTGTTTCGTTTGCTTCGTGTCCTCAGCTTACCCACATCTTTCAGATTACCTATCACCCTATTCAAACTATTTTTAAAATGTTCGGTTATCACACCTCAAACCCCCTCTCAGGAACGGTTGTCATAAAAATCCCCTCCACGGAGGCTACCGTGTATACACAAGTCGAATTTGACCGAGTTGCCATCCTTCAAAGATAGATTCAAACCGCCTAAGACCATTGACTAAGGTAGGCATACCAGGGGGTGTTTGGGAGCGAAAACCCGACCATCCTCCCAGCCGAGCCA
>JANNDL010000079.1:0-8273 GCA_031387665.1 Chamaesiphon sp. OTE_75_metabat_95 | reverse complement strand
GTTTTGACTCCGCTCAACCACCGATGGTTGAGCGGAGTCGAAACCAAAACCCAGGGTATATTTATTCCTGGGAATCACCTTAATCAAACTCGTGCGGCACAGTAACTTAGTAATTAGATTCATATACCTTCTCCCAACTATATTCAATTATTAATTAATTTAACGATAACAAAGGGTCTAAAGCCCCATCCTAAAACCCCAGCTATCAACTATCAACTATTTAAAAGCTCCAACTTACACCAGCATTAACAATGTTGATAGTCCTGTCAGTATTGATAGCACCACTGCGATTTTGGGCAGACTGGCGACTATAGCGAAGAAAGACACTTCCAAGATTTTCTCGATCAAGAAAATTAGATTGAAAATTCCTGGTTAGCAACAATTCTAGACCGTTTTCGTCAGTTGATGCTTGACCCCGTGAGTCAGTATCATTACTGCGATTATAATTAAAAGCTAAAGTCGTATCCGGCTGAAATTCCCAGCTCACGCCCAATGTTGGGCTATTAGTAAATCGGGTTAAATTTTGCTCATTATTAAAGGAATTAGTAAAATTATAACCTAAGTTAAATCGCAGTTGGGGATTGGGCTTGAGATCTACAGACACCTGATGATTGAGCCTCCGAAAGTCGGCAGTTTCTCGACCTAATTGGCGATTGTCATCAAAGGCACTGCTAAACTTATAATTAAACACAATCCCTGGCGTATCCCAGCTCAATCCTAATTTATGAATGGAACTAGATAGATCTGGAATTTGAGAATCAAGGGTGAAGCCACCACTTGCAGGTGCCGCGATCGATCCCAGTTGAGAAGTTTGCTGATAGTTATAAGAAACAGTCGGCAACAGCGAATTTTTAATTTCCAAAAAAGATTGAAGCGGGAAAACTACGCCGACAATTGTGCTTCGATTCTTCGTTTTTAATAAATTAGGAATGTTGACAATATTATCTTCAAAATTGGTCTGTTGTAACTGGATACTGCCTCCGGCAATCTTGGCATTTAGCCCGTATTGAGTTTGCAATCGATCTGCATTGACAGTTGCCCCAATTGTCCCAAACTGTGGATCTGCTTGCTCTACTCGGAAATTAGCATCAAGAGACAATTTTCGTTTGCCATTTAGGGGCAAATCTTTGAGCAACTCATAGTTAGTTTCTGCATACCAAGCATTTTTTGTCACAGACTGGAGTGGTGTGACGCTCAATCCCTCCGTTAGCTGAGGATCGTTTGCCGCGACGTTGACAAAAGTACTCCGTGCAAACCCCACATCCCCCTTCCAGCGTCCAGTATCATTTGTACCTGTGATTCGCCAGCCAATGCCATTACTTGCTTCTGCATCTACGACGACACCCTCTTCAAAGCCAGCTTCTGGCAGCCTGGAGCCACCGAACAGGGTAGTTTCTAGCCTCACCCCATCAGCGGCATTATTCATCACCTGGAGTCCTAGTGAAGCACCTGTAAGGGTATTCGCACTTCGCGCTACCCCAATAATATCCTCAAATCCAACAATCTTGGTTGTACTAATCTGTCCGACACTGATATCGGCAAAATCATTTATTTGCAACTTCCCCGTGACACCACGAGTACAAAGATTATTGAATAGCAGCGGGTGGTTGCCCATGCAAACATGCCCGACTGAAAATTTGTTGCCAGCATCAGTCAAATCTACGATATATTCACTCAAATCGAATTGGGATGCTCTTCCTTGCAACTGCTCAAACCGCAATGCGTCTGGTTGGAAGGTACTGCCAACAACATTAAAGCTACCGTCAATTGTGGTGCTACCACTCTTATATTTGCCTGACGCACCACCCGTAAATGAGAGATCGAGGACACTTGGGCGTTTGGAAGCACCTGCATCAGCAGTGCGTTGTTCAAATAATTGGGACTTGAGATTGGCGGTAAATTTAGGTTTTACCGTGAAAATATTTTCTGGTGGTTTTGCTGCGGCTGGTGATGATGGTGAAGTTGAATCTTTGTCAGGTGCTGTTGGTGACTGAGCTACCACTGGCTCGACTTTGATCAGGAAAGTGGCGAGGGTTTCCCAGTTATCGGCAGATTTCGTCAGGTAAATCGTCAGTGGTTGTTCGCCGACAGCTAGGGGCAATAGATCGGATTGATAAACTAATTCTTGCCCCTCAATCTTAATTTTGGCAGTCACATCTGTATCACCTAAAAATACCGCAATCGGCTGATTTAGCTTCAGCGCATCAACCTTAATTCGCAATACTTCGCCCACCCTAACCGTGACAATTTTTGCCGCTTGTGGGCTAACGATTGAATTCGGTATGGATGGTTGTACTTGAGCCGATACAGGTATTTTGATGAAACAGCCGCAGCACCACAACCCCAAACTAATTAAATAACCCCACCTACGCATCGCAATCTCCTGTTTATGTTAGTTTTGAGACTCATTCGAGTCAATTACCTAAGTACTGCCACCAGCATTTGAAGTGTAATTTACTAGAAATTATGACCGTATTGCCAGCCAGAAAGAAAAATTTACCAAAGGACGAAAGAATCCAATCTAACTATGTTTATTCACTAATTTACGACTTTTCCAAATGCATCCTCCCGCAATCATTAAACAGATCGATCCGCAGCTAGTGCCTAACAATGGTGTTAAATTAGTAACAGGATTAAACACCGCACTAAATAAACTCATGTCACCCGAAAAACTACCAACACAAAGACCTACAGCTAGACCAGATCGATCGGCAGGAAAGATACTTATTGCTAATGGAACTGCTCCATTTGTCACCCAGCTAAAGCAACCAATAAATAAGATGATGGCGATCGTTAAAGTAATTGATGTCGGGAATAAGAACATCCCGACCAAGCCAATTAAAGTAGCTCCAATACCGAGCAACATCACTCTGTGATTGCCGTGTTTAGTGGCAAATACTCCCGCAGGTAGTGCAGAAATCGCAATTGCACCAGAAATAAATACCATCACAATCACCGGATCTAGTTGAGGAAATTGTAGCTTCAGCATTTTAGGAAGAGTTTCAAACAAACAACGAGAACTCCAAGCAATCCCTAATCCCGTGACCATTAGTAAACCAATTTTATGAAGATCGATCGGTTGACGCTTAGTGACTGGCAAGCTACTCCTAACACCTGGATCCAAATACTCCAATACACCAGTTGCAACTAGCAATACAATCGATGCGATCGTAAATGCAAATGGAGCACCAATACTCAAAATAAAGTTTTGAGATATCGGCTTTAGCGCACCAATGATTGTACTAACTACCGTCAGAAA
This sequence comes from Chamaesiphon sp. OTE_75_metabat_95, assembly GCA_031387665.1. Classification (GTDB taxonomy): domain Bacteria; phylum Cyanobacteriota; class Cyanobacteriia; order Cyanobacteriales; family Chamaesiphonaceae; genus Chamaesiphon. The sequence goes on along the minus strand of JANNDL010000079.1, from coordinate 5,014 downwards.
ACTCATCGCAATTGGTAACTGACCAGTCGAAGCATACCTACCAATTAATGAAACTGCCGGAGCACGAAATACAGTCATTGCCATCGCCCAAGCAATTAATACACCTGGTAAAAACCAGCTAATTGCACTGAATACATTTCCAAAAATTACAACTAGCGGAATTAATCCAGTGATGATCACTGTTAAAATAACGCCAAAAGCAATAATACCGAATTTGGTAGCCAGCCAGTGATAAGCTCGATCGGATAAACTTCCAAAAAATGGTTCTAAAAACACCGCCATCGCATTTTCAATAATTAATACTAAAACAGCTAGTTTTGGACTAAAGCCATAACTAATCAACAGTTTTGGCAGATAAATATTGTAAATTAGCCATGTTAGTGAAATTGCGCCTTGCAAGGCAGACAACCCAATAATTTTTGACCAACTTGCACGTAACATGATTTATACTAATGTCCTAAAGTATCAGCAGTGGCAATCAAAGTTAGGCTGCCGCAGATGACCGTTATGATAGTACGGAGGTCGATCTCGATCGGATTTAACCAGTACTCGGTGGCGTAAATCTAGTTACTAGTTTGAGAAGACTGGGGGCACGGGGGCATAGGAGCATGGGGCGCGGGTTCGCGGGTGAAAGACTTAGAATACTTATTTTTCCTATGTCCCCACGCTCCCACACTCCCACACTCCCACACCCCCACCCCACTCCCATGTCTATCGATTTCGACCCCAAACTAGCCTATCTAGATTACATCCAGCAAAATCAAGTCGAGATTACGCCAACAGCTTCCGAGCAACTGACTCAAATTCTCAACCATTGTCAGTGGGAAGATCCTCAAACTGGATTGGAGTGGAATAACCTAGCTGTCACTGCCTTAATCGCCGCCGAGAGCTGCGACAACACACTTACACATGGTTTGTATGCCGAGCTTGCTTTTGAAGCTGTCCAGACAGGTTCTGCCCTAAACCAGCATCCGCTCTGTGTGGCGCACCTAGCCTTGCTCAATTGCATGTTGGGCAACTATAGCGATGCGGCAGAGATTGCCTTTAGTGCCTTTATCAATAATCTCCAGCCCGCCTATACCGAAGCCGAAATTGCGCCAGGGATTGTCTATATTCCCCCATTGACACGCACCCACATTACCAATGGCAGAAGTGAACAATTGCAACGGATTCTAAATACGGATAATGGTTATACCCAAGCCATGTTGATGCTGACGGAGGTGCTGTGCCGCACTCAAATTTCCCTAGATAATCAGACAGGAATTAGACTTTTACATCTCATGAATCAATTGATGCCAGATCTGATTTTCCCGAATATTCGGCTGGGAATTTATAGTATTGGAGATCGATCTTTAGAAGGATTAGTCTATCTACATCGGGCGAGAGAATTAGCTTTAGATCATCCAGTTATTTTACAAGCACTATACTTGGCTTATCAAGACTTGGAGCAACCAAAATCGGCAAGCTATTGGCATCAGATTGGCTTGGACTACGGTAGTCAAAGGTTGGCTAAATTACCGTGGCAGTGGACAAATTTATCGATCGATAGTCCGTATACCTACATCCCATTTGACCGAGATATTTTGCTGACGGTACCTGCTAGTCTCCAACTTACAACTACTCGTTGTCTATTAGCGGAAGGAGATTGGTTTGAACGAGAGTTAGAGTTTTGGCGACAATACATTCAACCTGGGATGAGTGTAATTGATATCGGTGCTAGTTTTGGGGTCTATACCTTTAGTGCGGCTATTCGAGTGGGAGTAAATGGCCTGGTTTATGCGATCGAACCATCTGGTCAATCAGTTGATTGTCTGACTGAAACTTGTCAAATTAATCAGCTCACAAATGTCAATATTTCTGCACATGCTCTAAGCGATCGTAATTATATCGCCCAACTTATTTTACAGCCTAGTAGTGAGTTTAACTATTTAGCAGCAGATGATGAGTTAATCGATTTAGATCCTCAAGTTATCGAAATTAGTTGCTTGACTTTAGATACATTTGTCCAGCAGCAAAAGATCGAACAGATCGACATCATCAAAATCTCCACAGAAGGTAGCGAACTAGCTATATTAATCGGCTCTCAAGCAACTATTACTAGATTTGCACCTACGATTATTTATAATAGCTACACCAGCAAAGGAATCGATCTAGCCGCTGCTGAATATTTGATCGATCGAGGCTACCAAATATTTCGCTATCAACCGTATTTACAGCAATTAATCCCCCTAGTTAATCAGTCAGATTTTGCCGAAGTTGTCAAAGCGATTGCAATTCCCCCGTCTAAACCTTAATTTGGCGCATTTTTATACTAAGATGTAGAGTGCTATTGGCGTACCCTTGAGGGAGTTCGATCGCCAAAATTTAATTATCGTCATTCAACTAAACACAGAACATATATGAGCGCAGATGTATTGGCTAAGATACAAGCCGTAATTGCAGACAAATTGGAAGTAGATGCTAGCAAAATCACTCCTGAAGCCAACTTCACCGACGATTTGGGAGCTGACTCCTTGGATGTAGTCGAACTCGTCATGGCATTGGAAGAAGAATTTGATGTCGAGATTCCCGACGAAGAAGCTGAAAAACTTCAAACCGTTCAATCCGTAGTTGATTACATCAACGCCAAATCAGCCTAACACCGCCGCCAGCGGAAATTATGAATCATGCGGTGAGTGATGCGGAGCGTTCCTCCGCACAGCACCCTTTGCATCTGAGCAATTCCACATCTCATCTCTATATTCATCATGTCAAATTCCGATCAAAGCTATCGCAAACGTGTTGTCATCACTGGTTTAGGCGCAATCACGCCGATTGGAAATACCTTGGCGGAATATTGGGAAGGCTTGGTGACTGGACGGAATGGGATTGGTCCGATTACCCACTTCGATGCTTCAAAACACGACTGTCGGATTGCGGGAGAGCTGAAGAATTTTGACCCGCTCCTCTATCTCGAAAAGAAAGCCGCCAAACGGATGGACAGGTTTGCTCAACTGGCGGTATGTGCCACCAAGCAAGCCCTGGCTGACTCTGGCTTGACGATCGATAGTACCAATGCCGATCGAGTCGGTGTTACGATTGGGACTGGCATCGGTGGACTCAAAGTCCTCGAAGACCAACAAGAAATCTATCTCACCAAAGGGCCAAGTCGCTGTAGTCCATTCATGATTCCGATGATGATCGCGAATATGGCAGCAGGACTAGTCGCCATTGAAGTAGGAGCCAAAGGCCCCAACTGCTGCACCGTCACCGCCTGTGCAGCAGGTGCAAATGCGATCGGTGAAGCTTTTAGACTAATTCAGGGCGACTACGCCACAGCGATGATTTGCGGTGGCACGGAAGCAGCAATTACCCCCCTGGGCATCGCCGGATTCGCGGCTTGCAAAGCAGTCTCCACTCGCAACGACGATCCGCTTCATGCTTGCCGCCCCTTTGATACTGGGCGCGATGGCTTCGTCATGGGCGAAGGTTCCGGCATCCTGGTAATTGAGGAACTCGAACATGCCCTCAATCGCGGCGCAAAAATCTACGCCGAAATCGTCGGCTATGCCATGACTTGCGATGCCTATCACATGACTGGACAGACTCCTGGCGGTGTCGATGCCGCCCGCGCCATGTCCCTCTGCCTCAAAGATGCCGGATTACCCCCCGAATCCGTCAGCTATATCAACGCCCACGGTACCAGCACCCCCATCAACGATCCTACCGAAACCAACGCCATCAAAACCGCCCTCGGCGAACATGCGTACAAAATCGCCGTCAGCTCCACCAAATCCATGACTGGACACCTGCTCGGTGGTGCAGGTGGCATCGAAGGAGTCGCCTCTGCTCTGGCAATCCACCACGGCATTATTCCCCCCACCATCAATCTCGAAAATCCAGAGGAGGGCTGCGATCTCGACTACGTTGCCCACGTCAGTCGCGCTGCTACTGTCGATGTCGCCCTATCCAATTCTTTTGGTTTCGGCGGGCATAATGTGACCTTGGCGTTCAAAAAATACCTGTAGAATAAATCTTCTATGTTCCAATCCTCATCCAGCCCGAAGACTGGATGCAATATAATGATAATTTCAGCTCATTTACTTACAGTATCGTTCCAATCCTCATCCAGCCCGAAGACTGGATGCAATTTTTGAGTACGATTGACTAAATCGACATCGGCGGCTGAGTTCCAATCCTCATCCAGCCCGAAGACTGGATGCAATTTCCAGCAGCTAAAATCGGTTGTATCTTGTGGTTTGTTCCAATCCTCATCCAGCCCGAAGACTGGATGCAATCCAAAGTCATTCTGGAAGGCGTTGATGCTGATGGGTTCCAATCCTCATCCAGCCCGAAGACTGGATGCAATGTTTCCGATCTCGATCAAGCGTCCGTCGGCGACGTTGTTCCAATCCTCATCCAGCCCGAAGACTGGATGCAATGTGCAGGGTTTATCTAGTAGCATTTTGGACAGCGACGAGTTCCAATCCTCATCCAGCCCGAAGACTGGATGCAATTTTAATAGTATCGGCGATCGTTCGCCACTACGAGAAGTTCCAATCCTCATCCAGCCCGAAGACTGGATGCAATCAAAAGAATCAGCTAGTACTAACAACCCTTCTAGTGAAGTTCCAATCCTCATCCAGCCCGAAGACTGGATGCAATGATTGTGGCGATCGACTTAAAGCCATCACTGCTGACGTTCCAATCCTCATCCAGCCCGAAGACTGGATGCAATCACCCAAATCTTGAGAATCTGTCATCACAAACCAGCGAGTTCCAATCCTCATCCAGCCCGAAGACTGGATGCAATTCAGTAATTAAGTTTGCATTGGACTCATCTACCTGTTCCAATCCTCATCCAGCCCGAAGACTGGATGCAATCAGCATAATATTTGAAAGTCCAGCGGTGGCACAAACGGTTCCAATCCTCAACCAGCCCGAAGACTGGATGCAAACTATGCTCACTGTAGCCATTAGAGACGGAAGCACCTCGTTCCAATCCTCATCCAGCCCGAAGACTGGATGCAATCTC
>JANNDL010000078.1:0-24376 GCA_031387665.1 Chamaesiphon sp. OTE_75_metabat_95 | reverse complement strand
TGGTGTACTCATCAATACTCGCAGTAAAAATAACCTGCGTTTTTCACCACCGGAGAGTTTATTAATCGGCGTGTATTGTTGATTGGGCGTAAACAGAAACCGTTCCAACATCTGGGACGCACTAATTTGACTACCATCGGCAACTTTGACATATTCACCAACTTCTTTGATGTAGTCGATCGCACGGAGTTGTTCTGTACCTGCTTCTAATAGGTCTTCTGAGTGTTGATCGAAGTAACCGATATGAATGGTGGTGCCGATGTCTACTGTGCCGCTATCAGGCTGCAAGCGTCCAGTACAGATATCCATCAGGGTTGATTTACCTGTCCCATTTTCACCAATGATTCCAATCCGATCTTCAGGTGAAAATTCATAAGTAAAATCTGAAATTAATGTGCGATCGTCATAGGCTTTCGAGACACCCATCACCTCAATTACTTTCTTGCCAATTCTTCGCCCAGGCGTAGTAATATCTACCTTACCAGTTGCCTGCTTAAATTCTTTTTCCTTGAGATCTTCTGCTCTTCCAATTCGAGCTTTCTGTTTAGTGCTTCGAGCTTTTGCCCCACGTTGAAGCCAAGCTAATTCACGACGGAGTAAGCCAGCATGTTTGCGCTGAGTGCCAACCAGTGACTCTTCAGCTAATGCCTTCTTTTCTAGGTAATAAGTATAGTTACCGCTGTAAGTGAAAATATCACCTTGGTCGATTTCAATGATCCGATTAGTTACTTTGTCCAAGAAGTATCGATCGTGCGTAATCAGTAAAATTGCCCCTCGATAACGACTCAAATATTCTTGTAGCCACTCCACCGACATCGCATCTAAATGGTTGGTAGGTTCATCCATCAATAGTGCATCCGGCTCAGACAATAACGCTGCTGCCAAGGCAATTCGTTTGCGATATCCCCCCGACAGATCGCCGACTTTTGCCTCGAAATCTACAATCCCTAATTTAGTGAGAATAATCTTGGCTTTTGTCTCAACTTCCCAAGCATTTAGCGCATCCATTCGCTGCATTACATCTGATAATTTATTCAACAATTCAGTTGATTTATTATTCTCTGGATGGGCTAATTTTTCCGAGACTTCCTCATATTCCCGCACCAATTGCATTTGCTCGCCACTATCAGCAAATACCTGCTCTAGTACCGTATGATTTGGATCCATATCTGGCTGCTGAGGCAGATAAATCGTCCGTACACCAGGATTGAGTAGAATCTGACCACCATCGATCGGTTCCAAACCTGCGATCATCTTTAATAGTGTCGATTTACCCGATCCATTCATCCCAATTAAGCCCACTTTGTCCGCCGCATCCAAGCTAAACGATCCACCTTTGAGAATCTCTTTGATTCCAAAGTCTTTTTTAACTGATTGCAGCGTGAAGATAGTCATGAGGGAGTTGGGAGTTGGGAGATAAAAGTTGGGAGATAAGAAATAAATCTCTAAATGCAGCAATCTTCAATTAGTCTCTTATCCGCTCTCCGCGCTCTCTGCGCCTCTGCGGTTAAAAAAATATTACCTCGATTCGCCATGCAAATACCCACCCAATTCTAGCGAAGATGCGCCACGAATAAGGGTGGGATAGTTATCATTGTATGTCGATCGAGCTGATTAATCTCAGCCTTTACCTGTTTGTAACCAATTAGCTAATCCAGCAGGTGCTTGAACTTGGCTGAGGATGGCGCGGAGGGAATCGCCTTCGAGGACTTCTCGATCGAGCAGCACCTCAGCAGTGGATTCTAATAACTGCCGATTTTGCTCTAGAATAGCTTTAGCTATGCTATTGGCACCGTCGATGGTCTCTTTGATCAGCCGATCGATTTCAGCAGCTACATCACCACTGACAGCCCGACGAGTATTGGTGTCATCACCCAGGAATTGTGACTGGTTGCCAGCAAAGGCAATCGGACCAAGTGTATCACTCATCCCATAGAGAGTAATTGCTTTCTCCGCGAGATTAGTCGCTTTTTGGATATCGTCGCTGGCACCTGTAGATACTTTGCCAAACACTACCGACTCCGCTGCCCGTCCACCTAATAGGGTAGCAATTTGACCGCGAATCTCGTCTTCCATCATCAGGAAGCGATCTTCATCAGGCATTTGGAGCGTATAGCCCAGGGCACCAACGCCGCGCGGCACGATCGATATTTTCTCTACTTTACCACGTCCAGTCATCAAGGCACCGACCAGAGCATGTCCTACTTCATGATAGGCGACAGTTTGCCGCTCGATCGGATTCAATACCCGCGAACGCTTCTCCAAGCCAACTAATACCCGCTCGAATGCCAACTCAAAGTCAGCCATCAACACCGCTTGACGGTTATTTCGCGCTGCCATTAGAGCTGCTTCATTGACGAGATTCGCCAAATCCGCGCCTGTCAAACCAGATGTGCGAGTTGCTAATAATTCCAGATCCACATCCTCGCCCAGCTTGACATTATCGGCGTGGACAGCCAAAATCTGCGCTCTACCCGACCTGTCTGGTCTGTCAACCACTACCTGTCGATCGAACCTGCCTGGACGACGTAAAGCTGGATCGAGAACTTCAGGGCGATTTGTGGCGGCAATCAGGATCACGCCAGTGTTGCCATCAAAGCCATCCATCTCGGTGAGTAATTGATTGAGCGTTTGTTCGCGCTCATCGTTACCACCATTGGGATTCATGCCATTGCCACGGGATTTACCGATCGCATCTAGCTCATCGATGAAAATGATACAGGGTGCTTGACGTTTGGCTTTGTCAAATAAATCTCGGACCCGCGCAGCACCTACGCCGACGTACAATTCGACAAATTCTGAGCCAGACATACTCAAGAATGGCACCCCCGCTTCACCCGCAACTGCTTTAGCGAGCAGGGTTTTACCAGTCCCTGGAGGGCCGACTAGTAGTACACCCTTAGGAATTTTGGCTCCGAGGCGGGTATACTTGTCACTATTTTTGAGGAAATCGACAACTTCTTGCAGTTCTTGCTTGGCTTCATCCACACCAGCAACATCGGCGAATTTAACGCCAGTTTTTCCTTGGGCATAAGTTCTGGCTTTGCTCTTGCCCACCCCCATGACTCCACCGCTACCTTCGGTATATTTGAGCAGCAAAGCACCTGCACCAACGGCAATTAATGATGGCAGAACAACAGCTAATAATGTTCCCAACCAGGAATCAGACTGAGGATTTTGGATCGTATATTCCACGCCATTTGCAGTTAGCAAATCAGGTAAACTTTCGGCAAGCAAGTCTGGAGTGGTAAAATAAGTTTCTGCACTGTTATCGCTACCAACTGTATACTCAATCTGGTTAGCACTAATTGTTACCTTGGTGACTTGGTTGGTCTTAACTGCTGCGATAAAATCACCGTAAGCTTGCTGGGAAATAGTTGCCATCGTTTTATAAATAAAAGCGGAGATGGAGAGTAATACCAAGTTCAGTTAACAGCTAGGCGTTCGACTATTTCAGTCTCTGAGGTGGCTGTTGCTGATACTTTTAGATTAGGCGATCGACTCAGCCAACATAAGTCGTGGTGCTACTCTAAACTTGGCGGTAAACCACACCAAACTACCTTGCACGGAGATCGAGCTATCAACTAACTAACTTGCATAAGTCACGCTTGCTGCAACTTCATTCAGCCAAGCATCTTGACTGACTGCATAGGCAATCCCAATTCCCGCAAAGGCATTTGCGACAAAACTTTTTTCAGTAGACTTGTAATTGATATGATTGGCAAGCGACCAGATAAATACCGAAAATCCAAATACAATTAGTAATGTGATCGTAAATGTAAGTGCTAGAATTTGGCTATCTCCTTGATTGCCATCTGCAACCCAGATTTTTGACCAGTGAGCAGCAATCTTCCAGACAAAAACTCTACTTGCGGTACAAATATAGGCACCACAGAAATAAGCAATGATTCCAGGGATATATTCGAGAGAACTGGTTTTTTTAGACATTAGAGTTTGGGGATATACTCGTGTTAGAAAACAGATCCAGACAAAAATGGATCGGTGGTTTTACCTACATGTTAGTATTCCCAATTTATGAGCGACTATCGCCATCGATCGCGTTCTAGATCGTAAATAGCTTTTTCCCAATGCCAATCCGCAGATTTGTCTGGATATCGGAGTCGAGATTGTTGGATCAGGCGATGCGCTGTTTGATGCTTACCACCCAACAGTTTTAATAGTTTACGCTCTAGTTGTGGCTGCTGTGGTCGAAACTGGCGATTGGCGTTGTCTCGCCCACCCAGACTGATTTGGTTCCGTTGTTGCCAAGCAAAAAATAGTAAACAGATTCCGAGTAAAATCGCAGCACCAGCCATAAATTAGATTTCGATGTTTAAGATTAAGTACTAATGCCACGAATACTTTAACTGAAGATCTCAGTATTCTCAATCCGTAAAAATACTGAGATTTTAATCAATTACTTTTTATTCCAAATATTCTCCCAAAATGGAACGTTAGCGTCAGACTTAGATGGAACAGTTGGAAAGTCGATCTTGCTATTAATCTCGCGAATACTCCATCCAGTGAGGCTTGCAAGATTACTCGCTGCTTTTTCTAAGCGGGGGCGGAGAGCTTGTTGATATTTTTTACCAGCATCACAACTGAGGTCGCCTTTAAATGGATGATTCATCACGTAACGACCTTGAAAATTTTCTTGGTTGCCAGTTTCTTGGAACATCAGATCTTCAGGAAATTTGTTGCGCGTATATCGAACATGGAGACGGGTGATAAAAGCATTGCTAGAAGGCATCGGGCGACGGAATGAAGGATTTATATTTACAGGTAAATCTTCACCATTATTCCCCCAGAATACTCCGGCATCTTTTAGTTCTGCTGGTGTCGGTGGTTGGCTCGAACAAGGATCGCAATTACCAGTATCCCAGGCATATTCCAAGAAGGCGACTTTCTTCTGCTCACGCTCATAAACTTTCTGAAATGCTGCTTTGTAAAAGCTACCAAATTCTGATTTAATGTACTCAGGTATTTCTGTGCCAGTGGGGATTTTGACTGTCCGATAGTTAGTCAGTTCAGCACGTCCTTTGGGCGAGAGAATATAGACAACTAAATCTTGTTCGCCACGAGAATTGATCATCCCCAAGCGGATTGGTAACATAAACTTAGGTGATCGATAGGCAATTTGAAGTGGGCGCAATACTTTTTCACCAGTTTTTTTGAATTCTTTAATATCGATTTTAGCAACAAAGAATTTTAGCTTTTGCTTGATATATGGACTGAGCAATTCACTAGCACCTGCGGGGATATTATAACCATTCCGCTGGAGCCAAGTTTCTAGTCCATTCGATTCTTTGGCACTGAGAATAACAATGTCATATTCTTTCACTTTAAACCGATCTTCGACGGTGACACCGAGATTGCCGCTAGATTTTCTCGCTACTGGTGCAGATGCTGCTTGTGGCACAGGAGCACGTTCTTTCATTGCATCTGATAAATTGTCAGGGGCACAAGGATCCGGGTCAAAATACTCAACTAATCGGGGTTGACTAAACGCATCTAATTTATCAATTGTCGATCGTTTGCCAATATTGACTTGTTCTCTCTTAATCGCTACTGGAACTGGCACTACCATCGCAAAATCTTTGAGCGCGCCTTGGAAATCATTTGCCATTGTGAGAATGGTTTTGTCACCGTTTCGGGCAATTACAACTTGGGAAGCTTTATTAAATAACTTAGCATCGGCACCGCCAACATAAAAGCCACAAAAAGCGATCGCTTGAGTCGCACAAGCAAGCACAAGAATACAGGCAAGGCAGAGACTGATAATGATTCTAGAGATTTTCATTAGTGAATAGTGGATAGTGGATAGTAAATGGTTGGATCTGTAGGGTGCGGGTTCATGCTAGGGATATTGTCTGTAATAGAGATTTCAAACAAACCCGCCCTCCTCTCTCGCAATCTACAAACAATCAGAATCTCAGACGTTTTCTATTTGACTATTATCTAAATTTCCACGCCAACTAAACTGAGGTGCCGCCCTAACTTTATCGAGTAAAATTGTCAGCGGTGAAATTGTAAACAAAGCAATAAATATTGCTTCATTAACATAAAAGTAATTGCGTAAAATAAATGCTAACCCAGCGATCGATACCGCCCAGCCAATTCGAGTAAATCGATCGTTGGGAATCGATCGCGGATCGGTAATCATAAACAAGGTAAATAGTAGCAGCGAACCACTCATAAGTTTATGTAAGGAGACATCCCACGTCCAGCCTAGCCAGATATTTCTGCCAATTTCTAGTGCTGCATATGTAGCGAAAAAAGCAATGCTAGTATCCCACCTGCCTACTCGTTTGAGTACTATTCCGCCAAATCCAGCAAACAATAGTAAGTACCACCAATCATCACCCCATTGCCCTGGTGAAATCCAGGCATCAGGAGTTAAAAGTAAGGCGATAATAATCCCAAAATTAGCTGGATTAAACCAATGTTTATTACCATCAGTAAAGATAAACTTACTAGCGATCGCTAGTGTCGCAGCTAGGATCATCGTACTCACTCGATCGGCACGCAATAGCAATGCTAATCCCAGGCTAGTAATTACGGCACTTTTTAGTGCAGGCAAAGGATTTTCGGCAGGTTTAAATAGAGTTGTCAGGATTAATTGTGACAGGCAGCATGTTATAATTAGAGTTAGAATCAATTCTGGTTTAATTGACCAATCTCTAGTCGCAATTCCCAGTCCCAAAAAGGTAGCTAAAAAAACGATCTGATAGTCTCGTGGGTCGGCGAACATATTGATTGCCCGATAATGATGCTGCAACTTAAGATACAAGCTTTGGCGATCGAGTTCCCCAATGATGATAGATAACTTTAAATTTCGACTCTAAAGACAACTAAATTATGGGTAAAGCAAGACAGATAAACAACAATCTAGCCGAAGAAATTCATTCGGCGCACTTCCCTACATTGAAACGAATGCGCCAGTTGAGTCAATTACTCGATGGTGCAATTGTGATTCCAGGAACTAAACAGCGAATCGGGATCGATCCAATTTTGGGGCTGATTCCTGGTGGTGGTGATACGGTGAGTGCGGCACTATCTGGATATATTATTGTTGAAGCGGCGCGGATGGGCTTACCCCGCAAAGCATTGATGCAGATGGTGATGAATCTGGTAATTGATACGGTAGTTGGTTCGGTGCCAGTGGTGGGAGATATCTTTGATGTGGTTTCCAAAGCCAACTTCCGCAACATGCAAATTGTCGAAAGTCATGTGAGCGCACCCCTAGTTCGCACTAAACCCGATCGATTGTTCATTGGTTTACTAATCGCTGGATTAATCATTTTTGCCTTATCCGTCGGCATTGTCACTGCCCTGATCTGGAATTTTGTCTGGAATTTACTTTAAGTGATCGATCGTCCTCGCAATGGTTGCGGTAAAATTAGGTTGAAAGTTCTTGGCAATCGATCGATATGGTAGAAGAGTCTCCAGAAAGTGCTATTCCCGCAGCCACAACCGCAGCCACAGGGAAAAAAGCTAAACCAGCCGCTACCGAAGTAACCGCAGCGAGCGCGGAAAAAAGCGTTCCCCCCAAAAAGGAAAAGCCACCCGCCGTCGAAGCAAAACCCTTCACTGAATTTATCGAGCAAGACTATTTACCAGCCCTGACTCAAGCCCTCGTTGAGAAAGGAGTCACCGATCTCCACGTTGCTCTAGCGCAGGCTAAAATCGCCATCAAGGGCTTTGAAACAGCACCAGCTTGCAGTCAAGTGATCGGTAGTTGGGCTGATGGTAAACGTCAATTTAACATCTACTTCTTTGAGGATAATATCCAGGGCAAACGGGCGATTTCCTGTGTCGATCGAGCCAGCAGATCTAGTACGATCGAATCATTCTTGATTGACGAGCGAAAGATTACCCTAGATTTACTAGTTTCAGGATTGGTGTTGCGACTCAATAGTCAGAAATGGTTGTTACGGAACTAAAGTTATCTAAATAAAGATGAAGCTTGACCTGTGTGAATGGCGGATCTGTTAGGATTGATGATATATGGGGTGTTGTGGACACAAGTAAATTGCACCAGCCTCGATCCGATGTGCTAGCTTCATCGATGTAGATTGAGCGATGTCACAATTTTGGATCGGTTATTTTATGATCATGGAAACTAGTACCCAGTCACTGCGATCGCGCCAGCACATTATGATTCAGCGGCTCGCCACTGCGATCGAAACTGTCTGGGCACAGCACCTAGATCTCTCCCCCTATCATCTTCCCTCAGACTTGGGATACGTGGAAGGGCGACTGGAAGGGGAAAAACTGATCATCGAAAATAAGTGCTATCAAACCCCGCAATTTCGGAAACTGCATCTCGAACTCGCACAAGTAGGCAAGAATCTAGACATCCTGCACTGTGTGATGTTTCCCCATCCTGACTACGCGCTGCCGATGTTTGGGACAGATATCGTCGCAGGGCGGGGGCAGATTAGTGCAGCAATTGCCGACTTATCGCCGCTCAATGCTCAACGGGTATTGCCTGAAAATTATCAGATTCCGCTCCATCAATTACCCGCCCACAACTTCAGTCAGCCCCGCGATTTACCTGATTGGGCAGACATTTTTTCAGAGTTTTGCTTCTTCGTGCGCCCGACTAATCCAGAGGAAGAACAGTGGTTTCTCGATCGAGTTACCGCGATGCTCACCATTCACTGTCAACAAGCTGCGGTAGCTATCCCCGTTAATAGTCAGGAGCGGGCTGAGATTGTCGCCGCCCAGAATTACTACTCCACCAAGCAGCAACAAAACGACAAAACCCGTCGGGTGCTAGAGAAAGCTTTTGGAACAGAGTGGGCGGAAAACTATATGACAACTGTGTTGTTTGATAGTTAAACAGTGTTGCTGAATTTGGGTATGATGCGTAGATCTTACCCTCACCCTAAATCCCTCTCCCTCAGGGAGAGGGACTTTGAATCAGAGGTAATTCATACAACAATTCAGCAACGCCGTTAAACAGTGTATTTTGCCCGATCGATAGTCCGAATCGACCCGACATACCAGATATGGTGTAGCTTGGATCGTAAGTCGTGTATTTAAGATCCAGCATCAGCCTCACTAATGAAAAATCACCCAGTCCACCGCAGCCAGTTGGCGAATGGTATTACAGTTTTGACGATCGCCAACCCGACTGCTGATATCGTCGCTGGGCGATTTTTTATTCCAGCGGGGAGTCGCTGGGAACCGTCAGCCCAGGGGGGATTGGCGCAACTGCTGACATCGGTATTGATGAAGGGGACAGAACGGCTATCGGCGTTGGAAATCGCTGACAGGACAGAATCAGTGGGAGCTGGACTGGGTGCTGAGACAACAACTGACTACATTAAGCTAAGTCTGAAGACGGTGAAGTCAGATTTGGTGGATATTTTTAAGCTAGCGGGTGAGATTCTCAGAACGCCGAGCTTCCCTGAAGCGCAGATCGAACTCGAACGCAAGTTGATCCTGCAAGCAATTAAGTCCCAAACAGAACAGCCATTTAATAATGCTTATCGGCAATTGCGGACGGCTCTGTATGGCGAACATCCCTACTCCAGATCGACCCTCGGAACTGCGGCGACAATGGGGCAAATCACTCGCCAGGACTTGGTTGATTATCATCAGACGCACATTCGACCCGATCGACTAATCATCAGCCTTGCTGGACGAATTACCCCAGAGGAAGCGATCGATCTAATCACCGAAGTATTTGGTGACTGGAAAATACCAGAAATTGCACTGCCAATCATTACGCAGCAAAGTGTAACTACCATTCCTCAATATCAAGTAGAGCAGCAATCTACCCAACAAGCAATCGTCATGTTGGGCTATCTTGCGCCAGCAATCCACGATCCCGATTGCATCGCCCTCAAACTAATCGATAGCTATCTCAGCAATGGCATGTCTAGCCGCCTATTCGTCGAACTGCGGGAAAAGCGCGGGTTAGCCTATGATGTGTCGGCGTTTTACCCGACTAGATTAGATACTTCCCATTTTGCTGTCTACATGGGCACAGCCGCTAGCAATACTCAGATTGCTGTGAGTGGACTGCGGGCGGAAGTCGATAGACTGTGCCTAGAGTCGCTCTCAGCCGCCGAACTTCAAACTGCCAAAGATAAGCTGCTTGGACAGTATGCACTAGGCAAACAAACCAACGGACAGCTAGCTCAAACATATGGCTGGTATGAGCTACTTGGATTAAGCATAGATTTTGATCAGGAATTCAGTGCAGCAATTCAACAACTAACACCAGATCGACTGCAAACCGTTGCGGATAGGTATCTGAGTGAGCCTTATGTTTCGATCGTTAGTCCTTAGGGGACGGGGGGACTGGGGGACTGGGAGATAGTTACTAGTAATAACCATCAACTACTTGTACTGTTGGCGAAGCCTTGCCTCTGGCATTGCGTAGTCGAAGTATCAACTATCAACTATCCTCCAGATATTTTCCCAACACTCTCAAGATATCCGTATGAGCAATTGGCTTGCTGAGAAATTCATTTGCACCGATCGCTTTTGCGCGCATCCGATCGAATAAACCATCTTTTGCAGTTAAAATCACCACGGGAATATCCTGGAGTGATGGTGTGCGCCTAATTTGTTGACAGATTTCATAGCCATTTGCCATTGGCATTGATAAATCTAGGAAAATGAGATCTGGTTTATGCTTAATTAGCGTGGTCATGATTTTGAGGGGATCTTGAACACCATACGATTGATAGCCCTGCTGAGTCAAAAACAGCTCTAAGTTTTTATAGGCAGAGATACTATCATCAATATAAGCAATTAATAGTTTGTGACGATCGGCTTTTTCCAATCTATTTATATTCACTAAAATTAGATACTCCTCGATCGATGACTGTGCAATTTTGCAATTAAAATTCTTCCAACAAGCTGTAGGCACACATTTTATCACTGCATCCACCCGGACGGAATCCGTCATGCAGTGTACTATCGAAGATCGTACTAGCTGATACAATCATCGATTAAAATTGAAAAAATGTGGCTGTTGGCTGTGCTGTTAGAGAAGTACAATTAATAATTTTAAATTGAACTTATCTGTTTCTATTAAATACCAAATAGTTTTGTCCTGCAATACTTTAGGTCAAATTTGAACGGCTATATCAATCTACTTACACATGATGTCCGATCCTGAATCACATTGATCAGTATAGATATTTGACTAACAACTTTCTGCGAATACGGAGCAGTTTTCGATCGATCTGATAGCTTAAATGTGACATGGATACCCAGTTACTACTTGTATTGATATATATCATTTGATATATTAATTGAATAGTCTTGTAGTCTAAGTCATTCCCTACCCAGTCTGTAAAGTAAACATTTACCATTCATCCAGGAAACCAGACGTTCAATTGGACATTGGGAAGTGTGTAAATCGAAGTCAGTGGAGCGGATCGAGGATTTGCAACAACCTAGAATATCAGGATTGGGATCATGGCCAATTTTAATCATCCTCGTTGGATCGTCGGGTTATTAGTTGCGAGCATCCTGAGCTTAGAAATAGCTTTGCCCCCTCAATACATGGTCGGCTATCTCTATATACTACCCATCCTCTTTGCCACCTATCGAATCAATGCTGACTGGGCAAAATGGGTAACAATCATCGGTGGATGTCTGACCCTACTGTATTGCTTCGATGGCCAGCATCTGGGGCTAAAGCTAATTCCGCTGGTAGTATATTTCAATCGATTCGTGGCAGTTTTGGCTCTGATTATTGCTTATCAGCTCAGTTTAGAAGTCCGTACATTTAGTGAACTCGCAGCCAATCGTCAAGCAGAGGTCTCTTTCCAAGCCAGTGCTGCCAAATCGAGAGCGGATTTTGCCAGTAGTCTCGTCCACGATCTCCAAACACCACTGATTGGGGCGGTGGAAACGATTAATGGTTTAGCTCGTAGTGAATTTGGGGCTGTCACTGCCGAGCAACAACACGCCTTTGATGTGATGCGTCGCGCCCACAAAGCCTCAATCCATCAGCTTGCAACCTTACTCGCAGTATGCCATAACGATCATCATGGTCTATACCTCAGTTATGAGAGTACCGATCTGGAAACGATTGCCACCAATGCGATCGAAACGCTCACAGATCTAGCCAAAAGTCGCCAAGTTAAAATTGAATGTGTGAATCACTGTCCAAGCACCAAAATAGACTGCGATCCAGAGCGGATCGATCGAGTATTTACCAATCTAATTCTCAACTCAATCTATCAGTCACCGCCCCACAGCTCAGTTGTAGTTGACATCGAGGCAGAAGCAGATCGATATTTGGTCAGGATTATCGATCGTGGCAGAGGGATCAAGCCAGAGGAGTTACCCCGTCTTTTTGTCAGATTTTATCAAGGTGAAATGGGTCGTCGATCTAAAGGGGGCGGACTAGGATTATATTTAGTTCAGCAGATTATTGAAACACATGGTGGCACAATTCAAGTAGAACCAACAGTATCAAAAGGTGTTACTTTTCTATTTACCTTGCCGAAGGTAGCAAGCGAAGCCTAAGATAGGATTTGTCTAGCAAATATTGCAATATTTATTCCTCACACATGTCTACGATCCAGATCCTGCTAGTTGAAGATGATGAGCTATTCCGGCTAGGTTTATCGACTAGACTGAAGCAAGAAGCCGATCTCGTCATTGCCGCAGAAGCAGAAGATGGGGAAACTGGACTAGAAATTATCAACACCGATCTAGCGATCGATATTGTCATTCTAGATATTGGCTTACCTGGGATTGATGGTTTGGAAACTTGCCAAAAAATGCGACTTTGCCGCCCAGATTTACGAATTTTGGTGCTAACATCGAAATATCAACCGCAATCGATCGAGGATTTAATTGCCGCCAATGTAAATGGTTATTGTCTCAAAGGACTCGCTTCTGAATCGATCGTTTTAGCAATTAGGTCGATCGTTGCGGGCGCATCTTGGTGGGACAATGCCGCTAGCAATGAAATTTTTAGTGCTTTTCGCGATCCTGAACGTCAATTTTCACCAACAGTTGAAATTGAACCAGCCACGGTTTTGACGAAACGAGAACAAGAAATATTAGTCCTGGTTTCGATCGGCAAAAGCAATCAAGAAATTGCTAGTATCTTATACATTGCTACAGGCACAGTCCGCGTTCACGTTCATACCATCTTGAGTAAACTCAGCGTCCGCGATCGTACCCAAGCCGCAATTCTAGCAATTAAGAATGGGTTAGTAGATCCGAAGTTGTTGAAATAGTGAATGGTGAATAGTTCGGGTTTTGGTTTTCTCCTTGCGGAGAGGCTACCCCAACGGCTCCGCTCAACCATCGGTAGTTGAGCGGAGCCGTTGGGGTAGCCTGCCGTAGGCACAACCAAAACCCGTCTAATTGATATAGTATTTATCGGAAATCCCCTAGTCCCTAACCGTCACTTCCTGCTTACCCACCACCGAATTAAGTGCCCAGACGTGTTCGATTTCTACCCGCTGATTGCGGCAGGTATCTTCCAGTAACTTGTGTTGAGATAGAGCCTTGCGGAGGGTGACGATCAATTGCTGGACGCGCTCTCGGACGATCGGATCGCGATCTGCGGCGATCATTGTCTGACGTTCGAGGACTTGTAAGATTAGTTCGTAATGGACAAGGGACGGTAATTTCAGAGGATCCATGAAGATGATTTCACCCGATCCCGATCGGATGGGTGATGATTGAGGTGAATAGATTAGGTACCAAACAAATCGATAATGGCTTGTCCAGGATCGGGTTGCTTTACTAATGATTCCCCAATTAGCACCGCATCTACGCCTGCATCTGCAACTATCTGCAAATCTTGGGGAGTATGTAGTCCAGATTCACTCACAATCAGGATCTCTCGATCGATCAATTCTTGTTTGCGCGATTCAATCAGTGTCTGAGTTGTCTGTAAATCTACCTTGAAATTGGTCAGGTCGCGATTATTAATGCCGATGAGTTTGACACCAGTTAATTTTAAGACTCGAGCGAACTCTTCGGCGGTATGTACCTCGATCAAAGCTGTCATTCCCAAGACTTTGATAATCTTCAGAAAGTACTGAAGATCGCTATCTTCCAAGATCGCCGCAATCAACAGCACCGCATCAGCACCGTGAGCACGGGCATAGTAGATCTGGTAAGGATAAATCACAAATTCCTTGCACAGCAGCGGTAGATCCACCGCTTGACGCACTGCTGCTAGATTCTCAAAGCTACCCTGAAAGAACTTGCTATCAGTCAACACCGACAAACAACTCGCGCCGCCCCGCTGGTAAGCCTTGGCAATCTCCACCGCATCAAAATCTGCCCTAATTACCCCCTTACTCGGCGAAGCCTTTTTGACCTCAGCAATCAACGCTGGGCGGGTCTTACCCTGCTTCAGCGCACCCAAAAAGTCTAGCGGTGGTGCCATGACCTCAACCCGCTTCTTCAGCTTGTCTAGCGGCATCTTGTCCCGCATCGGTGGAATTTCCCGTTCCTTGTACCAGACAATCTCTTCGAGAATGTGTTCAGGCTGAGAATCAGGCACGACAATCTGATATTCAAGAGGCCCAACATTGACGGATGAACTAGGCGGACGGCGGCGAATTTTCATTTGGTGAATGGTGGATGGTGAATGGTGAATGGTGAGTCTCAATCGATCGATCGAATTCTGTCTTACATGCGTTAATTTACTGCTGCTCACAAATATCTTAACCACTATCCACTATCCACCATCCACCATCCACTACTTAAATATTTGACACAACTCGATCGCGTGAATTTGCAGTGTAGATGTAGTTTCAGCACCACGCTTGAGACTAGATTCTAAGTCTAGCAATTTTGGGAGACTCGCCGCAAGTCGATCGGCTGTGGTAGCTTGGAGTTCTTGTCTGATAAAAAATAGGCGTTTGGGATTGCCCAGTCCAGCGGCGGTAGCAATTACTTTGTCGTCTTTTTCACCAGCTTCAATCAGCATTTTCACCCAGAGCCACGTCCGAAATTGACCGACTAGGGTAGCGACTATTTTCAGGGCAGGTTCGTTGTGGTCAATTAGTTCACGGATCAGGTGCAAGGTTGTCCCCACATCCCCCTGACGAATGGCAGCGGCTAGTTGGAGACTATTTTGAGTATTGGCAACTACCAGGCTCGATACCATTGCTCGATCGATCTGTTGTCCTTCACCACCTGCTAATAGTTGCAGCTTATCCAATTCTAGATACAGTTGGCGGGTATTATTCCCCACTGATGCGGCGAGAAGTTCAACTGCATCGGGAGTGATTTTCAAACCCAATTCTGTGGCGACAATTTTTACCCGCTGGCTGAGTTCGGCTGTTTTCCAGGGTGGGATTAAGCCAAATTCTTGAACGTTGGCATATTTCTGAATTGTCTTGGTCGATTTCAACCTGCCGTCTGGTTTGTTTTTGCTAGTTAGTAACAATACCGTAGTCGCTGGAATCTGGGGCAATGTTCGTTCTAGTTCCGCGAGTAATGCTTCTGAACATTGCTGCATCACGGTGGTATCTGCCAGCCACACCACCCGTTTTCCCGTCCCAAATGGTGGAGTCATGGCGGCATCTAGTGCCGATATTACCGCACCTTCCCGTTCTGGAGCGATTTTTTCATAGTTAAAACTCGTCCAAGCCGGATCGAGTGCCGACTGTTGAATCGCAGCGATGGCTTTAGCGATCGCAAAGTCATCATCACCCCAATATAAAATCACACTCATTGAATTTATCGATCGTAGATATCTATCTCCTATTCTCCCAGAAAATTTCGGTCAAGGATGATTACCAGATTTCACTCATACTCAAAACAAAACCTGGCATGACTTCGCCACAATCAATTGCTGTGGGCGCATCTAAGATGGATGTTTCTTGTCCTGGTCGATAGATTTCTACTTGCTTGTCTTTGGGATTAATAAGTAAGCCGCATCGTACCCCATTCGATCGATACTCCTCCATCTTTGCCCGTAGTGGTTGCATCCTATCGGTTTCCGAGCGCAGCTCAAGCACCAAATCAGGTGCCAGCGGTGGAAATTTCTTGCGCTGTTCTGGGGTCAAAGCCTCCCAGCGAGATAACTCCACCCAAGCAGCATCTGGAGAACGCCTAGCACCATTGGGTAAGACAAAGATAGTTGAAGAGCTAAAAATCTTACCTAATTTAGCTTGGCGATTCCAGACATACAACTCTCCACCTAGCTCTAATTCAGAGTTTCCACTTTCTCCGCCGACTGGGGGCATGACAATTAATTCTCCGCTGGCTGTCAATTCAAACGATCGATCTGGGTTGTCTTGGCA
The DNA here is from genome assembly GCA_031387665.1 of Chamaesiphon sp. OTE_75_metabat_95. GTDB lineage: Bacteria > Cyanobacteriota > Cyanobacteriia > Cyanobacteriales > Chamaesiphonaceae > Chamaesiphon. The sequence goes on along the minus strand of JANNDL010000078.1, from coordinate 8,120 downwards.
CAGCTTGTCAAACTCTTCGCCAGTGATGCGAAGAGTAATGCTCTGAACGTCTAATAACAACGGCTTGGTTTCTAAAGATTGCATCTGGTACAACTCCGCCTGGATGTCAGGATATTAGTTCTTAGTATAGCCGTACCTAATTAGTTCTGCTCGATCGAAACAGGAATAGCCGACTGCTTCGGTTTTTGTGGATTGAGACTACGAAAATACATGCTGCCGATCGAGATGATAAATCCAATATAGCCGATCGCTTGCACCAGATAAAGCTTATCCGTGTAACCAAACATCGCACTCAATAACAAGCCAGGAAACTTATCTTCTGGTAGGATTTTAGTCGTATTCCAGACCATTCCCCCCAAATTGCAAGAATGCACCTTGGTAAATTTCTCATAGAAAAAGCACATTCCGGCTGACTGTCGATTGCTCATAGCTAGAGTTGAGATCGCGGTATCAAAATGTCCCAATGACGATACTACCAAACCAGATATAATCAACAGCAGCAGCACCCCCATCACCTGAAAAAAGCGGCGGATATTGACTTTGATTCCCCACTTGAATAATAATGCGCCAATCCCCGCCGCCACCGTCAATCCAGCCGCTGAACCGAGGGATGGAATCAATCCCTGCTGAAATTTGGCAACGATAAATAGTACAGTTTCAAATCCCTCGCGCAAGATCGCTACAAATACCAGTGTAAACACGCCCCAGCCAGCATTTGTCTCCATCGCTCGACCGATTGCACCTTCAACCTGCGCCTTCATAAATCTCGCTTGCTTGGTCATCCAGATGAGCATCCAACTGAGCATGACGATCGCCACCAGCCCAAAGATCGCTTCTAGAAACAGCTCTAGAGTCGCTGCATAGGGGTTTTGGGACTGGGATAGTGCCTGAGCTGCCTGGGACAGGACTACACCCACAATCCCGCTGGCGGCAATCCCTGCGGCGATGGCTGCATACACCCAGATATTCAAGTGACTCTGTTTGGCTTTTTTGAGACAAGCAAGCACAATACCGACCACGAGGGCGGCTTCTACCCCCTCTCTGAGGGTAATAATAAAGGTCGGTAAAGCTGAACTTAAATCCACTATTTTGATTCCTTGCGATTTGATTTTGAATAAGGGTAGATGACTAGTACTAGACGGCGGAAGTTTCCCCTTGCTTTTCCACCGCTCAATTCGGCTCCGCTCACTGAGCGAAGTCGAAGTGAACACCCACCCTATTTATGCCGCTCAGTACTAGCCGATTCCCGATTTTTTAACTGACAAAACTTAATCCGTAAGTACAGATTAAGTTGCTAATATATATCCGATTACTTTGCCGCAACAGTGATTACTTTTTGGGTGTTTAGTTCAATTGTTTTCACCAGCTCACCAACTTCGGCAACTGTTTTGACCGGAGCTGCTGGAGGCATTGCGGCTGGCCATGCGGTAGTCAATTTTTTCATATTATCAACGATGATTTTGTGTGCAGCAGGCTGATCTTTTTCCATGCTTGCAGCGATTTCTTTGTACAACATCCCCGCGTAAACGATGAAACCTCTAGAATCTTGGTATTCAATTGCGGCTTTGATTTTACCGTCTGTAATCGATGCACCGTACTCAGAATTGGCAGTATCCAACAAGCCATTGATTACTTGCAGTACAAATTTTGGATCTTTCCGTTGAGTTGCTGGCAGTGCGGCAATTGCACCATCGACCGCTGCCATCGATTCTTTAAAATTGGTGGTGACTTTAGTATTATCTTTTGCACCAGCTTTAACTAAATCTTCAAGGGAGATCAAAGTAGTTTTGAATTCTTTGACTTTGCGCTCATTTAATTGATCGGCAACATCTGTATAAATTTCTTCTACTGGATGACCGATATGTGGCTCGGCTTCTTTTGGCTTTTTGAGATCGAGCAGTTCTTTAGCTACAAATAGGTGCCCTTTCATCAATCCCAATTTGACCATATAGTCAACATCTTTCTCAACTCCAGTCAGGACGATATCTTCAATTGTGACTAGATCTTTAATTTGGTCATATTGTTTTTGATCGATCACTTTTTTAGCGACTAATTCTTCAGGTGTTTTATAAGGACGCTCGGCTTGAATTTTATTTGATAATGCCGGAATACCCAATTTAGCTTCGAGCTTGTCTAGCTCTGATAAAATCGCGGTGTTAATATTAATTTTTTTGCCACCGCCATGCTTCATTCCTGCCATGTCTGCTGCTGGTGCTGATGCCGCAGGAGTTGCCGCATCAGGCTTAGTTGCTGTAGTTGTGTTTGTAGGAGTAGGACTATTGCAAGCACTAATCACGATCGAAGCTACAAAAGCAACAACACCAATACTTATATACTTATTATTTTTCATCAGAAGACATTTAAAATTGACTATTTCTATTCATCTTAATTGTGAACTTGATGATAACTACTGTCAACTTATTTAAGAGTAATTCTTATTAAGTAAATGGTACAACCTTAAATGCTCCCATGCAGCCACTTTCGGCGATTCCGTCTTGATGAGGATGAAACATAAATTCGCCTGGATACTTAAACTTAAACTCTAAAATATGCCGTTCTGCCGTACCCATCGTAATCACATCGCTGGTATGAGTGGGTTTGAGCGTCATCCCCGTGGGATAGACATCAAACATATTGGCATGGAGATGGAATGTCACTGCCGGATCGATTTCGATCATATTTAAGACATATAGCCGAATTAATTGATGCTGATAAATCTCGATCGGGTGCATCATATAGTAATCAGGCACACCGTTAAACGCATACAGCTCGTTTTTGCCATCGTCATTGGTATCATAGCCACCCATAATTAGCACCAGTTCATCCGCCACTGGACGCGGTTCTGGCGGATCGATAATCAACATCCCATACAAGCCCTTCCCAATATGGCGCGTCACTGGTGCGACGTGACAATGATAGAGATGCACTCCATAAGGTTCCGCCTCCAATTCATACACTGTCCCCGTGCCATTCCGAATCGGCTTGATCCCATCCATCGCCGCCGGATGAAAGCCGTGGAAATGGAGTGAGTGAGCATGTCCCGCCCGATTTAGAAAGGATACCCTAATCAATTCGCCCGCTTTGGCTCTGAGTGTAGGTGCAGGCACCCTGCCATTAAAATTCCAGCTATTAAATGACACTGCCGTATTTAGCTGAAGCCTGGTATTGCCAGCAACTAACCTAAACTCTCTCACAGTCCGCCCATTTTCCTGCTTGACGGTGCCATAGTCAAAATCCCGCAAAGTCTGCATTGGACTAAACGAGTTGCCCATCATGGGGCTTTTGGCGGGGACTGGGGGGATTCTGGCAGTGGGTTTGGGTTGAAGCTGTTGCCAAGCAAGTGACGCTGTTGTCAGTCCCAATCCGGCTAGTCCATATTTGAGCAACTGACGACGCTGGAGCAGCGGATTGTGGATAAATCGTTCGAGATTGGACATTAATGCTAATAGTCGGCGGCTAGTTGTGAAAAAGTTGCCGTCAACTAGCTATTATAACGATCGATCTAGCTAGATCATAATAATTAGCATTACAAATAAGCATTCCGATCGATCTGATAGCTAATCGGTTCGAGCGAAATTGCGACTCGGACTGGACGATAATGAGCTTGGAGCCGTTTCTCTACTTGCTTGACAATTTTGTGGGCACTAGTTACATCTACGGCAGTGACTACCAACCGCATTTCGATAAAAGCTTGCTTGCCCAATATGCCCCGCGAAGTAATATCATGACAACCTGCGACTCCCACCACACTCATCGCGTGACGATGGATCTGTTTGGGATCGATGGCAATTTCATCTACCAACCAGGGTAAATTGCTCTTGATTATTTCCCAGCCACTTTTGAGTACCAGTAGTCCAATTGGTAAGGCTAGTGCCACATCCAGCCACTGATAGCCAAACCACACACCGACTAAACCCACGATCACGGCGATTGTCACCCAGATATCACTCATCGTATCCGCTGCATCAGCCAGCAGAATCTGGCTGCGAGTACGTTTACCAACCTTCCGCTCGTATAAAACGATTAGAGTATTAATTACCAGCACAACTAACATCACCCACAGCACGGGTTCCGACATCTGCACGGGCTTACTCACATGGACGATTCGATCGATCGCATGGCGAACAATTTCCAGACAAGTTATCGCCAACAACGCCGCAATCCCCAGCGCACCCAAGGCTTCAAACTTGTGATGTCCATAGGGATGATCTCGATCTGGTGCTGCTGATGCTGCTCGATTTGCCGCCAATCCCAGGATATTATTAAAGCTATCCGTCATACTATGCAACGCATCAACAAATAAACTCAGTGAGCCTGAATACCCGCTGACAATCAGTTTCAGCACCATTACGAATAGGTTCAGACACAAGGTAATTTGCAGGACACGCTGGACTCGGCGATCTCGTTTGTTCATAGCTGAAGGTACAACAGTCGGTTATTCGGTGCAGCTATCACAATCACCGCAATAACTTGTCGTTGGCGGAGCTTACCGGAGGTAATCGATTAGTTTTTGATAGTAACATAAAAATATCATGCCCCATCTGCCAGAACTAATTTAGACAAGTCCAGACTAATTAGCAAAAAAGTGTCGTAAACTACCAAAAGTAAGTGAGCTTTGTACCCGTTGATAATTTACTTCTATAAAGTTAATGCACCTTACGGCTGCTTCTCTAATTTTTCGCCCCACTCGATCGATCTTGGTGGCAAAATGTGGGCAACTGTCGAGCACTATTATCAGGCGCACAAGTTTGAGGGGACAGATCTAGAACATCTGATGGCGGAAATTCACGCCGCACCGACTCCAGAACTTGCAGCTAAAATTGGACGCACTCCCGCTCATCAACCTCATGCTGATTGGGATATCAACAAACGGGAGATCATGTATCGTGCCATTTTGCAAAAATTTAGTTCTCACTTAGATATCCAGCAAGTATTGATTGACACTGTAAATGCAGAAATTGTCGAGGATTCACCTGTAGATTACTTCTGGGGCTGTGGGATCGATCGATCTGGTCAAAATCAGCTCGGACGGATTTTAATGCAGGTTAGAAAAGATTTAACCTTTTAATAATCGATCGTATTCTGCATGAGTCCCAATCCAGAACCAAGCAATGTCAGTACCATCTTCTAATGCTAGAGCACGATAATGAATTCCAACTCTTACAGACCAAAATTCGCCTGCTTTCTTGAAGTGTAATGAGGGATAGCGAGAGTCTTGTTTGAGTCTTTCATAACAACGGTCTGCCAATTCTTGAATCTCGACTGGTAGCTCTCGATAATGATACCAAAATCAGGGGTTGCACGATGTTTCACAGATCGGTACAACGTCCTTCGCGTAAATGTTTACGTGCTTGTTCAGCCAAAGCATTAAGCTTACCCGCTGCAACATCTTCCTCGAACTGTCGATCCCAGATTTCGGCATCAAATTCCGCAAACCAGTTGCGAAAAGTGATTAGTTCTGATGATGACAATTGACTGACAGCTTGCTCGATTTCTTGTAAGTTACTCATATGCGTAAATAAGTAATCTGTGCGACTTACTTTTAATAATATTGTTAGCAGGTCTGAAATACAATAGACCTAGACAGGTACAGGAGGAGAATTTTATCAATTGTAAGCGATCGCCCCCGCCCCCTCAACTACTTTTACAACAAGCCAAGCTGTTTCCGAATTAAACGGCACAAGCTGTCCTTGATTTCAGTATGGCGTGGTATAGGCGATTTTTGTCCAGTTGCGGGGTTGAGGTAAATGTCATGTCTAGAGCCATGTCGATGTAAGACACAACCAGATTTTTCCAGCTCATGAATAAACTCTTTACGCTTCATATTTCAAGAACAAGTTCCTTGGTTTTTACTTCTGCTGGTGCAGGCTCTGTTTCCATGTTCATAAGCTGATAGGCATCGCGTATATTTTCCTCTAGCTCCGCAAGAGTTTGCCCTTGGCTAAATACTCCAGGGATGCCTTTCAATCGACCAACCAACCAATTATCATCATTCCAATACTCTAATATAAAGGATTGTGGCATGGAACCTCCCAGTAAAAATTATATTGAACTAAAAATATTGTACCGCCTGCACATTCTTTGCTGTAATTAAGACACAAACCCGACTTTTTGGAAAAGTCGGGTTTGTAGCTAGCACTATTATTAAACTATCAGATCGATCTATACTCGTTCTTCGCTGCGGTATCCACCGCGACCACCGCCAGCACTACCGCCGCGACTATCGCGTTCGTAGCGGCTGCTTTCGTTGCGCGGCGCGCTGTCACGACGATCGTAACGACCACCGCCACCGCTGCTGCTACCTTCGCGGAGTACAGGCTTACCAGTTGCACCGCTACCAGCACGACGCTCACCACCGCCACCGCCACTGCCACCGCGTGAGCGATAGCCACCATTACCACGATCTCCACGATCGTTACGGTCGCCACGATCCCCACGATCGTAATCACCACCGCGATTTTGTGGCTCTTCCATGTCCAACCAGGCTGGACGAGTTTGGTCGTATACCAGTTGGAGTGCTGCTGCTGCGACGGTATGAATGTCGTACTCTTCAGCCATCTTAGCGATGATTGGCAAGAAGGATGCTACCCGTTCGCCAGATAGAGCTTCTTGAACCTGGGCTTGGATTTTGTCAACGTGAGCCGCTTCTACTTGAGAGCGGGTTGGGATTTGGCAGACTGAGAGAGACTGCTTGACGCGACGTTCGATCGCTTGCAGTTTACGACGATCGAGGGAATGAATCAAGGAGATGGCTACACCTTCTTTACCAGCACGTCCAGTCCGACCGATCCGGTGAATGTAGTTTTCTACACTGTCAGGCAGATCGTAGTTGATCACGTGGCTGAGGTGGTCTACATCTAGACCCCGCGCAGCGATGTCTGTAGCAACGATCCAGCGCACTTTGTCGCCACGGAAGCGGGCGAGGAGACGCTCACGTTGAGTTTGGGTCAGGTCGCCGTGATACTCATCCGCGCTGTGTCCAGAAGATTGGAGTTGGTTGGTGAGTTCTGCTGCTGCTTTCCGAGTACGGACGAAGATAATCGCTGATTCTGGTTGTTCGAGTTCCAGGATTGGCTGTAGAGCTTGCGCTTTGGTCCAACCGCGAGGGATGAAGTAAACTTGCTGTTTAATTTTAGAAGGTGCTGCTTTAACTTGATCGACTGTTACAGTAACAGGATTTTTGAGGAAGCGGTTGACCAATGAGCGAATTGGGGGTGCCATCGTCGCCGAGAAGAAGGCTGTTTGGCGTTCGGTTGGCAATTTGCTCAAGATTAGCTCGATGTCGTCGATGAAGCCCATACTGAGCATTTCATCAGCTTCATCTAGTACCAACCATTCGACTTGACCGAGGCGGAGATGACCACGGTTGATCAGGTCGATGACCCGACCAGGGGTGCCGACAACGGCTGATACACCGCTTTCTAAGCGACGAATCTGAAGGTCGATCGCCTGTCCACCATAGACAGTCAAGATGGGTGAGCGACGCTCGTTGCCACCTAAGAAGGTCTTCATGGCTGCGGAAACCTGCATTGCTAACTCGCGAGTAGGAGTTAATACTAATGCTTGAATTACTGGACGCTGCCAGTCGATCCGTTCAATCATTGGCAGCGCGAATGCAGCAGTTTTACCTGTCCCTGTTTGCGACTGTCCGACTACATCTTTACCAGACAGCAGATAGGGAATGGCTTGTTCTTGAATATTGGTTGGTTCAGTAATCCCCATCCCTTCCAATTGTGTAACGATACGATCGGAAAGGCCAAGGCTAGAGAAAGAAACGGTCATAATTTGTATGTAAGTGGATTCGGTATGATTACAATCGAAAATTTAGGAGCTAATATTTAGGAATTAATCAGTAGACAAACCAAGGAAAACGTCGTACCCAATATTCAAACCATTCAGTCTAGGGATGGGTGAGAATTAGCTGTAATTCTACACCGATAAAAGAAATACCAAATAGTTTCAGAATGTTCGCATCAGTCGCGAGGCGGAGATTCTGTGATAAATTGTTGTCGAAATAAATCGGTCTTTTTACTGAGTTCTAGCGGCTTCGCTCCAACCCAAAGTTCAGAGATATGCTGAATTTTGAATTTGACAGTTATTTTGTTAGTAGCAATCTCTTA
>JANNDL010000028.1:0-6437 GCA_031387665.1 Chamaesiphon sp. OTE_75_metabat_95 | reverse complement strand
GACTCGACTTTAGCCATTAGAGGTTGTCTCAAGAGACAAACTCTAATGGCTATTTTGACGATATGAGTAAAGAGCTGGAGCCAAAATCGTCAAACGCTGATGGAGCAATGATTGAGAATTAAATCGGAGCAGATTACAACACCCGTTCAGGCTTAAGATCGGCGAAAGAGAACAAAAAATGGAGCTGTCTCAGAAAGGGGAAGCAAGCAATTGAATTAAGTGTTCGCGATCTGGGTCTGAAAATAAAGCCAAAGAAGGTGGAACAGAAGGTTTAGAAAACAGGTGAGATTGCCACAAAGAAAAACGAACAGCAGCGAGAAGATCGGCAAAAGTTAGATCTGATTTAGCATACCAAGCAGTAGTAAGAGGAGAAATTGGAGTAACAGCATCAAGCCGATAGGCAATCAAACAAACCAGGGAAAACAAAGCCAAGATCACTGGAGTAGTGCGAGTAGTAGCAGCCTTCGACCACTGACGTTGAGATTGAAAGCCAAGGTGAGCACGAGCTTCTTCAAAAGTGACTTCCAGACTCCAGCGACTGACAAACAGTTCGACGATTTCATCAGCTTCCAGCAGCAAATTAGTTGAGAATAGAGGCGCAGGCGGTTGTTGTCCAGTGGGGTCAATCACCAACACCCACCGCAAAGGTAAGGGCGGATAGCCATCAACATCCCAAACGGCAGTACCAGTAACTAATTGGCGCAGAGTATGTCCGCCACCGTACCACCGCAAAATGTGAAATCGACCCGATTCAAATTTAGCAACCTCAAGCTGTTGTTGCATCGATAGCTGACGTGAACCTTTAGTGCGAGGACGACCTCGCCCTCGGCGTGGGGGTGCAGTCGGCGCAAAGTCGTACAAATTAGCCTTCCACGGTAATCGTGCAACTAAACTGACACCATGACGGCGACACGCCCAACCAAACTTGGCATTTCCATAACCGCCATCTGCCACACAAATCCAGCTGCGCTGGAGCCATTTACTCACAACACTTACCATTTGGGTTGCCCAATCTAGGCTACTCTTATAACCTCTCCCGCCTACTCGTGGTGTTTCTTTCGATGGCACCATTACGCTCAGGAATGGCAGTCCCCACACTCGTTTACTCCACGGTAATGGCAATAACACTTGCATCACTTGCCACCGCACACCACTACTTTTGACTTGATGTTTGGCACTTGATTTGACTGCATCTCGGTAAATGCCCCGCCCCCAAATCTTACTCCCCCATCGTCTTTCTAGTGTCTCGTCAATCCCAATCACGATCGCTTGTTTGGGGCTTAATAGTGCCAGAATCATTCCTAGTAAGATTCTGGCTCCGGCTAATCCACTCCACCCCACTCTGCTCAATACTCGGTAATATTTGCCATATTGTTTTGACTGCGACAATCCCATCACTGTTAGTACTCTACTCACTGTCCGTTTGCCTCGGCACAGTATCGCTCCCACCAACATCGACTGTGCTTTTTCCCAACTTCTTTGTTGCACAAACAACGCTTGGAATGGCGACAGCACTTCTGACACTTCTTTTGCTAAAGTATACATCTGTTTTAAATTCAAAATGGAGTAGAGCCTACCACAATTGGTTGACTCTACTCCATTTTCCTCCCATTTCTCGCTCGCTTTCTCCTCTAATGGCTAAAGTCGAGGAGAAGTCAGGGATCTGGTGTGTGTTCGTAAATTCTAAATGAGACTTTCTACCGCGTAAAAACCAGGACTAATCATCACAATCGAATCGCCATCCTCGATTTCTAATAGCTGATAGCTTTTATTAATTCCTTGCTGCAAGATCTGAATCAGCTCTTGAGGTGGGAAAGATTCTAATTCTAGATAATATCCTGTATCTAACCATGCCAGTTCAGCCGGATCTAAAATATTGCGGAGATCGGCGGGTAGTTGTTGTGATGATTTGATCGATTCAGCAGATTGGGATACCATTCTATCGGGGTCATCCATAATGTGACGGGGCAGCATACCTGCACTAATAATCGGAATTTGCAGATCTGGAAACCAGATTTTCTCTGTGCGTAAATGCCGAATCATTTTTAAGCCTTGAGGCGAACAATCGTGAACAGCAAACACTTTCAAATCTGGAGTTCGAGCGAGCATTTCCTTGATTGGTGCAAAAATATCTTGTGGATATCGATCGATTGCAATCACGGCACAGTTATTCTCAAAGTGGAAGTTATTTTTGAGCAGTAATTGAGCAATCTTAGGGCTGTCACAAACTACCACGCGATCGAAATCATAAGCAATCACTTTAGAATTTAGATCGACTTGAGCCGTCGAAATATTTGGTGATGCCAAGATCTTGCCAGGGCGATAATTAATCGCACTCCATCGATTCAGCCACTTCAAAAAATCCTGACGATCGATCAAGAACTTATTTAATCCTCTAGGCTGACGTTGTTTTAACTTAATGCTTAACCACGCAGCCAGAATGCCTAAGCTGATCGATCCAATTATGCCAACTGATGTCTTCGCAACAATACTCAGCGGGATCCCAAACACGAAAATAATTATCGATATTATCTTAAGATTTTCAACATTGTCTCGACAAAATTTCTGATTGACTTTTGGCGATACAACAGATTTTGCTACTACTATAATTGCGAGCAAAGCATACAGGATCAGCAGGACAGGTGCAATTAGAACGATATCAAGTTTTAGCCAGTTAGCAATCCAAATACTTCCAGACACAAGTAATGTGCTCCAGCAGAGATAACCGAAGATGGGATTTTCTTGACTGAGATTTGATCGCAATCTTTGGTCTTGCTCCAATGAATAATAAAGCTGAACTGGAGTGAAATACAGCGTATGATTGACCGAAACGGCTGCGATGATGTCTTTGAATAAATCATCTGTGATCGCTACTCCATGTTTCATTTCGGCTGGCTCAAAGACGAATTCATGATCGCATTTTTTGCATCGCCCCTCGTTTTCTTTACGCTCCTTAAGACTATTCTCTGTATTGCAGTTAATACATTCCATCTAGTAAATTATCGGAAAATTCGGGGTGATAATAGCTGCACAAGCGTTGTTCCACAATAATTGACTGCTTCAGCGCAGCAGCCTGATTATACCAAATCGCGAGATCTTCAGTCATTCAGCCCATGCGATCGAGATCATCGATCGGAGATGATATGAATGCAGTCAAAGTTTCTCAACTAAACATTGCGTTTCGTCAAAGATATACTAGATCGACGATCTGAGGCTCATGCTCAGGGATTGCCCTTGCAATCTGCACGGAACAAAGCAAATGTCAATGATGGTCATCACTGACAACCACCAAAACTCGCCAACGAACGTCCCTTCGTAAGCCACCATATGACTGCTCCGCTCACAATCATCAAACCAGCAGGCGTACTCGATGGCGTAAAAGCAAATGAGTTGTGCCAACAAGTGAGCCAATCATTAGCATTAGGCAACAACTTTGTGATGCTAGATCTAGCTGATGTCAATTTTATCGACAGTTCGGGATTGGGCGCGCTGATTATCGCGTTGAAGATGCTCAGGAATTCTGGTGGGGATTTGTACTTGTGTTCGATCGCTGAACCAGTCAGAATGCTACTCAGTATGACACGAATGGATCGTTTATTTGAACATGCGATCGTCCCGTCTTTGGTGAGGGTAGAGGCTGAAAAGCTGCTAAAGTAATTGGGAAAATATGTAACGATTGCGAGGAAAATTAGTTTGAGTCAGCGTTCTGGTATTGCACCCCACGGCGGTAAATTAATCAACCGCGTCGCCACACCTGCCCAAAAAGCTGAGTTTCTAAGCAAGGCTGATAGCTTGCCAAGAGTCGGGCTTGATGAGCGAGCCTTTTCGGATCTAGTCATGATTGCGATCGGCGCGTTTAGTCCACTGACTGGTTTTATGCCGGAAGCGGATTACAATAACGTTGTGCCCAATATGCGGCTGGCTGATGGTTTGCCTTGGTCGATTCCGATTACGCTATCAGTTACTGAAGCTGTCGCGGCACCACTGACAATCGGGACACTCATTCGTCTTGATGATAGTACGGGTAGATTTGTCGGTGTGCTCGAATTAACTGAGAAATATACTTACAACAAGCAGCAAGAAGCAATTAATGTCTATCGCACCGATGATCAAAAGCATCCTGGTGTTAAGGTAGTTTACGAGCAAGGCGATGTTAATTTGGCTGGTGCTGTCTGGCTCCTAGAACGGGAAGCACATCCACAATTTCCCACGTATCAGATCGATCCTGTCGCCTCCCGCGCTGAGTTTCAAGCCAAAGGCTGGAACACTATCGTCGGCTTCCAAACCCGCAACCCGATTCACCGCGCCCATGAATATATCCAAAAGTGTGCGATGGAAACCGTCGATGGACTATTTCTCCATCCTCTAGTTGGTGCAACCAAAGAAGATGATATTCCCGCCGATGTGCGGATGCGCTGCTACGAAATCATTCTTGAACATTACTATCCTACCGATCGAGTTATCCTCGGTATCAACCCCGCTGCAATGCGCTATGCTGGGCCACGGGAAGCGATCTTCCACGCCCTAATTCGCAAGAACTATGGTTGTACCCATTTTATCGTCGGGCGCGACCACGCGGGCGTTGGTGACTACTATGGTACCTATGATGCTCAACATATTTTCAGTGAATTTGAGCCAGGTGAACTAGGCATCACCCCGATGATGTTTGAGCACGCTTTCTACTGCAAAGTCACCAAATCAATGGCGACTACCAAAACTAGCCCCAGTACCCCCGAACAACGAGTGCATCTATCAGGGACAAAAGTGCGAGACTTACTCCGCCAGGGCGAACTCCCACCACCAGAATTTTCACGTCCAGAAGTTGCTGCTGAATTAATCAGTGCGATGAAAGGGAACAACTAGTTCGGAGCTGCCAACAATCACTAAATTACGATCCTTAAATTTATGAACCACAAATTTTCAATTTCAACCATAGCTGCTGCATTATTGGTTTTATCTTACAGTGTGATCGCCAGTGCTGAAGTTTATAAAACTAGCAAAGATCAAGTCGTTGTAACAGGTTTGACAGCCAAACAAAAATATCCAATTAAAGCTGTCAACGCCAAAAACAAACCAGCAAAACGTCAAGATGTCACTGCAAATACCTGTGGTGAAGCTCTAATCAATGGTGCTGGTAAGTATAAATCATTGGTGGTGGGTACCGAAACGATCGATCCAGCCACACTAACCGTCAAGGAACATCCTCGGTGTAATGGTAGCAAAAAGACTGCCACAGCTCCTAAGAAAAAGGGTACTGCGAAAGTCCCCGCAGGCGCAATGACTGTTCCATCGACAACAGCTCCCACTGCTGTGCCCACGGTGACACCAGTGCCTAGATAATTTCCTGGATTAGTTAACATTGTAGGGGCGGGTTTATGCTAGAAAATATCGCTCAATATCTAGAAATATTGAACGAACCCGCCCAACCCCACCAGCCAATATCGATTGGGTATCAATTAATTGGATTCGTTGATGATGACGATCTTCTGTCTACTGGTGGGGTTGGGTGGGTTTGTCCGATAGTTATCGTTAGAATCGAAATTATTAGCATAAAGCGGCGTTTTTATTCTGGGGTTTCCCCAGAATAAAAAAACGACAAGACACCCGACCCTACAGATCTGTCTCTAATATGAAAATTTATCAGGATTTGGCGATCTGAAAAGCTTCGGCGATCGGACCTAATGCCAAAATCGGGAAAAAACTCAACGCGCCCAACACCAAAATTACCCCAGCCGTCACACTGGTAAACAGCACAGTATCGGTGCGGAGTGTGCCCGTAGTCATCGGAACTGGTTGCTTGCGGGACATCCCATCTGCCAATAGCAACAGGGCGAGGATCGGCACATATCGCCCGATCAGGATACTTACACTCGCACTGAGATTCCACCACAATCCGGTTGCGGCGGGGGCAGAATCAGCCAATCCTTCCAAGCCAGAGCCGTTATTTGCCGAGGCGGAAGCGTATTCGTATACCACCTGGGAGATGCCATGAAATCCGGCATTACTAATCCCTGATAGAGTCTCAGGAAAAGCCAAGGTAATCGCGCTCGGAATCAGGACAGCCACAGGATGCACCAATAACACCACACTAGCGAGGATAATCTCCGGCTTTTCAATTTTGCGTCCCAAAAATTCTGGCGTGCGCCCAACCATTAATCCGGTCAGAAACACGGCTAAAATCAGGTATACAAATAAGTATGCTGTCCCTGTTCCTTGCCCACCCCAAACAATTTGCAGAAATAAATTAAATAGGGTGACTAATCCACCTGCTGGCATGAAGGAATCGAGCATTCCATTTACCGCGCCGCACATCGTGCCAGTGGTGACAACTGCCCAGAGCGCGGTTTGCGCCCAACCAAAGCGGACTTCCTTGCCTTCTAAATTTGGTTGCGGTGAGCCAAGTTGAGCGTTAACTATTGGATTACCGCCATATTCAC
>JANNDL010000020.1:0-24531 GCA_031387665.1 Chamaesiphon sp. OTE_75_metabat_95 | reverse complement strand
CGATTAGCTTGAGGACGCTTACTGGCACCTGTTCCCACTCTTCTGGGGTAATTGCTGCTATTAGTTCGGGCACTGTTTTTTCCATCTGCCTTACGTTAACAGATTTTCTCTATTTTTGTTACCCCCCGTGAACTTCTACGGAAATTGTTCATCTGCATAAAAACTTGCCATAAACTATTATTCCTCTTCCTGTCTTGCAATCGCCCGATCGATTTCATCAGGATTGGCACTGTTATAGCTCCAGGCATTGACTAAATCGATCGCGGTAAGGGTAGGATAGTTTTCAAGAAGTTTGGCTTCATTAAGCCCTAATCGGTTGTAACTAACCAATAACCAAACAGGTATTCGAGTATCTCGAATACAAGCTTCCCCACCCATCACCCCAGGAGTCTTATGGATACCTTGCCAGGGTGTTTCCATGCTGCTAGAAAGAAATTGAATCAGGTTGGATTTTTCGATGGGAGTGAGGGATAGAAGTTGAGTTTGCAGCTCTTGGATAGTCATAAACTGTTGACGACTCAGATAGGAGTTACTATTATTTTAGCCCGATCACCACATCTAAAATCATGTCTATCCCCAAGCAAGGCGCACGCAAGATAACTGTGGCTGAAGAACCATTCATCTGGCTGATTCGCAGGCAGGCTACTGATGCTCAAGCATATTACCCTGATACTTACCTTCATGTTGCCATCGAACAGGCCCAGAAAGCTGGTTCGACCTTAATAATTATCACCGATCGACTTCATCCAGAAGGATTAATTTCACCATCACAAATCAAGCCAGTTCTGCCTGCGGATGTGAGATTGTGGATCGAACAGGCGTTGTCGATTGGCTGGCTACCCAGAGAAGCTGGCAAATCATTTGAGGTTAAGGTTGTCAGCAACTGTTTGGAACCAATGTAAATAAATGATTCTTAGGACTATAAAAAGATTAATAGCTTCGATCGCTAGTTTAGCGGTAGTTGGCTGCTCTGAATCATCACTGACAACAGATACTCACAGCTCAAAATTTAATTCAGACCAGCAGAAAGTTGAATTTGTCACTAAATATCTCAAATTGCCTACCTCGATCGAGACTGCCGAATTTCATATCGTTTATCATGATAATTCTGGTATTCCACCTGGGCCATCTGACTGGAGGATTCAAGCTATTATCAAAACATCGCCATCCAATCTAAAGTTATGGACAGCGGAAATGCAGCTTCGATTACAGCCAATTAACCTTAGTTGGGGATACGATTTAATTCCCAAAAATGAGCAAAGGTGGAAACTTAAGTCAAAACCTAAAATTTATCAGCGAAACAACGATAATACCTATATTGCGGTGTTTGACCCAGAAGGAATCATCTTTAAAAGCGTAGACAGCGGTATTTAGAAAATTTATCTTGATTATGTCACTTCCAGTTAGCATCGCTTCTCAGCAGCCAATCTCCGTACAACAACCTTTGAGGCTGGGATTAGGTGCTGTCACAGCATTGGCACCGATGCAGGATGTGACGGATCTAGATTTTATGAATGTCATCGCTGAATATGGCTGCCCTGACTACTTTTTCACAGAGTATTTTCGGGTGCATGAGACTTCTAGACTGGATAAACCAATCTTGAGATCGATTACTGAGAATACTACTGGTAAACCGATTTTTGCTCAGATGATTGGGGAAAGCATTCCCGATTTGGTGCGGATTGCCAAGTTATTGAGCGACTATCCGGTGGCGGGGATCGATCTAAATATGGGATGTCCCGCGCCGAGGATTTATCGCAAGAATGTCGGCGGTGGATTGCTGCGGGATCCAGATAAGATCGATCGAATCTTGGGGGAGTTGAGAGCGAATGTGGCGGGGCGGTTGACGGTGAAGATGCGGATTGGGTTTGAGGATACGAGTGAATTCGATCGAGTCCTGACTTTAATCGATAAGCACAATATTGACTTACTCAGCTTACATGGTCGCACCGTGCGGGAAGCATATCATGGGGCGGTGCATTACGATGCGATCGCTCAGGCGGTGGCAAGGTTGCGCTGTCCGGTGCTAGCAAATGGAAATGTGAGTTCGGCATCAACTGCCCTAGCAATCTTGTCACAGACTCAAGCAGCGGGGGTAATGATTGGGAGATCTGCAATTCGCAATCCCTGGATTTTCAGCCAGATTCGGCAGACGTTAGCGGGACAGGAAATAACCGTGGTGAAACTGGAGCAGGTGCGGGAGTATATCGATCGACTGTATCACATGCCGCCTGCTCAAGCTGCCCCAGAAAAGTCGCGGGTGAGCCGTCTGAAGATGTATCTCAACTACATCGGGCAAAGTGTAGATCCTGAGGGTGAGTTCCTGCGGGAAATGCGGCGGGCGAAGACTGAAGTAGAATTATTCGATATCTGCGATCGATATTTACTCACTGATCCACAGTCAGTATTCTCGCCAGAGCCATATCCAGGCATTTTTGCCCGCCCTAAGTGTGAGGATTAGTACTCGATGTAAATGTTGGGATCGGGGGATGGGGGACTGGGGGTGTGGGAGTGTGGGAGTAATAATAGGTCAACTATCAACTATCCACTACTTGTACTGTTGGCGAAGCCTTGCCTCTGGCATTGCGTAGCCGAAGTATCAACTATCCACTAATTACGCCATTAATAGTTTGAGATATTCTGGTGGTACATGGTCAACCAGCCACACATCGTTAGCGGTGCAATAAAAGTCATGTCCATTGCTTTCCATCAGGACAGCATTCACGCCGATGATAATACTCTTGCCCCGTCGTCCACCGACCTCATGGGCGACACTCAGATTTGTGGTGAGATGAACATGGTGGCGGGACATTTTTTGGAGTCCTGTCCTCAAAATCTCTGTAACTGCTTGGGTGTGAGTCCCATGATAGAGAATGGCAGGCGGAGTCCGCACGGGCAGTTGTAAGTCTACATCGGTAGAATGTCCCTGATTGGCGCGAATTAGATCGCCAGAATCATCGAATGAAAAACGTTGTTTATCATTGCTGGCGACTACCTGGGCTAGCTCAGATAAACTAATATCAAATCCATTTTGGGATGTTGCGGCTAATAGTTGCTTTACCTCAACCCATCCACCTGGTAAGAGTTCTAAGCCAATCCGCTCTGGCTGATGGCGGAGGTGTTTGGATAGATATTTGCTGATTTTAACGCAGCGTTTGGCATTTAGCAGGTCGGTCATGGGTTTGGATCCTGGCGATCGAGTCAACATTATAGCTTGGAGAAGATCGGGCTAAGATTAAGATATCGTATAATTTCAGCGCTGAATCTGGCGATCGAGGTTAGAGTGGGGTTTGGTGTCTATCATAATTAGACACTGTTACACCCTAATTTCTACCCAGCATGGAAAGCCAAGATTTACTGCTTTTAGTCGTATTACTCTGCCCAGGATTACTTCTCTCTGTCACTATTATGCTCACCTTTGCGGCTGGGGGCTAAGAGATTGAAACATCGGCGATTTTTGAACGATCTAACCGATCGTCAATCATCTCGGAATGGACAAATTACCCGCTAATTTCTCCCATCATTGGTGCATTCTCTGGTTTACGGAACCAGCTCATCATGCTATTCATCATCGCCAATATGCACTACATTACGGGCTGTACTTTACCTTATGGGACAAACAGCTCGGCACCAAAATACCTCAATCCGATCCGAAGTTTGCCGATGCTCCTCACTGAGTTTGAACTTAGAGATCCTCAATAGTCAGGAGATTCAGATTCGATCGATCGATCCATTCAGGTAATTCTTGCACATAGACAATCGCTCGATCTCCTTCGATCGTGGCTATAAGCTGATATCCGGCGTTGGTTGAGTTGTCGTACAGATCTAATCTATCTGCGATTTTGGCGGCTTTGCTGAGGTTGACAAGGCTGCGTTCATAACGACGAAGGATGTCTAAGGTTGGCACATCATGACCGCCTAACTTAACTCGACTGCGAACTCGTTGAATGTTGGTAGTAGGATTGTTGATGCCAATATAAGTGAGTTTGACAAACCAGCCTAATGATTTCACTTCTCGCATTAGCTTGAGATAACTATTGCCAGCAAGGGTAGTTTCTACAATGAAACTACGATCGAATTGAATGTATTCTTTTGTCAGATCGATAGCTTGCCTTCCAGCAGCTAAAGCAGCAGATTCTGGGTTTGCAGGAGCAATTTCACGAGCGATGGCATCAGGATCGATAACGGGAATATTGCTGGTTGAAAGCTTTGTTAAGCTGGATTTTCCAGCTCCATTGGGGCCAGCAATTACAATCAGTTCTGGCATAGTTTACAGCAGCTCGTCTAGAATTTCTTCGGTACCATCTGCCTGTAACCGATACTCGAATTTTCGTCCATCTGATTCTTCGCGTACCAATTTATTACCAATTTCGTAGTAGATTGGCTCACCCATTGCTTTCAGTTGGGCAATGTCTCTGGCTATCTGAAGCTGTCCGGCTGCTTGCATTTTTTTAGCCATGACTGCTATATCCTCACCAGGAATAATGCTGAGATCTACGTCGGTATTTGGCTGTGTATAAGTCATAGTATCCTCCTATTCTACAATTATATCAGTCACCATATTGGTTACGGCACAAACCCGACTTTTTGGAAAAGTCGGGTTTGTAACAGCACTAGTTTTATTGTCCGAATATTCATTGCTATACATGACATATCACGAACCATCGATCGCACCTTTGATAGCAGCAGTGACAATTTTGACAGCGGGATGATCGACTGCGGCATCAAGAGCGGCAAATCCGGCTTCTTTCCCCGCGTTGATGATGCGATCTTTGAGAGTGGGATTTTTCTCGATCGATTCGATCGCTTTGATGGCAATGAGTGTGGGGTTATTTGTTGTATCGGTAGCAGAGATTTGATTGAGTAAGTCTTTGATCTCTTTGGCTGCGGCGGCAAGACTCTGAGACGGGGCTGCGTAGTTGTTTTGGTTGGCTTGTTGACGGGCGTTATCTTTGACCTCGTTGGCAAAGTTTGCGATGTTTGCACCTTTGAAATCGTTGGCGTATTTTGATTCGTCTGTCATTGTTTGTTTTTGCTCAATGTTTATTTCGCGGCTAACAGCTAGTTTCGCGATGTCTCGCATGTCTTCGTATGCTTCTTTAGAATACTCTTCTGTTCGATCATTTTCAGTCGATCGAGTAGACTGCTTCTGTCCGATAGCATCATCCATCAAACTACTAACATTGACTTTGTTGTAGGGTGGTTTGTCGCATTGAATTTCGTAGGTTTTATTTTGAAGCCGTTCTTTGAGTTTTTGCAGTTCATAAGCATGGGGATTTTGGGAGCCTTTACAAATTGGGCAACTACAAGGAATTAATATTTGGTAGCGAAGTTTTTCGTAGGAATTATGGATTTTATCAAACTCGTGGTAGATGCGTGTGAGAAGGTCTTTCTTAAAAAAACCAGATACTCGGATACGAATTTCTTTTTTGTAGTAAACTTCGATCACTTCAGCGCGGGCATTATTGTCAGCGATGATCACGCCATCTTTCCAGATCAGGTCGCTTTTGATGAGCCTGTGCATTTCGACGGAAAAGCGGGTGAGCATTCCCTTTGGCATGAAATCATAGTGGTAACGCAGGATCAGGTTATCAGTCTCGTCCCAATCATATTCGGGCTGATTGGGTGAGAGAAGTTGGGGGGCAATGTAGTTTTTAGGGTGATTGGGGATTTCGTAGCAGAGTTTGAAATTCTTCATGAGCTGAAGCAATTCATCACGCATTTGGGTGTACTGCTCCTCTAACCAGATTTCAGTTAGATCGGCTTGAGTGAAGCATCCGAAATTTTGATTAACTTGCTTGGTATCGAGAACCTTGTAGACAGCAGCGGTGCCCCATTCTGGCTTGAGAATAACGATGTTTTTGAGGATGGGATCGTCTTGGAAGTGGAGACAGACACCGAGATCGTGAAGATAGCCGCTGAGTTGAAGTTTGTCTTCGTGGCGTTTAAAGCCATTGGTATCGCAGAGAGTGAGGAATTCTGATTGGGTGATGTAGTTGCGGCTATCAGCTTCGAGAGCAGCGCGGACGCGAACCCATGTTTTTGGCAAGGGTTGACCAATATGGGGGAGCTGGCTAATGTGGTGCTGAATCGCGGCAAGAATGTCAGATAGTCCACGATTGTCAGAAAGATTGGTGGGCAGAATTTTTTCGAGGTTGGGGAAGCGTCCGCGCAGTTGGTTTTCGTTGACTTGGCAAAGGCGGTCTTGTTTTTCGTTTTTGACAATCAGTGCGGGACTAGATCCACTGAGGAGTTCAACGACTTCAAGCCAGTAGTTAAAGTCGGTATTATCTTGGCGGGTGTCCGCGACGAGGAGATAGAGGGATCGTTTGGTTAAGAAAAATTGATGAGTGGCGTGATAGATTTCTTGACCGCCAAAATCCCAGATGTTGATGCGGAAGTCATTGCCGCTGGAGTGCGGAAAATCAAAACGGAGAACATCAATACCTTCAGTTGATTTTTCAGGATTGTCACTACCTTCTGGTTTGAGCTTGTAGTTAGAGTCAATAAGTTTATTTGCAAGGCTGGTTTTTCCCGCGCCGCCTTCCCCAATAATCAAGAGCTTGGCTTCATAAATATAGTCAGTTGTTTCTTCTAAACGCTGTCGGTAGTAATGAAGAACTGCCAACCCACCCTCTTCCACAATTTCTGGAAGGATTTGAGTGAGTGGATTCTCATAAATAATGAGAGAAATTAAATTTAGGAGATTTCCAATTGACTCTGGCAAATCGTTGAGTTTGTTTTGTCTAAAATCTAGGGATGTGAGGTTGATTAATTGACCAATTGACTCTGGCAAAGTGTTGAGTTGGTTGTAACCTAGATAAAAAGAGGTAAGATTGGTTAATTGACCGATTAACTCTGGTAAAGCATTTATGTTGTTGTTGCTAATGTCAAGTGATTTAAGATTAATTAATTCGCAGATTGATATTGGAAAATATGTGAGCCGATTACTATTCAGATTTAGTGAATTGAGATGATTCAGCTCACAGATTGACACTGGTAAATATTTAATTTGATTACCATTGAGATCGATAGATTCGAGATTAGCTAAGTTGCCAATAGATACTGGTAATTCTCTGAATTGATTATTGCCGAGATTTAGAATTTTTAGGTTTGTTAATTCCTTAATCAACTCAGGCAATTCCTTGATTTTGTTTCGATTGAGATTGAGAGAGATGAGCTTAGTTAGTTTACAAAAAGATTCTGGTAAGTTCTTTAGCTGATTAACACTGAGATTCAAAGACGTGAGATTGGCTAAATTACCAATCGATTCTGGCAAGTATTTGAGTTGATTAATAGCAATATTGAGAGATGTTAGATTAGTTAATTCACAGATCAACTCTGGCATAAAAGCAATATGATTATAGCTAAGATTAAGAGATTCTAGGTTTCTTAATTTACCGATAAATCCAGGTATTGGATCAAGTTGGTTGTTACCAAGATTGAGAGATGTTAGATTGTTTAATTCTCCAATCAAATCTGGCAACTCTTTGAACTGATTATTGCAAAGATTGAGAGATTTGAGATTGCTTAACTTACAAAGAAAATCTGATAAATAGTTCAGTTGATTGTTGCTTATGTCAAGGGAAGTGAGATTAGTTAGTTGACTAATCACTTCAGGAAAAGCCTTAAGTATATTGCTGCTAAGATTAAGAGAAGTGAGATTTGTTAATTGACCGATCTCTAACGGCAATTCTGACAGACCCATTCCCGACAGATTAAGTTCTTCCCAATGTTCCTCGGCTGCCTGGGTAATGAGATCTCGTACTGATAGGCGTTCCATTTGACATTTTTAGAGATATTTAATTTATTCTTGCATGGCAAATAACAATCACCCAAATAATTGATCGAACCCCACAACCGGAAACTATCACGATCAATCGAGTGTCAGAGTAACTATACCTCGAAACTCCTGTGGTGAAAGATATGTGTTCAGCTCGATTTCAGCATTCAAAGTCTAGACTGTGGCTGACTGTGGTTTGTGCGAGTTTGTCGATGGGGATGGCGATCACTAGTACCACCAATATTCCTGCTATGAGCCAACCACCGAACCGCCCCAGTCAGGCAAATCAAGCTCCTGCACCTGCGGTAATTCAGTCGATTCGTCAGGCGGTCAAAAAGCAGTTTGGAGTGGCTCAGATCGCTGTGGTGAGCGCGACCGAGCAAAATTGGCCGGATGGCTGTTTGGGATTGCCCAAAGCTGAGGAAGTTTGCACGATGGCGGTCGTGTCTGGTTGGCGGATTGAGGTGAGTGACAAGCTTCAAACCTGGTATTATCGTACCGATTTCATGGGCAAGACACTCCGCCTCGAAAATCCCGATCGCAGTGTACTACCCCAACCAGTTGCTAGTAAACTGATTCAACAGGTGGCGAAGGACACTAATATTCAAGCGAGACAGCTTCGCATTACGGAAGCTCAAGCCAAAATTTATGATGGTTGTCTGGGCATCTATCGCCCCGCTCAAGCCTGTAGTAAAATTGCGATTCAAGGCTGGCAGGCGATTGTTACTAGTCCCGTTGGCGAAGCCTATTCTCGGAACGAGACGCTACGCGTTGGCAACGCCTGCGCTTTGCGCTTACGGAACGATAATCGTACCTATATTTATCATCTCAGTCAGAACGCCGATCGGATCGCTCAAAATGAAACTGCCAGCGGTGCAAAGCGGAAAATTAATGTTTCGTTTGAAACCTTTGGGACGATTGCACCCTTGGCGGCTACTGAAGTTTTTAGCAGCAGGACATCCGGCGATCTGACAGGTAGAATGAGTAGAATTGTGCTCACTCAAGATGGCAAAATTACCAGCTATCAATCTTCTCCTACTGCCAGATTCGCACCAGTGGTGATTAAAACATTATCACTCGATCGATTGAATGCCTTCAAAAAAACGTTGGATAATCGGCAATTTCCGAACTTAAATGGGTTGAGCTACCTGACAAGTGCCGCACTTGCTGACTATCCGACGACGACTTATCAAAGCCAATCTGCGGGGACACAATTTATCGATCTAGAAAAACAGAGCCTACCAAAATCGCTGCGGGAATCGTTGGCGGAGCCTCTCCCATGGAGAATCGCGAGTTGGACATCTTTAGTGGCTCCGGTTAAGTAGATCGAGCATTTTTATCCGATTGCCAACAACTGGATTCCTTCTAGAATGAGGATTTCCGCCCAGACAAAGATCGCAATTCCTACTGCGGCGGCAGCGATATCCTTAATCGCGCCAATCTGCTGATTTTGTTGCGGTTCGACAAAATCGCAGAGGATTTCAATCGCACTATTAAATAGTTCAGCAAATAATATCATGCCAGTTGCTAATAAAATAATGCTCAAATCGACCCATCGATAGAGCACACAGGCGATGATTAAAATTGGGATTGACAACACCAGTTTATATGCAGAGCTAAACGGACTGGATCGATCGCATGAACTTTTGGAGATGGCGGCTTTCCAATTCTAAAACCCGCCGAGAAAAATCAGGATCGCGATCGAGCAAGTCGTCAAAAGCGGCGACTGGAACTGCGATAACTCTGGTAATATCACTATCCGCGATGATCGTATTTTTAGAGTCACTATTGGCTAAAATCTCCAGTTCATCTAACGTTTGACCTGGATGAATCTTCTCTATTTGGATCTGCTCATTTTCTAAATAGTAGTGAATGCTGGCTTCACCTTCAATTAGTAACAGAAGTTCTCGACAGGTATCGCCTGCTTCGGTAATTACACCATTAGGAGTAAAGGTTCTCAGATCCGATCGATCTGCTAGAGTAATTAATGTTTCACTATTCAGGCGATGGAAAAAATCGCTATTGAATAAATAGACTACTTTTTCGAGTAGGGAGAATTCAATTAGGGGTGGACAATGATTAGTTGCTGCTTGAATAGTTTGAGCCGTTGCTTGTAATAATGGTGAATTAGGTGTGGTCGTATAATTGGGGGTGATTGATTGACTACGTTTGAGGTCAAGTTGAGCAATGATATATAGACATGCTGCTTGAATCAGGGGATTTCGATCGTCAAGTAATAAATCTAAAGATTTAAAAATTTCGGAGATTGGGTAATCTAGAGAGTAGGGAATAGACTGTCCTGTGAGTGGATTTAGACGATCCAATATCTCTGGGTTGAGACGATCTTGCCAGGAATCTAATTCTAAAATTTCGACTAAGATTGATGGGGATAGTTTACCTAGTTCTGTAACAATGGATATAGCGATCGGATCTGTTTGAATCGGTTCAATTATCTCCAAAATTGTGCGGATAATTAGTTCTTTTTTGTGGGAGATACTATTCCATAACAGCATTAATACAGCTTGATGCTGTTGAAGAATTGGTTGATGAAGTGCGCGATAAGCTGTGATTAGATCTGGTAGTTGCGCTAGCAAGAATTCGGCTCGACGGAGATTGCCAGCTTCGGGAGCAATGCCACCCAAAATCCACGTTTCCTCTTGAGGCGCAATCGAATATTGACGACGCAAAGCCAGGATTTCGGCTGAGTCTCGGTTGATTGCTGAATTAAGATTACTACCCTGCTGCTTTTGGAGCAGCATCAATCGCTCTAGAGATTTGCGATAGCCTGTTAAGCGGATTTGATTCTCTAAGCTACGTTTGAGATCGGGGTTGAGCAATTCTGGATCTTCAATTCCCAGTTCTTCTAATACTTCCCGATGTTCATCATCAGTGATACCTAATTCATTCCGCAATTGTTGAAGAATTTCCAAACTACTAGAGTAGTTAGCATAGCCTTCTTCCAATGCTTCGCGCAGGACTCCTTTATAAGCTGTATGCCGCTTTTCTCGCGTGAATCCAGGTAAAACTTTTGCTAAAACATAAACTTCATGAGTATTGAGATCGCTCAAAGTCTTACCATCAAAGAATTGAGAAATATTGAGCTGGAGTTTTTCTAGCTGCTTGCGAAACCGACTGACTAAATTCTCCCGTGAATACAGATCGAAGCTGCGATGCCAAGTTTTGTAGAGCCATAGTGTACTGAGTAATACTAAACTTAGTTCGTAGGTAAATTGAACCGAAATTGGCATCAGTTGGACTAAAGGACGACCGCCAAAGATAAAGAAGAAATTAAAGATAATGAATGTAGAAAGGGTGAAAATTCGATGTCTAATTAGATCGGGCGTAAGCTTGAGTTCTCGTTCGCGACTATAGATTTTTACTCTATTTTCAATCCATTTACCTAACCAGTGTCCGACTAGTGTAAAGACACCCAAAGTTATCGGTACAGCCACTATTTTAGGAATATTAATAGCTTGCCCAAACAGATAAAATCCAGGGCTGAGTAATGATGCTAGTTGGTCTGGCTGCCGTGCCCAAGCACCAGAAATATAGTAGTCCCAACTACCCGCATATAGATAGTAATAGCCAAAATAACCAACAACTAAACCGATGTAACTATAACGTAGAAATGACGCTTCAGGCTTGTTTAAACTGTCCCAATACGATCGCTCGGAGTCGATATCGATACAGGGTTTTTGGCAGGCAACACAGGCACTTTGCTCTGACCCATCCGGTAAAATCGTTCGACACATTGACTGGGTAATCGATTGCTCACTGGTATGAGCATTGCTAGCCAAAAGACCTCCAGGTTCGCTGTAAATCCGCTGCACCGGAGCCATTGGGCAGAAGTAGTTACACCAAGATTTACCCCCATACAAATAGCCCGCAGTCATCGCTGCGGCGATCGTAAATACTAACCATAATGCCAGGATTGTTCGATCGGCATTAAAGAACAAAATTCGTCCGCACAATCCGATAAATAGCCAGCCAAATTGGAGGTAGGGATAATTTTTACCTAACCAAGATTCAGCATTTACTTTAGCAAGTTCATAGCGGACTTTTCCCGTAGTTGCATTTTCACGTTTGAATTGCCTTTGCCGACCCAACGCACGGGGAATTTGCGACAAGAATGATAGTGGGCAAATCCGCCGCCAAGCTTCATGTCCAAGTACCAGCAAAATAAAGATTGCGCTAGGAACAATTGCTCCCCAAAAGAGGGTAGTAGCCAATGGATATGGCTGTTCGACTAAACATTTACCTTGGACTGAAATACAAGCATCGGTAAGCCGTAATGGACTCCAAGGATGATCTGATACTGTCAATGCTGATGTCCACGGATCGTAAAACAACGAGGCAATCATCACCAGCCATGCGATCGTCAGAACCCACCGCACCACATGCATTCGTCGCTCAGACAACTGTGAAAACATATAAAACCTCTAACTAAATAAAGATATATGGCGATCTCAAGGAATAGGCTTTCAGTTGGGTGTGTTGGGTTTCATTCTTCTGCTTGGTGCGCTGTCTTGTCGTTTTTTTATTCGGGGGAAACCCCCGTTGGCGGAGCCTCTCCCCCAGGAGAATAAAAACGCCGCTAAACCGTCGGGAAACCCGACGTTGGCGGTAGCGGAGCGTTTGCTTTAGCAATAGCCTCTCCGTCAGGAGTTACGCGCATCCGCAACCCAACCTACAGATCTATCAACTATCAACTATCGTTAGCCATCATCAATTCGACAAAGTTAGTATATACTTCGCCTTTGATAAAATCGGGGTGTTCGAGAATGCGTTGGTGGAAATCGATCGTTGTGGGGACACCTGTAATTGCATATTCTCGCAATGCCCGTCGCATCCGGCGGATCGCCATATCTCGATCGACACCCCAGACGATTAATTTGCCAATCAGGGAGTCGTAGAAAGGTGGGATCTCGTAATCAGTATAGACATGGGAATCAATCCGCACTCCTGGTCCGCCTGGAGCTAGGTAGCCAGTGATTTTACCTGGGCAGGGGCGGAAATTGTGGTTGGGATCTTCGGCATTGACGCGACACTCGATCGAATGCCCCTTCAAGATGACTTGATCCTGGGTGAGGGAAAGCTTTTCACCCTGAGCAACGCGAATCTGCTCGGCGATCAGATCCAGTCCCGTAATCATCTCTGTCACCGGATGCTCGACTTGAATCCGCGTATTCATCTCCATGAAGTAGAAATCCCCATGCTTATCGAGCAGAAATTCCACAGTCCCGACTCCAGCATAATCGATCGACTTAGCTGCGGCGATCGCTGCCGCCCCCATTTTCTGACGGAGGGCTGGACTCAATGCTGGGCTGGGAGCTTCTTCGAGTAGTTTTTGGTGCCGACGTTGGATCGAGCAATCCCGCTCACCCAGATAAATTACATTGCCATAGTTATCCGCCAAAATCTGGAACTCAATGTGGCGCGGACATTCAATAAATTTCTCCACATACACGCCCCCATTGCCAAATGCAGCTTCAGCCTCGCCCTGGGCAGCGTGATATAGCCGCACTAAGTCTGCTTCTTCATGTACCAACCGCATTCCCCGCCCACCACCGCCAGCAGTAGCTTTGAGCATCACCGGATAGCCAATCTCACCCGCAACTTTTAGAGCTTCCTCAGCATCGGCAAGCAGTCCATCACTGCCAGGTACCGTCGGCACTCCCACCCGCTTCATCGTTTCCTTTGCCGTAGACTTATCCCCCATTGCCCGCATTGCCGCTGGAGAGGGGCCAATAAACGTCAAATGATGATCGGCACAGATTTCGGCAAATCGAGCGTTCTCAGCCAGAAATCCATAGCCTGGATGGATGGCAGTTGCATTGCGAGTCAGTGCCGCTGAGATGATATTGGGAATATTGAGATAACTTTTACTCCCAATTGGTTCGCCAATACACACCGCCTCATCAGCTAGTTGGACGTGTAGAGCTTTGCGATCAATCGTTGAATGCACGGCGACTGTCCCTATCCCCATCTCGCCACAGGTACGAATGATTCTCAGAGCGATTTCGCCCCGATTGGCAATTAAGATTTTAGAAAATGACATTACGATTAAGGGTTCCTAAACTCAGAAGATGGGGAATTTGTAAAAGGCTTGGCTTTATTTTACCTCGCGATCGGATCCTCTCCCAACTGTTACGGTTCTTGACGAGATAGCGATCGCGGTCTAGCTGGGTGGTACGATGACGAAAACCCTATAACGAGTAGTTTTATGGCAATCAAACTAACGGGCAAAACGCCAATCTTTGGCGGCAGCACTGGCGGTTTACTCAGCAAAGCCGATGTCGAAGAAAAATACGCGATTTCTTGGACTAGCACCAAGCAACAAGTATTTGAAATGCCGACAGGCGGCGCGGCGACAATGGTATCTGGTGAAAATCTGCTGTACATGGCTCGCAAGGAGCAATGTCTCGCACTCGGCACCCAACTGCGTAAATTCAAAATCACTGATTACAAAGTTTTCCGGATCATGCCTAAAGGCGAAACAACCCTACTTCATCCCAATGATGGCGTATTTCCTGAAAAAGTTAATGCTGGACGGGAAGCTGTTGGTAGCGTCGCTCGGAACATCGGCAGCAATCCTGAGCCTGCGAAGCTCAAATTTACTGGCAAAAGAACGATCGACTAAATCGGCGTGAATTCAACCAAAAAAAAGGAGATGAAAGCTATTAGTTTTCACCTCCTTTTTTTGTAGCTTCGATCGATCTTAACTGCCTGGTGGTGTGTGGGCGGGTTCAAACTAGATTACTAGCGTTGTTTTAATTAGTAGTATAAACCCGCCCCTACAGATCCTGACTTTTTACATTTCTTTGATGATGACTTGATCGCCTTGAACTTCACCGACTAAAATCACATCTGCTACACCGACAAATAGACCATTTTCTAGTACGCCAGGGATATTATTCAGCGTTTTTTCTAATTCCGCAGGATTGTCGATCGAGTCAAACTTCACATCTACCACTAAGTTACCCTGATCCGTGACCACTGGGCCAGCTTTTCTAACGCCCATCCGCAGTTGAGGTTTACCGCCGAGTTTTTCGATTGCTCGCATCACAGGCGTTACCGCCATCGGGATGACTTCTACCGGAACGAGGAAAGTACTACCGAGTTTATCGACTAATTTGGTATTATCAACAACCACGATAAACTGCGCCGCCAGTGCATCGACTACTTTCTCTTGAGTATGTGCCGCGCCGCCGCCCTTGATCAGATTTTTGTGAGGATCGACTTCATCGGCACCATCGATCGCAATATCAATGCGATCGGCTTCATCTAGAGTAGTAAGCGGAATACCATACTGTTTCGCTAGCACCGTGGCTTGAAAAGATGTCGGAATCCCCTTGACATTGGTAATCTCGCCCGCCGCCAACCGTTTGCCAATATACTCGATCGCATACGCCGTAGTCGAACCAGTCCCCAACCCCACGATCGAATTCGACTGTACCCGCGCCGCCGCAGCCTTCCCAACTTCCTGCTTCATCAAATCCTGTGGTGTCATGATCTTCTAAATCTCATTAAGATGTCTACCGATCCACTTTATCAGCAAAACTTGTCTCTAATCCCGTCTTCACGAGAAGCAGAGTCTTAGATCTCCACCCTAAAAACCCAATTCTCTGCTTGGTGCATTTTTGCCGACGGGGAACCCGTGCGGTAAATGCATCCGCAATTCTCAATTAATTTAACATAACGATCCAAGTTCAATATCGATCGTATTTAACAGGTTAGTGAGATTTGCAAGGGCATAGCTAGGCATCTTCACTGGCTGAATCTGAGCGCGACTAGGCAGTTGGGTTTCCGCGCTATAACTGTGCTGGTATTCGATCGAATCGAGCTGGATTAGCAATTCACTTAATTCAGCTTTTAAATCCTGCCGTAGCTCCATTTTCTGCTGTAATGATGGAAACATAATCGAGGCCAGAATTTCGGTGCGGGGGGGGTAAAGTGTTCCCTTGAGAGTAGTCTAGAGATAATCGAGTGTAGATGATATTTTAGGTTTCGATCGAATTTATCGCTCTTGTCATCTATGTGATTTTCATTATTTTTCAGTACTTTCACCACTGGAATAATTGAGTAGTGATGCAGAAGCTGAAACTTTTTTGCAGTGATACCCTCACAAACTAATTGATGATATCGTGATGTCACAGATTCTCGGATCAATTGAGGTAATCTAAACAAATCGTCATGAATTTCCACCCAGTATTTTCGCACCAATCGATCGAGGATTTTGATTGTGTCACTACCACTGATACTCACACTAGTGAGCGATTGGAGTTGATCTAGATCGATCGGTTCGGGTTCAATTGCCAGCCACAGCAAGACTGACATTTCGACATTGGATAGCAGATCCAATTGTTGAGCTAGTAATATTTCGATCGGCTGATAAACCAGGATATTTTCTGCCAAGAACTTGTCGATCTTGCCCGCAAATATATCTCTAATCGTATTTGCAACTATTTTTAGATATCGAGGATTACCCTGATACAGCTCGACTAATCGATCCCATTCGACTGAGCTGCCGACTAGCTCACTATTGTGTAGTAACGCCTGACAGGATATTGCTTCGAGTCCCTGTAGTTCTAGTTGTCGTAAGCGAAGCGTCTCTGGAAGAGAATCGCTAGTTCTAAAAATATCGTTCTTGGCTGTCGTAATTGTCAAGCAACAAATATTGCTGTTTAACTTATTCAATCGATCGAAGAACTGAGCATAATCTCGCCCTAGATCTGAATTTAATGACTCGTCAGGAGCTAATGCTATGTCGGCATTGTCAAATATTAATAGGCAGTTACTCTGCTGTAAATAAGCGATTGTTTTGTCGATCGCCGTTGACAATTTTTTAGATAATTTTGCTTTTCTACCGCCGACTTCTTTGATGGCAATCTTCAATACATCCATTAAATCGGGTGTTTCTGCCAAAGAAATCCAGATCGCTCGATCCAATTTCGGGGCTAGGTTTTCGACTAGCTGATGGACAAGGGTGGTTTTACCAATGCCTTTTGCCCCGTAGATTGAGATTACTTGATGGCGATCTGTTTCGATCCACCGTTGCAATTGCCACAGCTCGGCTTTTCTACCATGAAATCTAGATCTAGTCGGACGATCGATCGTCGGTGTCGTCAATTGCTCTGGTAAGATGCTACTGACATCTAATTCCTCTAATACCTGTCGTAAATTATACTTGTTGACTTTGGTATCGAGCAATTGGGATAGATCCTTCCAGAGTTTAACAGCTTTGTTTTTGACAGTCTGCTCCTGAAAGCTCTCAATCTGGCGATAGGATCCACCTTCCCAGGCGATGCCCAAGATCTCTCGCTCTATTTGTGTCAGTCGTTTGCCATGTTGTTGGATCGATAGGCGATCGATCATTGCCAGATACTGATTGAAGTCCACTAGAAACCTACCCTGTAGATAGATGACAGTGTATCATCTATCCTTACGATAGTTGTCAACTAAATTTAGGTCACTACTATCGATAAATACGCCTAATATCGGCTAATTTAAGTCGGAATTACTTAGTTCAATTTGCTCTATCTAAGCTATATCGCGCATATTCTTACATCAAGTACTTCAAGGTACTGACAACTATTATTCGTGGCAGTAATATTGTGTACATGGTGCTTCAAACGAAAGGCTAGCGGGAAAACTAGACTCGATCTTAGAGTAAAGCATACCGCGAACTGACACAAGCAAGTTTTGCCACTGGTACAAATTTGCACTGTGACAATGGCTCGATCGTTCGCAGCACACATCAAAAAATAATTCACTCTCATTGTACCAACGCTTGCCGATCGAGTCTCAAACTCGACAGGTTTAGTACATGGCTACAACGACTTACTTTCATCGCATCTAATCTTCTATACACTTGACGGCTTGAAGCCAAGGTAAATATGCGTCGGTTTATTGTCTGCTGTTCGATCGCAGGTTGGTTGGGTTCTGGTATTAAGTTGCTTTCACCCGCAATGGCGCAAGTACCGCCAGTAACACCAACCTGTTCGATCGTCGGTAGTACTGCTGGGCAGATGTTTCCGAATGCTTCGCTGGCTAACCGATTGGAGTCTAACAGTTCTGATTCTTACTTTCGCGTGGAATGCACTGGGGCCATTACTGGTAAATTGCGCTTATCTTTGGGGGCGAGTGACAAGCTGTATAACGGCTCTGCTCGGTTCCGGTTGGTAGGTGTGAGTGGAATTTTCACTGCAACGACATCGGATTATACCGATACGGTGTTTATTCCATACGCAAATCTTAGTGGTATTGCCGCTGGGGAAGTGCGTTATCAAGTCCAGGTGGTAGCTGCCAATGGCTATCTTCTAATTGGTGCGTCGGATTACGCTGTCAAGCTGCAAGCTGAATTAGTTCAATGATGAATTGTAAGTTGCTCAAATTCACTACTTTTACTCACGAAATCATACTGATTATGAAAAAGATTCTTGCTTCGATCGTTGCTCTAACTGCTGTTACTGGTTTTGCTTCCGTTGCTCATGCTGGTGGTACTGCTACTTCCACTACTGTTGGAACTCCAGCTAGTGAAACTTCAGTTCATGCGGGGAGTGCTGGTGCTAATTGTAGTATTACCGTAGTAGATGGTGCTTTGCCCAACGCAACAGCTTTAGTTACTAATCTTACTTCAACTACTCTCGGCAAAATTTCAACTACTTGTAATACTGCTACTTCTACGTTAACTGTAGGACTCAGTACTCCCATCCCTGGCGTAGATGATCCTAACGCTGGTCAAACCCTCACACGTACATTCGATTTAAGCAATGGTAACGGTGCCTATGCTGGTGTCGCTACTGGCTTTGTCACTACTTATAACAAAGTAAACGTTAGCAACGGTTTCTCCGCGACTGCTTCTGACTTAGATGTTACAGCTAAGATCGAGGCCCCAACTGGAGCAAATTTAGCGGCTGGTCCTTACATTGCAAAAGTTCTTGCTACTGTAACTCCTTAATCTGTAGTTATAGGGATATATTGATGGATTAGCAATCCATTGATGAGTAAGTGAGAGTTTCTCCCACTTACTCATCATTTTATAAACTTACCAATATTTAAAAATTAAAAAGTGGCAGTACAGCACATTAATAAAATAATTTTAGGCTTAGGGATTGGAATAATTGCTAATCTTTGCACACTTGTACCTGCCTGGGCACAACAATTTACTGTCTCACCAATGGTAACAATCAGTGAGACTAAAAGCGGGCAAGCAAAAGGATCTATCTATGTTACTAACAAAGGTAAAGAACCGCTGAGAATCAGGGTATATGCGGAAAACTTTACCTACGATCCCAAGAAGGGTTTTGTGAGCATCGGTAATCATGATCGTAGTGCCGTTCCATATCTTCAGTTTTCTCCTAGAGAATTACAAATCCCACCTGGTGTTACTAGGAATGTGAGAGTAGCTACTCTGCTGCCACCTAGTTTGCCGAGCAATGAATATCGAGCGGTAGTATTTATTGAAGATCTCAAAGAAAGAGAAGTAAAATCGAACAATCAAAATGCAGTTGTAATAAAAGCTAGAGTTGCTTCTGTATTTTATATTAGCAAGGGTACTAGTGGTGCTGATGTGCAATCAACTACGGCTATTTGGGATAATAGTGCTAAAAAGCTTAGTATTTTGCTCGTCAACAAAGGCAAAAGAACTGCCTTTCCCGATGTAAATTGGCGGATCGAGAAAGATGGTAAAGAGATAGCTAAAGATCAAATCAAGGGAATATTAGTACAGTCAGAAAATGAGCGTGAGATTGTATTGCAGCGCAATATTAAACCTATAGCACTAGAATCTGGAAACTATAGTTTAGTTGGTGATATTGTGTCTACTGGTCAGAACACACCTTTCAATATCAAAGTAATGATTCCCTAAATATACTGTTTTAATCAGATATTTAATACTCACATTTGTACTGTAGGGTGGATACTCCCACTCTACATTAATAAATTATCTCGATCCGATCGTGGTTACACTAAAATGCCAGCTCGATGGGAAAACTAACCCAAAGGATGTTAAGCAAAGTGTTTAAATTAGAAATAGACAAAAACTTGCCAAAGCTACTATTATTCGCCATTATTACAGTATGCCATATATTAACCAATATTCATAGTGTATTAGCAGAATCTACTAACAACCCAACTAATCCAATTTTTGTCCAGCAAGTTACACCAGTACCAGTCAATCAATTTAATTCACAGCTATTACCTGTCGGGCTATTAGTTAATGGCAAAACTAAATTAGAGAGTTTTTCAGTATTAGGTCAAGAAGATGGTACAAAAGCAGTCAACTTTGAAGATTGGTTATTACCATTTGACGAATTGGCTCCAGCTCTTGGCTTCAAAATCAAAGAAATCGATGGTCAACTGGAGCTTTCGACATCTAGCCAGAGGTTTAGATTATCAGCAAATAAAATAATTGCCAATAGGACATTGGGACGAGCAATTTTCGTCCGAGATTTAGCTGCAATTCCTGGTTTTATCGTTAAATTCGATCTCTATAAATATGCCATAGATATTAATCTGCCAGGTGGTGTGCGGGACAATTTTGGGGTAGATGCACCACCTGTAATTCTCGATGGACTAGAACGGGTGCAGCCTTCTGGCAAATTGGGGATGAGTATCATCCAAGAACGGCTGAATACTTCTGGGACAGTCGGGAGCAAGGATAAATCGGAGATTCAGGGAGAACTGCGAGCGGCAGGAAATATCTTGGATGCTGGTTGGTATCTTCGGTTCAATCAGCCATCAATTGGCGATACAAAAAATTGGAACCTCAGCGATGGCGTGATTTTACGCCAGCGCAGTAATGACGATCTGATTATTGGCTCTCAAAGTCCATTTTGGCGGTTTAGGAGCACAGCTACAGGCACCTATTGGGGTGCTACCACCGTCTATCGACAGGGTTTTGAGCCACCTGTTCGGTTTTCTGGTGGTGATTATGTCTTATCAGAACGGCTCCAAGCTCGGCGCACTGGTAGAACGATTTCGGGAACAGCCGCGCCAGGGACATTAGTACAGCTAGTTAAGAACGATCGAAATGTCCTGGTCAAAGAAATTCTGATCGATAGTTCTGGTGTCTATCGCTTTGACAATATTGTTGTCAGTGGAAACTTAGATAGCGATTTAATTGGGCGAGATTACAAAATCCTGCTCTATCCACGGGGACAATTAACCTCCAATCCGATCGTTCAAGATATTACATTTACTAGTTTCTCTGGTCAGATTCCCGTTGGTGCTAGTGCGATTGTCGTTTCCGCTGGGGGAAATCGGATTAGTTCTGGCAATTTCGGCTCATTTGATGCTGCCCAGGGCGGTGTACTATATCGGCGAGGTATCTCAGACAGTCTTACCATTGGTGCTGGGGTTGCATTCGATCGATCGATCAAAGGAATTGGCGAACTATTCTGGCAACCAAGCAACCCGCTAGAAATCTCAATGTCTGCCGCAGTTGGTGGTCAGCAGTCAGACTATATCGGACGATTAAGCTATCGTCCTTCTAATAATTTTAGTCTGACCAGCACTAGCGACCAACTCTCGACTAGTGCCAATGCCAATTGGCGAGTTGCTAATAATTACTCAGTTACCAGCAACTATGAAAGTCTCAGAGGTGCGACAATTGGTGGCGAATACTTTACCAACGATACAAATACTTCGACGCGCCTAGCGGCTGATATCGATACTAAAGGTAAAATTCGGACTTCTGCCAACCAACGCTGGAACGATCTACAAGCAAGTTATCAAGGTAATGAATCAGCTCTCAATGCCCAATTAACTTACCGCCTATCCAATAAAGATCAAAGTGACAGCGGACACGAATTTGTACTCGGTTATCAAAACAGCCGCCAGACTACTAACACGACGCTCTCTAGTGCCCTATGGAGATATCGTTCCCCAGATCGAGTTGGAGATGGTCGATCTCTGTGGCAAACTGAGCTAGGTTACGGCTTCAGTGGTGTTGGTAGCGGTATTCTCGCCAATGCCGATCTCAACTTTATCCCTGGTTTACAACTTAGGGGTAGTTATCGCGGCGTATCAGACAATTCTACTCAAGCTAATTATGCGATCGAACTTACTACCACACTCCTGACTAGTGGCGGAATTAGGGGAACATTCGATAAGGTAGAAGACTTCCGTACCGTCGGGAAAGTCGTCTTTCAACCCTTCCTAGACAAGAATCAAAACGGTCGCCAAGATGCTGGAGAAGAGGGCTATTGGGATCCCCTGCTGATTAGGGTAAATGAACGCCCATTAGCTCAGTATCGCCCATCTGTCACTAACGATCGAGCCGATCTCAATCTCCCTAGTGGTAGTTACCGGATGGATATCGATCCGGCTGGCTACCCAATTAACTATCGTAGTCGCACCGATGCCCTTAGAGTAGAAGTAGTCTCCAGCGGTGTAACAACCGTCGCGGTACCACTCGTGCCCGCCTATGTAAGTATCGGCGTTGTCAAAGATGCCAAAGGCGATGCGGTAGCTGGTGCCAGAGTCGAAGCTACCCACCTTCGCACCAAAACTAAAGTATTCTCAATTACCAATGATGCGGGATTCTATACCCTCGAAGGTTTGGAGCAAGGCGAATATCAAATTAATGTCAGCGGTTTACCTAGCACCCCCAACCAACTCAAAATCACATCTAGCTCCCAACCCAGCCAAGAGCTAAATCTCATCGTCGCTATTCCTGCCGAGAATACACCTCCACCCGCATCCACACCGCCAGCAGCTTCACCTCCGCCAGTATCACCTGCATCCAAACCAGCAGCTACATCGCCAACTCCAACTTTACCAGTACCCAAACCACCAGTATTAACACCAACTTCCTCCAGACTTGTCCTACCCCTAATTTATATGAGCAAGAATTTCTAGATCGCGGTAACTGAGATAGAACCCATTTGAGATCTTCTGGTGAGGTTGGGCGGGTTTGTTTATATGTTGTAGTGCTAGGCGAAAATTTCTAGCATAAACCCACCCCTACGGTTGATCTGTAAAAATATATGTGTACAAATTTATGGATCTGTAGGGGCGAGTTTATGCTAGCCAATATCGATCTTACTGTTCGATGTTAAACTAACTCGCCCAACCCCACCAGAAAATCTCAAATTGCTTCCATATGACAAGGATAAATGGAATCTAGTGGTTTGAGACAAGCAGATATCGCCGAAATTATTGGTGCATCTAGCGGTGTTGTATCCAGATATAAATCTAAACTACGTGACATCGATTGCCTCCTCAAGTATTTTTTGACGAATTTGTGGTTTTAAGGTATCTTCGATCGCTAAATCAATTTTTTTGCCAAACAAATCCTCTAGGAATATTTTGAGATCCATATATCGATCGAATGTAACCGCCCCATCAAAATTCACAATAAAGTCTAAATCACTTTCCTGCGTAGCTTCATTACGTGCTACAGATCCAAATAAGGATAAGGATTGAATCCCAAATCTCGATCGAACCATTTGTTCTCGCAAAATGGCAACTATACTATCACGATGTAAAATACTTGATAAATTATTCATTGGTATTTTAGGATCACTGTTAAAACTGATTCACCGCTATAAATGTGATGACCAATTTTATCATATTTATAGAACCCATTTGAGATCTTTTTAGATCCTAGTGAAGGAGGGTAGGTTTTGTTTAAGACCTAACAGTAAGATCGATATTAGGTTGCATAAACCTACCCCTACAGATCCGTAGAATGGAGAATAGCCAACCGTAGAGGCTGGTTCATGCTAATAATCGCCGCCTAGCACCATCATCTTCGAGCAAAACCTGCCCTCCCCCACGAGAAGATCTCAAATGGGTTCTATATAAAATAATTCTCAAAATACCATATCGGTAAAGAATGTTGGTAGTCGTGGGAATAATGACTATATCTGGAACGAATCAATCCAGCAATCATTATTCCTAGCTCATCATATTCTGATTCTACAAGAGTCATCCCCCGATCGTGAACAAAAATCTGATCATCCTCGCCGTTGCTAGCTGTACTAGTTTTTGGGCGATGCCTAGCCATGCCAACGAACAGAGTCAAATCACCTTCTCTGGCACAGTACTACCTCAATGTTCCTTTGCCATGCTGAATGATGCCCCTGCCAGTGGTAGCAATGCTACGTTCGCACTTTTGGGTAATCGCGGCTCCATCACAACCGTCTGCAATACTGGTAGCAGCTTATCAGTCACAATCGATAAAGCTGCTAGTGGACTCAGCAACAGCGACCCAAAAATTCGCTTTGCCAGCGGTGGGACAGGAATTTATGCCCATGTTAATCAAGGCATTGATTATCAACCAACAGCTATCTTCAATAGTCATAATATTACTAGCTCGATCGGTGATACTGCCAAGATTGAAGTCAATGTACCCGCTACCAATCTCAACCCAGTCATTGTCTACGTCAGCCTAACCCCTCAATAACAACAAAGATAACCAACTTATTTTCAAAATAATGTCGTGAAATCGCTTGAAACCCGCATTCTTTCATTACCCCCCTGAGTAGTTACATTTTAACCGTTAAAACTGTCCAGCCAAGTTGTCACTTTACTCCTACAAAAAGAAGCTCCAAGTACTAGTACTCAGAGCCTCTCCTTAAATATTTAAAGTCAACCGCAACGCCGTTTTACCTCAGTTTATGACCTGGTTAAAACCAGGTGGGTACCGGAAATTCGTGCTTATAGTTTCTGAATACATAGTTCAGTTTACTGCCGCTGGAATAACATTAGTTCCCGTAAAAAATTCAAGCATAGATCAAAAA